>NC_015737.1:2525833-2832500 GCF_000270305.1 Clostridium sp. SY8519 | reverse complement strand
GGCTAGCCTCATGGGAGTCTCGCGGAGGTAGAGCACTGAATTTCTGAGGGGGCGTCAAAGCTTACCAAAGAATATCAAACTCCGAATGCCGCAGAGATGGTCCATGGGAGTCAGACCGCATGAGATAAGTCGGGCGGTCAAAAGGGAAACAGCCCAGACCTGCAGCTAAGGTCCCAAAGTGTGTGTTAAGTGGAAAAGGATGTGGGATTTCGAAGACAGCTAGGATGTTGGCTCAGAAGCAGCCATTCATTCAAAGAGTGCGTAACAGCTCACTAGTCGAGAGGTCCTGCGCCGAAAATGTCCGGGGCTCAAACACAGCACCGAAGCTCAGGAATGCAGCAATGCATTGGTAGAGGAGCATTGCCGGAGGGATGAAGCGGTACCGATAAGGAGCCGTGGACTTCCGGGAAGAGAGAATGCCGGAATGAGTAGCGAGATGGAGGTGGGAATCCTCCAGGCCGAATATCTAAGGTTTCCAGGGTAAAGCTGATCTGCCCTGGGTAAGTCGGGACCTAAGGCGAGGCCGGAAGGCGTAGCCGATGGACAACAGGCTGAAATTCCTGTACCATACCGGTACAGAACTGCGGGGACGCATGGGGAGAGCGCGAGCCGGGAACGGAAAGCCCGGCGCAAGCACAGGCCCTGCCATGAGGCAAATCCTTATGGGGGAGGGGGGCTGTGTGACGCGGAGCGAAATAACAGTAGCGAAGAGCGCCGCCCCTGTGCCGAGAAAAGCCGCTATCGTTACCGGTATGCCCGTACCGTAAACCGACACAGGTGGATGAGGAGAGAATCCTAAGGCCGGCGGGAGAAGCATTGTCAAGGAACTCGGCAAAATGACCCCGTAACTTCGGGAGAAGGGGTGCCCACGTGAGTGGGCCGCAGAGAATAGGCTCAAGCAACTGTTTAGCAAAAACACAGGTCTATGCGAAACCGAAAGGTGAGGTATATGGGCTGACGCCTGCCCGGTGCTGGAAGGTTAAGAGGAGAGGTTAGCGCAAGCGAAGCTTTGAATTCAAGCCCCAGTAAACGGCGGCCGTAACTATAACGGTCCTAAGGTAGCGAAATTCCTTGTCGGGTAAGTTCCGACCCGCACGAAAGGCGTAATGATTTGAGCGCTGTCTCGACAATGCACCCGGTGAAATTGAAGTACCAGTGAAGATGCTGGTTACCCGCGCCAGGACGGAAAGACCCCATGGAGCTTTACTCCAGTTTGGTACTGGGGTCCGGTACTGCACGTACAGGATAGGTGGGAGACAAAGAAGCATGGACGCCAGTCTGTGCAGAGTCGCTGTTGGGATACCACCCCTGCAGTATTGGGCTTCTAACCAGCCGCCGTAATCCGGCGGTGGGACAATGCCAGGCGGGGAGTTTGACTGGGGCGGTCGCCTCCGAAAGGGTATCGGAGGCGCTCAAAGTTTCCCTCAGGATGGTTGGAAACCATCTAAAGAGTGCAAAGGCAGAAGGGAGGCTGACTGCGACACCGACGGGTGGAGCAGGTACGAAAGTAGGACTTAGTGATCCGGTGGCACAAAGTGGGATTGCCATCGCTCAACGGATAAAAGCTACCCTGGGGATAACAGGCTTATCACTCCCAAGAGTTCACATCGACGGAGTGGTTTGGCACCTCGATGTCGGCTCATCGCATCCTGGGGCTGGAGCAGGTCCCAAGGGTTGGGCTGTTCGCCCATTAAAGCGGTACGCGAGCTGGGTTCAGAACGTCGTGAGACAGTTCGGTCCCTATCCGGCGCGGGCGTAGGATATCTGAGGGGAGCTGGCCTTAGTACGAGAGGACCGGGCTGGACGGACCGCTGGTGGATCTGCTGTGCCGCCAGGCGCATCGCAGGGTAGCCAAGTCCGGAAGGGATAAACGCTGAAGGCATCTAAGCGTGAAGCCCACCCCAAGATAAGATATCCCATTCCAGAAGGAAGTAAGAACCCTTGAAGAGTACAAGGTAGATAGGACAGAGGTGGAAGTGCAGTAATGTATGGAGCTGACTGTTACTAATCGTTCGAGGGCTTATCCAAGCAAGCGGATCATAAAGGGAAGCATCTCTTCTGTATGAAGTTTTGAAGGTATGCAGAGAAGCAGGCGGAGTCCATGGGACTTCGCCTTTTTGGTATAAATAGGAAAGTTCTTCTGACGGAGAAGCCCTTTTCTTAATTTTATTCGTATCAGCAGGAAACGGGAGGGAAAGGAGCAGGCATGACAATAGAAGAAGTGACAGAAAAGCTGAAACAGGATACCAGAAATCTTACGTATACAAAGCGCGGAATCCCACCGATTTATCAGATTCATCCGGAGGCAAAAATATTGGTGATCGGTCAGGCGCCGGGAAAAAAAGTGGAAGAGTCTTTAATACCCTTTCATGACAAATCCGGAGAAAAACTGATGGAATGGATGGGAATCACCAGCGAGGTATTTTATTCGGATTCCATTGCCATCATGCCCATGGATTTTTATTATCCGGGAAAAGGAAAAACCGGTGATCTTCCGCCCCGGAAGTTCATTGCGGAAGAATACCATGGACTGATCCGCGGGATGATGCCGCGGATACAGATGACAATTTTAATCGGCGCATACGCCCAGAAGTACTATCTGAAAAAAAGAATGCAGCGCAATCTTACAGAGACCGTCCGCTGTTTCAAAGATTATTTGCCGGAATATTTTCCGATTGTTCATCCCAGCCCGTTGAATTTTCGCTGGCAGGCGAAGAATCCCTGGTTTGAAGCAGAAGTAGTACCGGAGCTTCAGGAAAGAGTGTCTGCAATTCTGGATTAAATCTGTTTTCTATCCTTATTGGTAATGGACAGACCGCTGCTGTGCGCTATAATGAAAAAAACAGGTACAGATGCTGAGGAAGGTGAACGGAGCGATGAGTGAAGATACGTTTGTAAAAATCATGGATGTACCGGGGTATTCAGAAGCGGATCAGATTGTGCAGATTCTGCAGAGTCATGGGATCCCTGCCTTTTATCAGGGGGGACTGCAGGATGTGTATATGGGAAGTTCCATGATGGGGCAGGACATTCTGGTGCGGGAAAAAGACGCGGCACGGGCCAGGGAGCTTCTCGTCGAATTTCAGCCGGTATCGTTTCAGACCGCATATTCCAGGAAAGGGCGAACCGGAAGACAAAAGCTGCTGTTTGGAATCATACTGATTCTTCTGATTGCTGCAGTCGGTTTTTCCGTCCTGCTTTTTCTGATGCATTGACAGTCATGGGGACAGAAAATCACGTTTCGTTTCTTTTCGCAGAAACAGAATTTTTTTGAAAAGTTGTTGACTTACATGGTGTAACTTGGTATTATATCTTTTGTGAGTCGCAGGACTTATCATAAGATATAGGGGTATAGTTCAGTTGGTAGAACGTTGGTCTCCAAAACCAAATGTCGAGGGTTCAAGTCCTTCTGCCCCTGTTATATTTGCTGAAACAGATCCCCTGAATGTGCATGGTATTGCATCGGTTCAGGGGATTGTTGTTATTTCTTTTCAAGTCAGAGGCGCACAGAAAGATGAAACACAGACGATCGATTGGAAATTATTTAAGGCCGGTACAGATTATTACCATGGGATTCGCCGGATTAATACTGGTGGGAGCCGTACTTTTGTGTCTTCCGTTTGCGACAGTATCCGGCAAAAGCGCGGGCTTTTTCAGCGCATTGTTTACATCCACGTCCGCGTCCTGTGTCACGGGCCTGATTGTGCATGATACGGCGAGCTACTGGTCTTTTTGGGGACAGCTCATTATTCTTTTGCTGATCCAGATCGGCGGGCTGGGGGTTGTAACCATGGCCGTTGCCATTCATATGATCTCAGGGAAAAAGATCGGCCTGGGGCAGCGCAGTCAGATGCAGCAGTCGATTTCCGCACCGCAGATCCAGGGAATTGTGAAGCTTGCACGGTTTATTATTCTGAGTGCCCTAGCCATCGAAGGCATCGGCGCAGCCGCTCTGGCACCGCGTCTGATTCCGGATTATGGGATCATAAAAGGGATCTGGTTTGCGATCTTTCATTCAGTCTCGGCATTCTGCAATGCCGGGTTTGATCTGTTCGGAACGGTAGAATCTCCCTATGTTTCACTGGTAGGATACCGTTATGATCCGGTGGTAAATACCGTAATTATGGCATTGATTTTCATCGGAGGAATCGGCTTTTTGACCTGGCATGATATCCGGACCCATGGATTTCATATCCGTCGATGGCGGCTGCAGAGCAAAGTGTCTTTGCTTGCCGCGGCGGTACTGCTTGCCGGGGGATTTCTTTATTTCTTCTTCGCGGAATTTCATACGCTGCCCCTGGGCAAACGGATTTGGATGGCGCTGTTTCAGTCAGTGACACCACGTACCGCCGGATTTAACACTGCGGACCAGGATGCCCTCAGTGACGCGGGCACACTGGTTACCACGATTCTCATGATGATTGGCGGTTCTACCGCTTCTACGGCCGGCGGAATAAAAACGACAACGGTAGTCGTGATGGTCTGCGCGGCTTTTGCGGTATTCGGCATGAAAAAAGATGTGACTGTCATGAATCGAAGAATTACGGAAAACAGTATCCGCAGTGCCGGGGCAATTGTGTTCCTGTATCTGACCCTGCAGCTGCTGACAGCTATTATAATCAGTCTGCTTGAGGGGTTGCCGATCCTCACCTGTATGTATGAGACTGCTTCCGCGATAGGTACCGTAGGGCTGACATTGGGAATCACGCCGGGCCTGTCCCCGGTGTCCAGGCTGCTGCTGATCCTGCTGATGTATGTGGGACGCGTGGGAGGACTCACCCTGATTTTTGCCATGCGGTCTCCGAACAGCTCCGGTTCCGGCAGGTTCCTGACGGAAGATATCGCGGTTGGTTAGGCATATGGGGAACGGTTTTCTGGAAAAATGCGGAAAGGTAGAACAGTATGAAATCAGTATTAGTGATAGGAATCGGGATCTTTGGTGAATATGCAGTCAAAAAGCTGAGCGCGCTGGGGCATCAGGTAATGGCAATCGACCAGAAAGAGGAGCGGCTGAAGGCGATTCAGGCATACGCGCTGGATGTGCTGATCGGAGACGGAACCAGTGAAGAGCTGATTCAAAGTCTTGGGGTAAGAAATTTTGACTTCTGTCTGGTGTCCGTCGGGCAGAATTTCGAAGCGTCTTTGATGACTACTTTTTTACTGAAAGACAACGGAGCGCAGGTCGTCGTTTCCAAAGCATATAATGAGATCCACAGAAAGTTTTTGCTGCGAAACGGTGCGGACTATGTGGTTTTTCCGGAAAAGCAGATGGCAGAGTGGACAGCATCCCGCTTCTCAGCGGATCATATCCTGGACTATATTGCGCTGACGGATGAGTATGCCCTGGTGGAAGTGCAGGTGCCCGTCGAGTGGAGCGGCAAGTCCATCGGCGCTCTGAATGTGCGCAGAAAACATCATGTCAATATTCTTGCGGTAAAACGGAACGGTGTCCTGGATCCGGAGATTATGGCCACTACTGTGCTGGAAGAAGGCGAAGTATTAATGGTGCTTGGAAGCACCAAAGCGATTCAGAAATGTTTCCGTACATAAAACAGGCAATTTTTGACCAGTAAAATCGAAAAAATGACTGGAAAGCCGGCGGCAGATTGCATACAATCTCTACGGAAACAAAGCAGAGTATGTGAAATGATTCGATAGCAGAGACGAAAGGGATGTTTGCCATATGAAAATCAGAAAAAAAGATTCGCTGCCGCCGGAATACTGATGGCAGCGGCTGTGACAGGAATGATCGGCGGCATCAGCAGAAGCGGCAGTACCAGTGCATCTGCGGCTGCCAGAGTTTCTGATTCGGAAGCTTCATTTATCCGTACCTATAATGCGCAGGGAGAATATCAGACAAAGCCGGCAGGAACCGGGAATGTCTACCAGATCCACGGCGTTCGCGCAGTGGTAACTGCTGCGGGCGGCAGACAGACCGTGGAACTGTATCTGAAGCAGGCGGCTGATGACAGCAGGATGTATCCGGTGTATCGTGACATGGTTCAGACGATGGACAGCAGCGTGACAGACCGGCAGGCCCGTCAGGCGTATGCGGAACTGAAGTCTGCAGATTACCAGAATTCCATCAATCGTCCTGCGGTTGTGGCAGGGAAGACATCCGCCACATACACGGTAAAGGAACATAAGAACGGAACCGTTACCTGCGCGCTGACAATTTTTCAGATGAACTAACAGAGAAAAAACACACAGAGAAAAAGGCTGTAACCGGAGAAAAAATTCCGGATTACAGCTTTTTTTAGTTCATTGCCCTGCAGAGCGGGGGTCTGCAGGAAAACATTCCGATAAAAAGAAAGGGCCAGCGCTTAAAGGGGGGAAAAGCGCTGGCTTAAGAAAATGAAAAAGAAAATGATTGAGTTCTTATCAAAAGAAATTAGTTAGGGAGGAGTTTCTTTTGATGGTTCTTATCATACGGCTGAAATGTGTCCATACTGTGGCTATGAAATGAAAAAACCATAAAGTGTTTCTTAAAGAAGAGTATAGAACTCGTTGTTTTGGCCTGTCTTCTAGTTCAGCAGGAAGGAAAAGAGAATGTGATAGCGGGTTTCCGCGTCATTGAAATCCGGATGCCAGAGAGTGTCAATTTTCGCCAGACGCTGGGAAAGCGTGTTGCGGTGGATATACAGTTCATCTGCGGTGAGTTTGTGATTGCGCTCATTTTTCAGAAAACAGAACAGCGTGCTGCCATATTCGGTCTGATGGAGGGAGTCGTAACGGCGGATTTCCTGGACCAGCGGATGGCTGAGGGAAATACCGGACTGCTGACGGATCAGATCGGCCATATAGTACACGATTTTCGAATGGCTCTGCACCAGAAGCCCCAGGGCAGGCTCGGTGTGCTGCAGTGTAAACAGTGCCTGCTCATAGGCGGATTTTGTCTGGGACAGATGATGAAACACCAGGCTTTCTGCCCCGTAGTAATGGTTAAATATCAGCATCTTCTTCAGCAGGCCGTGAAATTTTTCGGATTCCATGATCCGGTAATTGCAGAGAATCACAAGGCATTGCTGATAGGGGATGGCATAGACGCCTTCGTTTTCCGCAGGCAGCGTACGCCGCAGACGCACATCGGAATAGGTCTGGGCGGACACGGCGGCGGCAGTGAACACACAAAGGGGATCTTCCGGCAGCCAGCCGAACAGCGTCAGACGGCGTTCGATGTCCTCCAGCGCGTTGGGGCTGTCATCCAGCAGGCGGGCCAGATGGGAGGTCAGCAGATATTCGGTGTCATCTTCCTGATTCTGCAGGAACCAGTCTTTTAAGAACGGAACAAAGATTTCCAGGTTCTGAATGGTGGAAGAATCCCATTTTCCCTCCAGAAGCGGGATGATAATGGTAGCGATCCGCTCATTGTCCACGATTACATTATGGCAGTAGGAACGGGTGGGGAAAAATTCATCCGGCAGGGCGAAAGTGCCTGCAGCGGAGAAGGTTTCTTTGTATACGCGGTTAAATTCCTTTAAAATACTGTCAGACGCAAGGGTTCGGACATTGTTTGCTTCGACGGAATCCATAATGATTTCCTCTTCTGTAATACCGTCTGACATGGCGATCAGATACTGGGCAGAGTCAATGATCATGGAAGGCGTGCCGAAGGTTTTTTCAAAAAGATTCAGAAGTTCACTGAGGGACGCGTTTCCCCGGATTGCCTGGGTACATGCGTCAGACCAGGCGAAATAGGTATGGACGGTGGAAAGGATGCAGTTGATGACTTCTGTATGGCTGGTGGTATTCAGATAAATCCAGTCTCTGCGGTTCCAGAGAAGAATTCCATCGGAAATCCCGGGATCGATTTTGGCGCCGATGCGGTCTAAGGGTGCCGCCGCAAGATCGGAAAAATACATGAGATCATCCTGAAGCTCCATCGAGGGATCATACACATGAATCGAGTCGATGGCGCGGTCGTAGCGGCTGCAGTGTATTTGGGGCTGATAGGGCATCAGATTTTTTAAAAACATCCAGAGACTTAATTTCATAAATAAAACCCTTTCCTAAGTATTACTGGGATATTGTATTGTTTTCGGCTGTGTGCGAAATCAACATCAGCAATTAATATTTTCTAAAATAATAGCAGATATAAAAGAATTCATCAATAAACAATGTGCACGATGCACATTTTAAGAGCGTAGAACAATGGAAAATGTGGTTATGATTCCCATGTGGAAACTACCGGGGAACCGTTATAATAAGAGCAAAGAGAAATAGAAAAAGGGAAGTATCCAGTTCAGAGAGGAGAGACGTTATGGAACAGAAAAAAGTAAGAGGTTACGGTGTGAGGGGCTGGATCCTGATCATCTGGATTGCCACAGGCTTCCTTGCATACACTGCAGTGGGTAACTACCCGTTAAACATCTTGGCTGATCTGTATGGCGGCCAGCAGGTTCTGTCTACGATCTATACTGTTGCATCGGTGATCGGCGTAATTGTTCAGCTGATTGCATCCAGTTTCATCGGCCGGTTAAAGAGCGTGAAAAAACTCGGCGTTTTGATGGGACTTTTAACGATTATCGCACTGCTTGGAATCATGTTTATTCCCGGCTATATTCCCGGACCGATGCAGATGCTCTGGCGCGCGGTTTATGGAATCGGTACCGTGCTGGCTGTAATGTATGGCACCTTCGCACTGTCCATTCTGGTAGGCCAGTGGTTCCCTACAAGAAAAGGAAGCGTGATGGGCATCGCCACCTTCGCATTCCCTATCGGCAACGGTGTGCTGGGAGCATTTGCGGCAGTTGCTTTTAAGGGCGGAACCCCCCATGTGGCACAGGCGTTCCTGCCGTTTTTGATTATCTTTATCGTCGGCTGGCTGCTGGGTGTGGCGCTGATCCCGGATTATCCGGAGGAAGTCGGCGCATTCCGTGATAACAACGCGAATATGACGCCGGAAATGGCGAAAGCCATGATGGAAGAAGAAATCGAAAACAAAAAGACGACGGTATGGAAACTGAATCATACGTTAACGACACGGGATTTCTGGTTTATCACCATTCCTGCGGGACTTCTTCTGATGTTCTCGGTAGGTACCATGACACAGACCAATGCGATCTTAAGCCAGATGGGCAGCGGTCTGAACAAATTCGGCGGTTTTTCCGGCGTAATGGCAATGATCATGATCTTCGGCCTTGTGGGCAGTTTCGCGCTTGGTATGGTGGATCAGAAATTCGGCACCAAAAAAGGAATGCTGGTTGCTTGCATTATCATGCTGATTGCCGGTATCCTCGGAGCGGTTTCCTCACCGGAAAAACCGGGTCTTCTGGTAGCGGCGCTGATTTGCCTGGCACTGTTTATGGGAGCTTCCTCTAACTTTACCGTATCCCTGGCGGCTCAGTACTGGCGCAGGGAAGATTTCGGCACCGTGTTCGCGGCAGTGAATCCCATCGCCAATCTGATCTGTGCTTTCGGCCCGGTGCTGATCGCGATTCTGATGCTGTCCCTGGGGTATACCGCAATCTTTAAGGTAATTGCAGTATTTGGCGTGATTTCCATCGTTCTTATGCTCCTGTTCAGCGGCAAGCATGTGAAAGAGAAGGATGATAAGTTCAGAGAAGCAGCCGGCAAACCGCTGGATGACGCTCTGGTAGGAAGAAAATAAACCAGTCGCAGTTCCTTTCATCAGGTTTCAGACACTTATACCATAAAGAGAAACGGCTTCCGTTCCCATTGTCGGGCGGAGGCCGTTTCTTTTTGCATGCTGAAATTAAAAAAATCTGTGCTGCGGGAGGCTGCGGGAGACGGTGTGCAGAAAGAAAAAATGTGTTATAATGAACCGCAGCAAAAGCCTCCGGGCGGAAAATCGGGAAAAACAGGCAGGAAAGGAGCCCTATGTCATGCCGGGTTATATCATCCATCTGGCGGAGGCCACTCTGGTATGCGACAAATTAATACAGCATGGAGCCGGCTTGTCGGATGACTGGATCAACCGGTTCCTGCTGGGAAATCTTCTTCCGGATACCAAATGCAAAAGGGAGAAGATTTCATCCCATTTCTGGAATCCGGAAGAATTGGACCGTCAGGCCATCGCCCCGGACTTGGACCGCTTCAGCGCAAAATATGGCGCTGTGCGCCAGACGCCGGAGCTTTTAGGCTATCACGTGCATCTGGATCTGGATGAAAGGTATGTGAATCAGTTCTGGCATTCGATTCTGGAGTTTCATGACAGAGCTGGGAACCGGACAGTGTACAGCAGAGAGGCCAGCAGCGTCTATCTGAAAGTCAGCGGCCGGGAAGTGCCGGTAGAGGAATTTTTCTCCGGGGCGTATTACTACGGAGATTACACCAGGTCCAACGGATATTTTATCAACAAATATCAGATACGCATTCCGGTGTATGAAGACGGGCTGACCGGGGTTCCGGAGGAAGTGGAACCTTCCGATCTGCGCCGGGTGCTTCAGGAACTGCGGATACTGGTGGAACAGTCGGAGTCGGATGCCATGCCGGATCTGAAGGTATTTTCCCTTCCGGAACTGGAACAGTTTGTAGAGACCATGGCCCGGATCGAATACCGGAAACTGATAGAACAATAAGAGACGGCAGTTTGCCGGCAGCAGGAGAAATATATGGTATATTCCATTGCGTATGACGCAGTTAAAATAAAGACTGAGCAGTTTGATCCGCCGGTCAGCCTGATCAGTGATACTGAACTGGCGGCAGCGATTGCCCTGGGGTATCGGCAGGCGGGGATGGCCTGCCCGCAATTTGACCGGGACACCTGCCCGGAGGACTGCCGGCAGCAGGTCTTAACGGAATTACAGGGAACAGGAGTACACCCGAAGCTTTATGAAGTGCTGGAACGCTATGAGTCCCGGGCCGAAAGCTGGTCCGATGATGCGTATGGTGTGCTGTATTATGAAGAAACAGGAGAGAAAGAAGATGCATGACAAACTGACCCGCGAAGATATCGCCCGTATGCAGGAAGAACTGGACCACCGGATTCTTGTGGTGCGCAAAGAAGCACTGGAAGCAGTGAAAGAAGCCCGCGCCCAAGGAGATTTGAGCGAAAATTTTGAATACAAAGCCGCAAAACAGTACAAAAATCAGAACGAAAGCCGGATTCGCTATTTGGAACGGATGATTCGGTCGGCAGTCATTGTGGAAGACCATGCGGCCGCGGATGAAGTAGGGCTGAATAAGCGCGTACGGGTAAAGTTTACGGATGACGGCGAAGAGGATACATTTATCATCGTTACGTCCATTCGCGGAAATTCCATGAAAGGCTATATTACGCCGGAATCACCGGCAGGCAAGGCGCTGATGGGGCATAAAGCGGGGGAAACTGTGCAGGTGGCCCTGGATGGAGGCGGCGGATACGGCTTGGAAATCCTTTCAGTTGAGACCGTGGAAAATGCGGATGAGATCGCGATCCGCAAGTTTTAATCCGGGGAATTCGCAACCAGACAGAAAGAAAAAATACAGAGGTATATTATTAAGATGAAACCAGAGAATTTTGGAATTGTATCCGGTGCGCTGGCACTGGTACTCGCAGCAGTAATGACAGTGATGAGTATCCTGTTTCTGCACACAGCAGTGCTGACTGTCATCGGTGTGGTCCTGGCAGTCATGGGAATTGTGCTGATCGTGATGACAGTAAAAAACAACCGGAGAAACCGGCGGTCCTGAGCGCCTGGGTGTTTCCATTATGGATGCAAACAGTATAGAATGCACAGAAAATAAAGCAGAATCGCAATTGTCTTTTCAGATACCATTCGATATAATAATTTTGAAACAGGTTTCTGACTGACAGAAATCCGAACGAAGGATGGAGGCGAAAGAATTGAATAGTTACAGATTAGTTACCGATGATCTCTACTGGGTCGGCGTGGACGATCACCGGCTGGCACTTTTTGAAAACATGCATCCAATCCAGGAGGGAGTGTCCTACAACTCCTACATGCTGCTGGATGAGAAGACCGTATTGCTTGACACGGTGGACTGGTCAAAGGGGCAGGATTTTTTTGACAATGTGGAATCCCTGCTGAACGGACGCAAACTGGACTATATTATTGTCAATCATATGGAACCGGATCACGCGGCAACGCTGGGCGAAATGATGCTGCATCATCCGGAAGCCACAATTGTCAGCAATGCCAAGGCAGTGCAGTTTATGAAGCAGTTTGGCTTTGCAGTAGAGGGCAAGACCCAGGTGATCAAAGAAGGGGATATCCTGGATACCGGCAGCCATAAGCTCACCTTTGTGATGGCACCGATGGTGCACTGGCCGGAAGCAATGGTTACTTACGATACAACCAATGGCGCCCTGTTTTCCGCGGATGCCTTCGGCACTTTCGGCGCGCTGAACGGCAGACTGTTTAACGACGAGCTTCTGTTTGACAGAGACTGGCTGGACGAGGCACGCCGCTACTATACAAATATTGTGGGCAAATACGGCAACAACACGCAGAAACTGCTGAAAAAGGCGGCCGGACTGGATATCAAATTCATCTGCCCGCTGCACGGACCGGTATGGCGTTCGGATTTCAATTATTTCATTGACAAATACGATCTCTGGAGCCGCTACGAACCGGAAAAAGAAGGCGTCATGATTGTCTATGGCTCCATGTACGGACATACGGAAGCCGCAGTGGCAGAACTGGCCGCCAAGCTGTCCGCCAAAGGCATGAATCACATGAAAGTGTTTGATGTATCTAAACAGCATGTTTCATATCTGATCGCCAATGCCTTTAAATACAGCCATATCGTGCTGGCATCTGTGACCTACAATCTGGGGATTTTCCCGCCGATGGCAGCGTTCCTGGATGATATGAAGGCGCTGAACCTGCAGAACCGCAAGGTATCCATTATTGAGAACGGAACCTGGGCTATTAAGTCCGGCGATAAAATGCAGGAAAAGATTGACTCTATGAAGAATATGACCCTGGTAGGGGATCGGGTGACCATTCAGTCCGCGATGACAGCTGAGAATGAAGCGCAGCTGGACGCGCTGGCAGACGCGATTATCGCATCCATGAAATAAGCAGAGAAAATGAAAGATCCATAGGGACCTTCCTGGGCGGAAGTTCCCTATGGATCTTTTTTTAGTGATTTAAGTTTATACAGCTGCAGAAAAAACGGGCGATCAGCGGGAGCATTTCTCTTCACAGTATTTGCAGCGGTAGATCTCTTTTTCCGGATCGGTCAGATAGAAGATCTGATCCAGTTCCTGTTCAATCGAAGTAATGCAGCGCGGGTTTTTGCATTTGATGACATTGACGACTTTTGACGGAAGCTTCAGCGTCTTTTTCTCTACGATTTCTTCATTTTTAATGATATTGACCGTAATGTTGTGGTCAATGAAGCCCAGAATGTCCAGATCAAGCTGTTCGATATCACATTCTACCTTGAGGATATCTTTTTTACCCATTTTTTTGCTGGGAACATTTTTGATGATGGCCACCGAACAGTCCAGCTCATCCAGTTTCAGATCATGGTAAATGGAGAGGCTCATGCCGGCCTTGATATGATCCAGGACGAACCCTTCCTTAATAGCACTGATATTTAACATGCGGATATCTCCTTCAAAATTAAGCATAGATCTACTTACTCTTCCTGCGGTTCAGCCATTTTCAGCAAAGTCAGAATCAGAGCCATGCGAACATATACGCCGTATTGTGCCTGACGGAAATACATGGCGCGGGGATCGCTGTCCACTTCTGTGGAAATTTCGTTGACACGGGGAAGCGGATGCAGGACAATCATGTCTTTTCGGGCAAGTTCCATTTTGGTTTTGTCCAGGATATAGTAGTCCTTCATGCGGATATAGTCTTCTTCATTGAAAAAACGCTCTTTCTGCACACGGGTCATATACAGAATATCCAGCGCGGGAAGTGCTTCTTCCAGGCGGGTCATTTCCTCATAAGGGATGTTGTTTTTGTCCAGCACCTCAGAACGTATGTAATCCGGCAGACGCAGCTCCGGCGGCGAGATCAGAACAAAACGGATATTCGGATAGCGCACCAGCGCCTTGATCAGGGAATGTACCGTACGGCCGAATTTCAGATCGCCGCACAGTCCGATGGTCAGATCATTCAGCCGGTGTTTCAGTGAACGGATGGTCAGCAGATCTGTCAGGGTCTGCGTCGGGTGCTGATGTCCGCCGTCGCCCGCATTGATCACCGGAATGGTGGAGTGCTCGGAAGCAACCAGCGGCGCGCCTTCTTTCGGGTGGCGCATTGCGCAGATGTCCGCATAGCATGAAATGACCCGGATGGTATCTGAAACGCTTTCGCCTTTGGCGGCAGATGAACTGTCAGCGCTGGAGAATCCCAGGACAGATCCGCCAAGATTCAGCATAGCAGCTTCAAAACTCAACCGGGTACGGGTGCTTGGCTCATAGAAACAGGTGGCCAGTTTTTTCCCTTCACATGCATGGGCATATTTCGCAGGATTTTTCTCGATATCATTGGCCAGATCCAGCAGCTGTTCCAGCTCTTCCGTGGAAAAATCCATTGGAGTCATCAAATGTCTCATATGTCCCTCCTTTATTTTTTTCGTAATTGTCGTGTTTATCATAGCGTAGCGGATTATAAAATTCAATAGAAGGAACAAAAAAACCGGGAGAGAGCTATTAGAGAAATTTTGACAAAATATATTGAAATCACGTATAATAAAATCCGTATGCAATTTTTCGGATAACAAAGGAAAAGCGTTTTAATTATCAAACTTGTGTCAGTACGGCACAGAGGCCAGGCAAGAGGTGAAACATGTCAGAGTATGCCGGCATAATCATAGATATTTCTCATGAAAAACTGGACCGCCCGTTTCATTATCGGATACCGGATCGGTTTCGGAAGCAGATTGTGCCCGGAACCAGAGTACTGGTTCCTTTTGGAAAAGGCAATCGGGTCCGTACCGGATATGTGATCGAACTCACAGATCAGATCGCTTATGACCCGGATAAAATCAAGGAGATTATCCGTCCGGATGATTCCGGAACGACCATAGAATCCGATCTGATTTCCCTGGCCGCCTGGATGCGGGACCGGTTTGGCGGCACGATGAATCAGGCATTGAAAACGGTGCTGCCGGTTCATAAAAAAACCGGGCAGAAGGAACGCCGCACCATTCGCCTGAGCATTCCCAGAGAAGAAGCCGTAAGCCTGCTGGCGCAATTCCGGCAAAAACATCAGACCGCCCGCGCCAGACTGCTGGAGGCGCTGCTGGAACAGAATCCCTATCCTTATGAACGGGCAGCGCCCGAGCTGCGTGTGTCCGCGGCTGTGATTCGGGGACTGGAAGAAAAAGGGGTGCTTCGGGTGGAACATGTCCGCAGCTGGCGGAATCCGGTTCTGTCGGATCCTGCCGCGCCCAAGATTCCCCGCCTGAATGACGTGCAGCAGGAGACAGCGGACAGTATCTGCCGCGGGATCCGGCAGGGGGACCGCCGGCCGGTGCTGATCCATGGAGTGACCGGCAGTGGCAAGACTGAGGTCTATATGGAGCTGATTGCCCGTGCGGCAGCAGAAGGAAGACAGTCCATTGTGCTGATTCCGGAAATCGCCCTGACTTATCAGACGCAGCGCCGTTTCCGCAGCCGGTTTGGCGACCGGGTATCCGTGATCAACTCCAGAATGTCCGATGGGGAGAAATACGATCAGTTTGAACGGGCCCGCCGGGGGCACATTGATGTAATGATCGGCCCCCGCAGCGCGGTATTTACCCCATTTCCGAATCTGGGACTGATTGTAGTGGATGAAGAGCATGAACCGTCCTACAAGAGTGAGCAGGTGCCCCGTTATCACGCCAGAGACGTGGCGGTCCGCCGGGCGGAAATGTGCGGCGGCTGTGTGATCCTCGGCTCGGCCACGCCGTCGGTGGACAGTTACAGCAAAGCACAGGACGGCAGATACCGGCTGCTGGAAATGCGCGAACGGGTAGCGCGCAGACCGCTTCCCAAGGTTTATACCGAGGACATGCGGCAGGAACTGCAGGCCGGCAACCGTTCCATTTTAAGCCGGCGGCTCCGGGACCGGATGGAAGACCGGCTGGAGAGGGGCGAACAGATCATGCTTTTTTTAAACCGCAGAGGCATGGCCGGATCGGTGATCTGCCGGACCTGCGGGAAGCCGATCCGCTGTCCCCACTGCGCGGTCTCCTTAAGCATGCATAGGGACGGAACGCTGGTCTGTCATTACTGCGGATACCGCACTGCCGCGCCAAAAGCATGCCCGGTCTGCGGTTCGCCCCAGATCGGCGGATTCCGGGCAGGCACGCAGAAAGTGGAGTCCTATATTCGCCGGGAGTTTCCGCAGGCCGGTGTTCTGCGGATGGATTATGATACGACCCGAAAAAAAGGCGATTATGAAAAGATTCTGTCCTCCTTCGCGCGGCAGGAAGCGGATATCCTGATCGGCACCCAGATGATTGTGAAGGGACATGATTTCCCTGCGGTGACGCTTGTGGGGGTTCTGGCAGCAGACCTTTCCCTGAATCTCCCGGATTACCGGGCATCCGAACGCACATTTCAGCTGCTGACGCAGGCGGCCGGAAGGGCAGGCAGGGGACAGCGGGCCGGTGAAGTGGTGATACAGACTTATCAGCCGGAACATTACGCGATTGCGGCAGCAGCCAGACAGGACTATCCGGCATTTTACCGGCAGGAAATCTTGTACCGCAGACTGATGCACTATCCACCGGTCTGGCATTTGCTTCTGATTCACGTGGAAGGAAAGGAAGAAGCCCGGGGCCAGGCGGCAGCAGATGCATTGTCCCGCCTGCTGCAGGCGGTATTCCGCGGGGATGATCCGAACACCTGGCAGATTGTGGGGCCGGCAGATGCGTCTGTGTCCCGGATCCGGGACCGGTTCCGCAAGCAGATTTATGTCAAACATGAAAATCTGTCCCGCCTGATTGCGGGCAAAAACCGGCTGGAACAGCAGCTGAACGCGCTGGGGGTCCCGGCGGACATCCATCTGCAGATGGATCTGAATCCGATGAATATGATGTAGGTGTAATGAAATCTACACAGATATTTAAAAATCTTTTTAGAAAAGACAGAAATGACTTGTGTTAGAATACATGTAACTGTCCGGAGGCCGGGAAGCAGACTTTGTCCGGGAAGAGATCAGGAAATCCGCCAGGCAGAGGATTCCGGAAGCGTCAGGACAGTTACAGGAACAGAAAAATGATAAGGAGTGTAGAATATGGCATTAAGAACAATCCGGCTGATGGGAGATGAAGTCCTGACAAAGAAGTGCAGAGAGGTCAAGGAACTGACCCCCCGTCTGAAAGAACTGATCCAGGATATGCTGGATACGATGTATGAGGCCAATGGTGTGGGGCTTGCGGCGCCGCAGGTAGGGGTCCTCAGACGAATCGTTGTCATTGATGTGGGAGAAGGCCCGATTGTTATGGTAAATCCAGAGATCCTGGAGACTTCCGGAGAGCAGACCGGCGAGGAGGGGTGTCTGAGCCTTCCCGGCAAAGCGGGACAGGTGACACGGCCCAATTATGTAAAAGCCCGCGCCTTTGATGAAAATATGGAATCCTATGAAATCGAGGGAGAAGGTCTCCTGGCCCGGGCAATTCTGCATGAAACCGACCATCTGGACGGACACATGTACGTAGAAAAAGTCGAAGGCGAGATTCATGATGTAGTCTATGAAGAAGCGCCGGGGGAAGATGAGGAAGAGTCCTGAGGAGAACAGACATGAATGTGATTTTTATGGGGACACCGGATTTTGCCGTGCCCTGCCTGGAATATCTGATTGCGGAAGGCCATCAGATCACCCTGGCAGTGACACAGCCGGACAAACCAAAGGGCAGAGGACGGCATATGCAGTATCCTCCGGTAAAAAAAGCGGCGTTGGTCCATGGGATTCCGGTTTTTCAGCCGAAACGGATCCGCGATCCGGAGAGTATTGCTTCGCTGAAACAATATCCCGCAGACGTGATCGTGGTAGTGGCCTTCGGGCAGATCCTTCCGGAAGAGGTGCTGCAGTACCCGAAATACGGCTGTGTGAATGTACACGGTTCGCTGCTGCCGAAATACCGGGGAGCAGCACCGATTCAGTGGGCAGTGATTAACGGCGATCCGGTTTCCGGCGTCACCACCATGCAGATGGATGTGGGCCTGGATACCGGCGATATCCTGCTGAAACAGGAGGTGCCTCTGGCACCGGATGAGACCGGAGGCAGTTTATTTGACAAACTGAGCCAGACAGGGGCACGGCTTTGCGCGGAGACGCTGACTGCGCTCGCGGCGGGCACCGTGACACCGGTTCCGCAGGACGAATCCCTGGCTACGCACACTTCTTTGATTCGAAAGAGTGACGGAGCCATCGATTTTTCCGCGCCGGCCCGTTCGGTGGAATGCCTGATCCGCGGGATGAATCCCTGGCCCAGCGCCTACACCAGATGTCACGGCAAGACACTGAAAATCTGGAAAGCAGCAGTTGTTTCCGGAGAACCTGAAAAAGAGGTGCCGCCGGGAACGGTTACGGAAGTGAGGAAAAACAGCTTCCTGGTCAGCACCGGGCAGGATCGGCTGGAAGTACTGGAAGTACAGCTGGAAGGAAAAAAACGTATGGATGCCGGCGCGTTCCTTCGCGGCAATCATCTTGCCGTCGGAGATATTCTGGGACAGTAGACCGAAGAAGAGATCCGGAATCCGGAAAAAGAGGGCAGCAGGCAGAACCGGGAAGCATGTGAAAAGACGGCAGTTTCCGCCGTGAAAAAGTGAGGACAGTCATTATGTATGGATATGGAATGGCAGGATTCTTCTGGGATCCGACTTATCTGCTGATTATTATCGGAGCAGTGATCTGCATGATCGCCTCGGCGCGGGTGCGGACGACTTACAGCAAATACGCACAGTTTCGCAGCAATTCCGGCATGACCGGTGCAGAGGCGGCAGAGCGGATTCTGCAGTCACAGGGGATCTATGATGTGGCGGTGCAGCATGTCAGCGGCGATCTGACCGACCATTACGATCCCAGGAACCGGACACTATCCCTTTCGGATGCCACCTACGGCTCCACTTCGGTAGCTGCGGTGGGTGTGGCGGCACATGAATGCGGTCACGCGGTGCAGCATGCCAGAAATTATGTCCCCCTGCGTATCCGGGGCGCAATGGTGCCGGTGGTAAACTTCGGCGCCACCCTGTCCTGGCCTCTGATTATCATCGGGATACTGATGAGCCGCAACCTGGTGGGACATTATATCATCAATCTGGGAATCATTCTTTTTTCCCTGGTGGTTTTGTTTCAGCTGGTGACGCTGCCGGTGGAATTCAACGCCTCCCGCAGGGCCGTCAGAATCCTTGAAGAACAGCAGATCCTTGATTCGGAGGAACTTGTATACACCAGACGGGTGCTGAAGGCAGCGGCCATGACGTATGTGGCCAGCGCAGCGGCCGCAATCCTGCAGCTTCTGCGGATCCTGCTGATTGCCGGCAACCGGGATGACTAATGAAAGGAAGACAGTAGAAATATGTCAGATTCACCCACGACCAGAGAACTGGTGCTTGATATCCTGCTGCTGGTGACCAGAGACCAGGTCTTCAGCAGCACGGCGATTCACAGCGTGTTAGATAAATACCGCTATCTGTCCAAACAGGAGCGGGCATTCGTGACGAGAGCCAGTGAAGGCACTATTGAGCGTATGATCGAGATGGACTATATCCTGAATCAGTTTTCACGCACGCCGGTGAACAAAATGAAGCCGGTGATCCGCTGCATTCTGCGCAGCGGGGTCTATCAGCTCAAATATATGGATGCGGTGCCGGCCCATGCAGCCTGTTCGGAGGCAGTGAACCTTGCTGTGCGCAGAGGCTTTCGCGGGTTAAAGGGATTCGTGAATGGCGTGATGCGCAATATCGCCAGAAACATACAGCAGATTACCTGGCCGGATCCGGAAAAAGATCCGGTGGGTGCGCTGTCCGTGCGCTATTCCATGCCGGAATGGCTGACCAAACGGTTCATCTGTCAGTACGGACTGGATCGGACGGAGGGAATCCTGCAGGCATTTCTGGCAGACCGTCCGACTGCGGTACGCGCGGAAACTGCCAGAATATCAGTCAAAGAACTGAAACAGCGTCTTTCTTCCAGAGGAATCCGGGTGACGGAGACAGACGGCCCGGCATACGCCTTTGCAATTTCCGGATATGATATGCTGGAGCGGATTCCGGAATTTCAGCAGGGGCTGTTTTATGTACAGGATATCTCATCCATGGAAGTGGCAGAGCTGGGCAGCCCAAAGCCCGGGGATCATGTGATCGATGTGTGTGCCGCGCCGGGCGGAAAAAGTCTGCACTGTTTTTCCCTGATGCATGGAGAAGGAACTGTGGAAGCCAGAGATCTGTCTCCGCAGAAAACCGAACGGATTCAGGAAAATTTTCAGCGGATCTGGCCGGAAAATAAGAACCTGACAGTCAAAGTATGGGACGCGTCAGTGCCGGATCCCTCCGCTGTGGGGACCGCGGATTTAGTCATCGCGGATCTTCCCTGTTCCGGACTGGGCGTCATCGGCATCAAGCCGGACATCAAATATCATGCCAGTGAGGAGGAAATCCGCAGCCTGGCAGAACTGCAGCGCCGGATCCTGGATACGGTCTGGCAGTACGCAAAGCCGGGCGGGGCGGTGATTTATTCCACCTGTACCATGACCCCGGAGGAAAATGAACAAACGGTCGCCGCTTTTCTTGCCGGTCATCCGGAAATGCGGCTGGAAACAGAACGGAAGATCCTGCCGGAGCAAGGACGCAGCGGATTTTACCTTGCGAAATTAGTGAGAAATCATGGATAAAACAGAAATTGAATCAATGACAATGAAAGAGCTGACAGAGTATCTGGAAGCCATGGGAGAAAAGAAATTTCACGCAAAGCAGATCTATGCCTGGATGCATGTGCGGCATGCCGGCAGCTTTGAGGAGATGACGGATCTTTCCAAAAAATTACGTCAGAAGCTGAACGATACCTGTACCTACAGCAGGCCGAAGCTTGTGACGATGCAGGAATCACAGATTGACGGTACCCGGAAGTACCTGTTTGAACTGGCGGACGGCTGTCGGGTGGAAAGTGTGCTGATGAAGTACCGGCACGGAAATTCCGTATGTATTTCCTCCCAGGCGGGCTGCCGGATGGGATGCACCTTCTGCGCCTCCACCATCGGCGGACTGATCCGGAGCCTTACGCCGGCGGAGATGCTGGAACAGGTATACTGCATCGGGGATGATATCGGCGCGCGCATTTCCAATGTGGTAGTCATGGGAATGGGGGAACCCCTTGATAATTTTGATAACCTGCTTCAGTTTATCACCATGCTGACAGATGAGCACGGACTGCATATCAGTCAGCGAAACCTGACAGTATCCACCTGCGGCCTGGTTCCGGGGATCCGCGCGCTGGCAAAACAGAAGTTTGCCATTACCCTTGCGTTATCCCTCCATGCCTCCAGTCAGGAAAAACGAGAGAAGCTGATGCCCATTGCCAGAAAATACAAGCTGGAAGAGGTCATGGATGCCTGCGATTACTATTTTCAGGAAACCGGACGGCGCATTACGTTCGAATACAGCCTGATTGCGGGCATTAATGATACGGAGAAGGATGCTGCGGAACTTCGGGATCTCCTGCATGGAAAAAACTGTCACATGAATTTGATCCCGGTGAATCCAGTCAGGGAAACAGGGTACCGCGCCCCGGACGGCGCAGCGGTTGCGGCATTCAAAAATAAGCTTGAAAAATACGGAATAAATGTTACTATTAGAAGGGAAATGGGCCGTGATATTGACGGCGCCTGCGGCCAGCTCCGCAAGAGGCTGGCGGAAAGGTAGGATTTCTTAGTTTATGAAAGTATGTTCACTGACAGACATTGGCCGTAAGCGTGAGATGGATCAGGATTATCTTTACACTTCCGAAGAACCGGTGGGTAATCTGCAGGATCTGTTTCTTGTGGCTGATGGGATGGGCGGACACAATGCCGGCGAATTCGCTTCCTGCACCGCGGTGACCCGTGTAGTCAGATCCGTGATGAAGAATCGGGAGCAGGATGAGGCTGCCATATTAAAAGAAGCGATTCGTGACGCAAACAGTTACATCAAAAAATATGCCGATCTGCATCCGCAGATGCAGGGCATGGGGACGACACTGGTGGCGGCGACGATTCACGGCAGCCGCATGACCGTGGCAAATGTAGGCGACAGCAGGCTGTATCTGATTCCGGCGGATGCCGGCAGGATTCCATCGGAGGGATCCGACAGCAGAAAAAACGATGCCGCAGACAGTACCCCGCCTGGTATTGTGCAGATCACACAGGATCATTCACTGGTGCAGGAACTGGTCCGCATCGGAGAAATTAACGAAGCCAATGCCCGGAACCATCCGGACAGAAATAAAATTACCCGTGCAATTGGAGTAGAAGACAGCGTGGAAGCAGATTTTTTTGAATTAGACCTGCCGCCAGCTGCCTTTGTCATGCTCTGCACAGACGGATTATCCAATATGGTGGAAGATCCGGAGATTCAGTCAATCATACTTGGACCGGGCACCCTGGAGGAGAAGACAGCCCGGCTGATCGATACAGCAAATGAGCACGGCGGCAGTGACAATGCCACCGTGATACTGATACAGACCGATGAGGTGAAGACATGTTAGAGAGCGGAATGTATATCGCCAACCGATACGAGATCGTCGGAAAGGTTGGCGTCGGCGGAATGGCCGATGTATATAAGGCGAAGGACGCAACGCTTGACAGATATGTGGCAATCAAAGTTCTGAAGCAGGAATTCTGCGAAGACATGAATTTTGTTACAAAGTTTCGTACAGAAGCGCAGTCTGCCGCCAGCCTGGAACATCCCAACATTGTAAATATTTATGATGTAGGAAGTGAAAACGGCATCTATTATATTGTCATGGAGTATGTGGAAGGCATTACCCTGAAGGAATACATCCAGAAAAAGGGCAAACTGAGCTACAAGGAGACCTTAAGCATCGCGATTCAGGTCAGCCGCGGCATACAGGCAGCCCATGAAAAAGGGATTATCCATCGGGATATCAAGCCCCAGAATATTATTATTTCCACCGACGGCAAGGTAAAGGTAACCGATTTCGGCATTGCCCGTGCCGCTTCGACCAATACCATCCATTCGGATGTGATGGGCTCCGTCCACTACGCGTCTCCGGAGCAGGCCCGCAACGGATACGTCAGCGACAAGAGCGATATCTATTCCCTGGGAATTGTTATGTACGAAATGGTGACCGGCAAAGTTCCCTTTGACGGTGACAGTACGGTACAGATCGCGATCCAGCATCTGCAGGATGAGATGGTGTCTCCCCGGGCATATGCCCAGAACCTGCCCGTCAGTCTGGAAAAGATTATCCTGAAATGTACCCAGAAAAATCCGGACCGCCGGTATGAGAATATCGAGGAGCTGCTGATTGATCTGCGCCGTTCCCTGGTATCCCCGAATACGGATTTTGTATCTTTTGCCCCGGTGGCAGACGGCGCCACAAGGGTTATCAGCGAAAAAGAGCTGAAAGAGATCCAGAATCAGACAGAAGGCGTGTCCCCGGAACACGCGGCTCCGGTGGAGACACGGGAACAGTACAGCCCGGTGAGAAATGAGAACACGTTTGATCCGGAGGAAGACGCGAAAGCCAGCCGAAAAGAAAAACTGATTACCACCTTCGGGATTATCGGAGTTGTTGTCATTGTCATTATTTTCCTGCTGATTCTCGGAAATATCTTCGGATGGTTCCGCTTCGGCTCAAAGAACAATACAGCAGCCACAACCCAGACTTCGGCGGTTTCAGAGCAGACCGGCGAAAGTGACAGCAAGAAGGATGACACAGTCACCATGATCGACCTGAAAGGCATGACCTACAGCCAGGCCAAGAGCCAGCTGGAGTCCATGGGACTGAAGATCAATCAGAAGAGCACGGAAGCTTCCGAGGAATATGACAAAAACGAGATCATTTCACAGGATGTATCAGAAGGCGACTCTGTGAAAAAGGGCACGACCATCAATGTCGTAGTCAGCACAGGCAAGCAGGAAGAAGAAATCGATGTGCCCAATGTCGTGGGCAGTGATGCGTCTGACGCGGAGACACTGCTGGAGAATGCGGGCTTTGTAGTGAAGAAAAAGTTCGATTACAGCAGTACGGTGGACAGCGGGGATGTCATCTCCCAGACACCGAAGGCAGGTAAAACAGCCTATAAGAATGATACCGTGACGATTACCATCAGCCAGGGCATGGAAAAGATCAAAGTGCCGGATGTCATCGGCATGAGTCAGAGCGAGGCACAGAGCGCGCTGAAGGCAAAAGGGCTGAAATATACGGTTGTCAAGGATTACAGCGACGATTATGACAAAGGGGATGTCATTGCCCAGAGTGAAAAAGCAAGCACTTATGTAGACAGTGACACCACGATTAAGCTTACCGTCAGCAAAGGACCGAAAACAGTCAAATACACCTACACCGGCGAACTGAATGTCCCGGATCTGAATGAAGATCAGGAGGTAAAATACGCTTCGGTTTCTCTGTATGACGGCAACGGCACCGTTGTCAAGTACTGGTCCAAGATCACAGACTTTCCGTATACGCTGACCGCTACGAATATCGAGAACTCCAGTTCCGGTGTGCGGAAGGCCACCTTCTATTTCACGGATGGAACCAGCCACACCTACAGCAGCAACGTAAGCTTCAGAAAATCATCCTGACAAACGAATACATGATGGAAGGAAAAATCATCAAAGGGATTGCCGGATTCTACTACGTATACGTGGCGGAATCCGGTATCTATGAATGTAAAGCGAAAGGAATCTTCCGCAAAAATAACTTAAAACCTCTGGTAGGAGATGACTGCAGCATCGAGGTCATCGATGAGGCAGACAGACAGGGAAATATCGTACAGATTCATCCCAGAAAAAATTCTCTGATCCGTCCGGCCATCGCCAATATTGACCAGGCAGTGGTAATCTTTGCAGCCGTATACCCGAAACCCCATCTGAATCTGGTGGACCGGCTTCTGGTTACCATGGAAAAGCAGCAGATCCCGTCGCTTATCGTGTTCAACAAAAAGGACCTGGCGGAAGAGGAAGAACTGGATCGGTTAAAAGAGGCGTACCGCACCGCCGGCTATCTGCTGATTTTCACCAGCACAGTGACCGGAGAGGGCATGGATGAACTGATGCAGAACCTGCGGGGAAAGACGTCCGCAGTGGCGGGGCCTTCCGGCGTGGGCAAGTCTTCGATCATCAACCGTCTGTCTCCGGAGGTACAGATGGAGACCGGCGCGGTTAGCAAGAAAATTGCCCGCGGGCGCCATACCACCCGCCACGCGCAGCTGATTTATCTGGCAGATCATACGTATATCGCGGACACACCGGGATTTACCTCATTTGGGATTGATTCCTTTGAAAAAGAGGAAATCGGGGAACTGTTCCCGGAATTCGCGCCTTATGAGAAATACTGCCGGTTTTCCGGCTGCAGCCATATTTCCGAACCGGTCTGCGGCGTGCGGGACGCGGTGGCACAGGGAGAAATCAGCAGGTCCCGGTATGACAGCTACTGCGAATTCTACCGGGAATTAAAAGACAAGAAAAAATATTAAGGGGAAAAGTATATGAATTGTTTGGCACCGTCCCTTCTGTCGGCAGATTTTGCACAGCTGGGAGAACAGGTAAAAGAACTGGATGAACTGGGCGCACAGTATGTGCATATTGATGTCATGGACGGCATGTTTGTCCCGAGCATTTCCTTCGGGCTGCCGGTGATCCGTTCCATTCGTCCGTATTCCGAACGGATTTTCGATGTCCATCTGATGATCGAGGAGCCGGTCCGTTATATCACGGAATTTGCGCAGGCAGGCGCCGATCTGATTACGGTGCACGCAGAAGCCTGCAAACATCTGGACCGCACGGTTATGGCCATCAAGGACGCAGGGCTCCTGGCCGGTGTGGCGCTGAATCCTGCCACATCTCTTTCCGCCCTGGATGAAATCCTTCCGGAACTGGACATGGTGCTTTTGATGAGCGTCAATCCGGGATTCGGCGGACAGAAATATATTCCCTATGTCACAAAGAAGATCCGCAATCTCCGCAGCAGAATCGATACGCTGGGCTGCTCTGTGGACATTGAAGTAGACGGCGGCGTAAACCTGAACAATGTGCAGGAAATCATGGATGCGGGCGCGAATATCATCGTGGCAGGCAGCGCGGTATTTCGCGGCGACCTGAGGGAAAATGTCAATGATTTTCTGGAAATCATCAACGGACGGGACTGAACGGAGAGAGCCGTATGTCAGAAATACTGATTGTCAGTGGCGGACCGGAACAGGGAGCCTTTGAACAGGAGTACATCCGGACCCACAGTTTTTCTTATACCATTGCGGCAGATGCGGGCATGAAGCTCTGCCGGGAAGCCGGTTTGCTGCCGGATCTCATCCTGGGAGACTTCGACTCCGCGGATTCGGGCTGCTTTGCGTATTTTCATCAGCGCATTCCGGAACGTATGAAACGCTATCCTGTCCACAAGGATGAAACAGACACGGAGCTGGCGCTGAACGCGGCCATTGCCCGCTGGAAGGAGCATCCTGCCCGGGAGGGGATTGTAATACTGTCTGCCCTGGGCGGCAGAGTGGATCATCTGCTGGGAAATATTCAGCTGCTGGAGACGGCAGTCGCTGCAGGTGTTTCCTGCCGACTCATAAACCGGCAGTGCAGCGTGCGGATGATCGACAGGGATACGGTTCTGCGCCGGCAGGAACTGTTCGGCAGATACGTATCGCTCATCCCTTATGGCGGACCGGTACGAGGACTGACACTGACCGGATTCGAGTACTGTGTACAGAATTTCACCCTGCAGACTGGCAGATCACGGGGAATCAGCAACGAGCTGCGGGAGGAAACCGGTACAATATCTATGGAGGAGGGCAGGCTGCTGGTCATTGAAGCATCGGATTGACCAGACCGGCCGAAGCGTTAATGCAGAGCAGAAAAAAAGAAAGAGAAAAAGAAAAATACGAAGAAATGGACGCGGAGATCAGCGAAATCCGCGCGCAGGCTTCCAACCGGCAGGAACCGAATCCAAGGGCACTGATTCCGATTCTGGTGTTTCTGGTTCTGTATATCGGATCCGGCATCTATTATGAATACATCCATCCGATCAAGGGGGAGATGGGGTTTTACATCATGTCCGTGGTGGTGGCCTTCGGTCTGGCGCTGATCGTTGCTTTTGTGCAGAATCCGGGGCTGTCCTTTGATAAGAAAATCCACATCTGCGCGAAGGGGATCGGAGATGACAACATTACCATTATGCTGTTTATCTTCCTGATGGCGGGGGCATTCAGCGGCATTGCCAAAGAAGCCGGCGGCGTCGAGAGTACAGCCAATCTTTTAATGAATGTGATACCCGGGCGCTTTGCGATACCGGGTCTCTTTGTCATTGCCTGTCTGATCTCCATGTCCATGGGGACCAGCGTAGGCACCATTACCGTCTTGGTTCCCATCGCCGCTTCCGTAGCCGGCACAGCGGGCTTCAGCCTTCCGATGTGTGTGGGTACCGTGGTGGGCGGTGCCATGTTTGGGGACAACCTGTCCTTTATCTCAGATACCACCATTGCAGCCACCAAAACCCAGGGCGTCGCAATGAAGGACAAATTCCGGGCCAATATAAAAATTGCCCTGCCGGCAGCAGCCATCACACTTGCGATATTGATCGTTCTGGCCGTTCAGGGCGGCACAGCGCAACTGGGACAGTACAGCTTTCACCTCCTTTTGGCGATTCCCTACTTTATCGTTTTGATTCTGGCATTCTGCGGGATCAATGTATTTGTCGTGCTTGGAATCGGCATTCTGCTGTTTCTGGCTTCCGGATGGATCTCCGGTACGCTGACTTACGCCACCGCATTCTCTGCCATGGGAACCGGCACATCCGGAATGTTTGAAACCATGATCGTAACGATTCTGGTGGCCTCCATCAGCGCGTTGATGGAAGCTTTCGGAGGATTCGCGGCGATTCTGGCACTGATTCGCAGATTTTCAAAAGGCAAACGGGGCGCCATGTTCGGCATCGGCCTTCTGACGGGTCTGATGGACATCGCGACGGCAAACAATACAGTAGCCATTGTGGTGGCCGGTCCCATCGCGCGCCAGGTCAGTGAAGAATACGGCATTGACCCCAGAAAAACGGCGTCATTGCTGGATACCTGTTCCTGCGTGTTCCAGGGAGTGATACCCTATGGCGCGCAGCTTCTGGTGGCGGCCAGTCTGGCGGGAATCTCCAGTGTTTCGATTATCCGCTGGCTGTTTTACCAGGCGATTCTTCTGATCTGCGTGGTTGTGTCGATTGTTCTGGAGGGAAGAGGAAAACGTCATGGCAGATAAGACAGAGGATCCGAGAAAAGTCTGGTCATGATCCGTGGCAATTACACAAAATGCCGTCGATGAAATTTATTCCAGATCAGAAGAACTGGGATGGAATGCGTAAAAACAAAGAAATATAAAAACAGAGAGAAAATGGAAGAGAAACAGGGAAAAGGTCCGGCAGTCTGCCGGGCCTTTTGCTGTAAAGAAACCCGGTGAGAACAGCAGAAGCCAACTTGTCGCCCAACTTGTTGACAAGCTGGGCGACAAGCTGTATGGTATGGTAGGAAAAGAAACATGAAAAACTGCAATTACAGAGTCAGGGATCCGAAACAGCAGCGGCAGGTACGGATGAAGAGAACTGCCTGTAATACGATACGCAAGGATGGAGAATAGGATGGAATATAATCAGGTGACAGAAGAGATGACGGCAAAGCTGAGAGCCTCCGTGACCGGTACCGTTTATACCGGCGCAGAGATCAGCGAGGACTATTCGCATGATGAATATGAGGTACACGGACATTGCATGCCGGAAGCGGTAGTCGTAGTGAAATCAACGGAAGACGTTTCCGCGGTATGCAGAATCTGCTATGAATATGAAGTGCCCTTTCTGGTGCGCGGCGCGGGAACCGGTCTGGCCGGCGGCTGTGTACCGATCGCCGGCGGTGTGGTGATCGACATGCAGAAAATGAATCAGATTCTCGGAATCCATAAGGAAGATCAGGTCATTCGTGTACAGGCCGGCGCACTGATCCAGGATCTGCAGGCTGCCTGTCTGGCAGAAGATATGATCTATCCGCCGGATCCGGGGGAAAAACTGGCGACCGTCGGCGGAAATGTGGCCACCAATGCCGGCGGCATGCGTGCCTGCAAGTATGGTTCCACCAGGGACTGGGTACTGGCTATGACCGTGGTAATGCCTCGGGGCGACATCATGGAATTCGGCGCTGAAGTCAGCAAGAGTGCGTCCGGCTACAGTCTGATGAATCTGATCAGCGGATCCGAGGGCACACTGGGAATCATTACAGAGCTTTCCATGAAAATAGCGCCCAGACCCGCCGGAACCATCAGTCTGCTGGCCCCTTTTGCAGATGTGGAAACCTGTATCAGCTGTGTGGCTTCCGTCAAGAATGCCAATCTGGATCCCCAGTGTCTGGAGTTCATGGACCGCAGCAACGTGGACGCAGTGCATCACTATCTGAAACGCACGGTGTTCCCCACTGAAATGGAAGGAACGCAGGCAGGCGCATATCTTTTAGTGAATTTTGAGATCTTCAGTGACGAGGAAGCGGAAGGAATCATGGAACGGGCCGCAGAAGTATTTCTGGAAAACGGAGCCCTGGATGTGGTGGTATACGATACACCGGCCGCTTTGCATGCAGCCTGGGAAGTACGGGGATCTGTCTTGGAAGCAATTCTGGAAGATTTTGATCTGACGGATGAGGTGGATATCGTGGTTCCGGTATCAAAACTAGCGGAATATATTATTTACTGCCAGAATCTGGAAGTTCCGGAAGGCATGGAAATCCGGCTGGCCGGCCATGCGGGCAACGGAAATCTGCATGTAAGCGTATGTGCCAAAGATATGGAGCAGGGAGAATTCGAAGAAAAGATCCGGGGAATCTTTGATCTGCTGTATCAGAAAGGAATCGAATTAAAGGGCTGCGTCAGCGGCGAGCACGGAATCGGCAGTGCGAATATTGACCGCCTGGAACAGTTCCTGGGCAAACCGCAGATGGAATTAATGACCGCAATCAAGCAGGCCTGTGATCCGAAAATGCTCTTAAATCCGGGAAAGGTATGCTTCAGTCTGTAATCAGTCTGCAGCAGAAGAAAAGTATGAAGACAGAAGAAACAAACAGGAGGTCCGGCGATCAGGAAATCTGTCAGGATCTGTCGGAAAAAATCATTCATCTGACCTATATGCCGGGGGAAGCGCTGAGTGAACATGAGCTGTCTGCCCGATACGGCGCGACCCGCCACACGATTCGGAAAGCACTGGCGGTTCTGCAGCAGAAACGCCTGATTGAAGTCTATCCCCAGCGGGGAACGTATGTCACGTTACTGGATATCGACCAGGTGAAAAATATTATGTTTCTTCGCGCAGCTGCCGAAATACAGGCGGCCAATCTGCTGATGGATCAGGAGGATACAGTCATCGCGGAAAACTGCCGGATCATGGAAACCTGCATTCAGAGCCAGAAGATGGCCATGCAAGAAGCAGAAGACGGACAGCTTACCGAAGCCTTTGAAACATCGGATGCGCAGTTTCACGCACAGCTTTTTCGGGCGGTGGGCAGAGAAACGGCCTGTCATATGCTGGACGATGAGATGAACCTGTTTTATCGTTGGAGAAATCTGGAACTCCGCCTAAATGACCGGCTGCCGGAAATTATCCATCAGCATGAGGAGCTGCTTCAGATGCTAAAAAACAGAGAGCGGGAATGCTTCCGTCAGCTGATGAACCAGCACATCGACACCAATTATTTTGAGGAAATCGGAGCCAGAACGAACAACCGGTATTTTTACAAAAAAAGCTAAACGAAGACCTTCGGACCAAACAGGATGCGGTGTCCGGAGGCCTTTTCTTTTTTCAGTTTGCGCCTGGTCAGAAGATGCTATAATAGGGCATATCCGCAGCAGAAAAGCAGGAGGAAAAACAATTGATCAATTCATATGAATATAACCGCATGATGGAACAGAAGCTTTACAGCCCGCTTAAGGTCGGCGGCGATTCCTGGGAAAGAGTGCACGCGGCACAGAAGAAATTCAATGAATCCGCATACTGGAAGGACCGAAGCGCACTGAATGAACTCAGAAAGTGTTTTGGCAGATCCTATGACGATATCATCCTTACGGCGCCGGTGTATTTTGACCATGGCGACCGCATATTTTTCGGGAAACATTTCTACGCCAATACGGGACTTACGATTCTGGATGAGAATAAGGTCATCTTCGGTGACCATGTGTATCTGGCGCCCCATGTCAGTATTTTTACGGCGGGTCACCCGATTGACGCCGAGGTGCGAAATACCGATGTGGAGTACGCAAAGCCTGTGACCATCGGTTCGGACGTATGGATTGGCGGAAACGTTGTCATCAATCCGGGAGTGACGGTCGGAAGTGATGTGGTCATCGGCTCCGGATCAGTCGTTACGAGGGATATCCCGGATCATGTGGTGGCAGCAGGGAACCCGTGCAGGGTAATCCGGCCGATTACAGAGGAGGATGCGGCGTACTGGAAGGGGCAGTATCGGGAGTATTTGGAAAAAAGAAAGGAAGCATTCCAGCATGAACAGGGATAACAAAAACGATTCTTGTAAAGAACCAAATTATGTGAAAGCAATGACGGACGGTTTCCATACCGCTGCTGTGGATGCGGCCTTCCAGTCCAATCTGGCCTACCGTCCGGAATTTATTTCCAATAATCCTCAAAGCGGAAGAAAGGTTCTTGTATCTATTGAGCAGGAACTGGCTGCCTGTGACCAATTTAAAATCAGTGTGGCATTTATCACAAAAGGCGGGATCACTCCTCTGCTCCAGCTTTTAAAAGAATTGGAACAAAAGGGGATTCCGGGGGAAATCCTTACCACTGACTATCTGACATTCAGTCAGCCGGAAGCATTGGAAAAACTGGCGTCTTTAAGCAATATCAAACTGCGGATGTTCCGTACAGACCGTGATGAAGCCGAAGGATTCCATACAAAAGGATATATTTTCCGTCAGGAAGAAATCTACCGCATCATTATTGGAAGTTCCAATATGACCCTGAATGCGGTGACCAAAAACAGAGAATGGAATACCAAGCTGGTTTCCACCGAACAGGGGGAACTGGCGCAGGAAATTCTCGGCGAGTTTGATGCCTTGTGGAATGCGCCGACGACACAGGAGTTTCATGAGTTCTTTGAAGAATACCAGCAGGCGTATTTCAGGGAACAGATGATCCGCAAGCAGCGCAGGGCAGCACAGAGAGAAGCGGTTGTTTCTCTGGACCGTTATAAGCTTACGCCCAACAAGATGCAGGTGGCATTTGTGAAAAACGTGCGACAGCTCCGGAAACAGCAGGTGCATCGCGCACTTTTGCTGAGCAGTACGGGTACAGGAAAGACAATGGCTTCCGCGTTCCTGATGCGGGACATCAAACCAAAGAGGATGTTGTTTGTCGTGCACAGGGAACAGATTGCGAAACAGGCGCTGCACACGTATCAGCGGGTATTTGGAAGGGAAAGAACGTATGGCTTACTGTCCGGGAACCAGAAGGATATGGAGGAAGACTTTATTTTTTCCACCATGCAGATGATGGCAAAGCCGGAGATTCATACGCAGTTCGGACCGGAGGCGTTTGATGTGATTGTACTGGATGAGTGTCACCACGCTGGTTCTGAGAGTTACCAGAGGATCATGTCCTATTTCAAGCCTGAATTCTGGCTGGGGATGACAGCCAGCCCGGATACCAATAACTATGACATCTATGAGCTGTTTGACCATAATATTGCATATGAGATTCGTTTGCAGCAGGCGTTGGAAGAAGATTTGCTTTGCCCATTCCATTATTTCGGAATCACGGACCTGGAGATCAATGGAGAAGTATTTGATGATAATGCGGGAGTGCGCAACTTTGCCAATCTTGTGTCGGATGCCCGGGTGGATTATGTTCTGGAGAAGGCCGAATATTTCGGTTATAGCGGCGACCGTGTCAAAGGGCTGATCTTCTGCAGCAGAAAAGAAGAGGCAAAAGAACTATCTTTCAAATTTAATCAGCGTTTAAAGAAAGATGGCAGTCCGTACCATACGAAAGTATTAACAGGGGAAGACAGTCAGGAACAGAGAGAACAAGTGGTTGCTCAGCTTACCACGGATCAAAACGAAGGTGCGTACATTGATTATATTTTTACGGTTGATATCTTCAATGAAGGCGTTGATATTCCAGAAATCAACCAGGTTATTATGCTGCGTCCAACTGAATCTCCTGTAGTATTCATCCAGCAGCTGGGTCGGGGACTGCGTAAATTTCAGGGAAAAGAATATGTGGTGATTCTCGATTTTATTGGAAATTATATGAATAATTTCATGATCCCAATTGCTTTGTCCGGCGATCGCAGCTACAACAAGGATACGATGCGGCGCTATGTCCGTGAAGGCTCAAGAGTGATCCCTGGCAGTTCCACCATTCACTTCGATGAAATTTCAAAAAAGAGGATCTATTCTTCCATCGATTCCGCCAGAACCAATGACATGAAACTGCTGCGGGAATCCTACAAGTCCCTGAAAAACAAACTGGGGAGAATTCCTACCATTCTGGAATTTAAGGCGTATGGGGCTGTAGATGTGACAAAAATCTTTGACAAATGCGGCTCCTACTATGCATTTCTGAAAAGATACGAACCAGAGTATCACTGTGAACTGTCCCAGAACGAGCAAAGTGTTATAGAGTATATGTCGCGGAAACTTTCATCCTATAAGCGGATCTACGAGTGGTCCATTCTGGAATCATTAATTAGCAGACAGGATCGGTTTACATCCTATGCAGATTATATGAAAAAGGAGTATGAAGTAAAGGTATCAGCATTGAAAGAGGAATCCGCATACCGGAATCTGACCAATCAGTTTCCCAAGGAAGAAGAACGCAGAAAATATACTGCATGCGTCCTGATCGAACGGACAGCGAATGGAGGTTATCGACTTGCGGATAGATTTCGCCAAATGCTCCGTAACAAAGAATTCAAAGCCATGGTCAAAGAACTTCTGGTATTTGCAAAAGAACGATATCAGGATAATTACAGTCATGCGTATAAAGATACAGATTTTCAGTTATACCAGAAATATACTTATGAAGATGTGTGCCGTCTGCTTTGCTGGAAACGGAATATGAATGCCCAGAACATTGGCGGATATTTCTATGATGCAGATACGAAGACGATGCCGGTCTTTATTAATTATGACAAAACAGAAGATGCTATCGCATACGAAGACCGGTTTCTGACCGAAAGCACACTGATCGCGCTTTCAAAGCGTCCGCGGCAGATTACATCCAGCGATGCAGACCATATTTATAAGAAGACAGAAGCGGATAAGGAGAATCGGATTTACCTCTTTGTAAGAAAGAATAAGGATGACAGGGAAGCAAAAGAGTTCTACTTTCTTGGCGAGGTTTTTGCGGAGGGCGAACCGAAACAGATTACGATGGGCGCCTCAAATGACAAAGCCTTTGAAATACAGTATCGTCTGGATGTTCCGGTGAGAAGTGATATTTATGATTATATTGTTGGGGATTAAGGGGATTTTAAGGGAAAAATTCATGACATGCTTGATAAGGCATCATAATCCGCAGCAGCGGAATCAGGAAAAGAGAGTCCGACTATAAGGCTCAGATAATGGAGGAATAAACGTAAATGATCAGTGGAGATATCTGCGACGGCTGCATGAACGGATGCAGTCTTACTGCGCCGGGCTGTCAGCGGGGAATGGCGAAAGCCCGTGGAGAAGAATTTGCCCAGGAGCCATCGTTCCGGGACGCCCAAAGACTGTATTTGGAACGGCAGGAGCGTATCGCTGAATTACGAAAGATCCGGGATTGTTTCGAACAGGCTATCGCGAAGCATGGAGCGATTTATCTAAAGGTTTTCGACGATAAAGAAATGCGGTGTAAAGCAGTGACTTTCCACATGCTGAATGGGGATCGCCTGTATTTTGGCATTGGAGTGACAGATGCGTTTTATGGCTTGCTTCGCAGGAATCCAAATGTGAAATTCGTGGATCATCCGGATGAGGGGAGAGAATCGTTCTGTTATTCGGGAAAAGCGGTATTCCACGATGGGATAGAAGGGAAACGTCTGTCCAAAGAAGCACTGGCAGAACCTGGATATGATGAGCTAAAAGAGACATATACCATGGAAGGGGAAAAGAGATTTGTCGTGTTTCATCTGGAACAGGATGATTTTAAAAAATGAGGGATCGGGGGATACTGCACATGTCCCGTGCAGTATCCCTGGTTCTTTTCTCTTTGACCGGAAAACGGTCAGCGGATTTTAGAATCTGTAGTTTCGGTAGTTACAGCTGCTAAGCAGTTACCTGGAAACGCCCGGGTGACAGAATCCGGATAGAGTTGTATAATTTGAACGAAACCCGTACATGATTAAATAAAATAGCAGAAGAGTGAATCTGCATACAATAGAGGTACAAAAAATGGAACTGCATCACGGAAGGCCGTCCGACATGACCGGACGGCAGGAGCGCGAAATACGTGTCTATGATTTTCTGGATCGGCTGGGAATCGAATACTGGCAGACAGATCACGAGAAAGAGGCCTATACCATGGAGGACTGTCTGGAAGTGGACGCTGTTCTTGAGGCAACGGTCTGCAAGAACCTGTTTCTCTGCAACCGTAAAAAAACACAGTATTACCTGCTGATGATGCCCGGCGACAAGCCGTTTAAAACAAAAGAACTGTCCGGACAGCAGGGCCTGACACGACTGAGCTTTGCCCATGAGGATAAGATGCTGGAATTGCTGGATATTCATCCGGGAGCTGTGAGTGTCATGGGACTCATGAATGACCGGGAACATCAGGTACAGCTGCTGATTGACGAGGATGTGCTGCAGGGAGAATATCTCGGCTGCCATCCCTGCGTAAATACTGCCAGCCTGAAAATCCGGATGAAGGACATTCTTGAAAAATTCCTGCCTGCAGTGGAGCATGATTATCTTGTTGTAAAGCTGACCGGTGAGGTGTAAGGAAATCTAATGAATCAGGAATACCAGACAATATACAGGGTGAAAGATATTACAGAAGCCGACTACGGCTGTGAGGAGTGTCCGCCGGACGGACCGCATGCATATGTTTATCTGGATGCGGAAGAAACGGAGAATACGGATGTAGCAGAGCTTCGCCTGGAACTTTCCGAACAGTATCTTGCGAAAACAGGAATCGATATCGGAAAGCGGGTGGTGATTCCCGCCGATGGGAAACCGCTCAAATATGTCCGGGTCGTCGCGGCAGTGATTCGGAAAGAAGACAGAATATTTGCCACAGCCCGCGGCTATGGCGAATTTCAGGGTGGCTGGGAATTCCCGGGCGGAAAGATTGAACCGGGAGAAACACCGAAAGAAGCGCTGATCCGGGAAATCCGGGAGGAACTGGATACGGAAATTGCGGTCGGAGACCGTATTGCAGTCGTAGAGTATGATTATCCGACGTTTCATCTGTCCATGGACTGCTTCTGGTGCAGGATCGTCAGCGGCAGACTGGAGTTGCTGGAAGCACAGGAAGCGCGATGGCTCACAAAGGATACGCTGGATTCCGTGGAATGGCTGCCGGCGGATCGGGGACTGATTGCGCAGATCCGGGAAGAACTGCAGACACAGACCGAAGCGGTTCGTGACTGAATCGGGTAACGGAGCCCGATAAAGATTGGAAGACAGATGCCGAAGAGATTCATGACTGAATCGAGTAATGGAGATGACGGCGTAGAGTGATCGATCGGCAGGAATGTGTGAGTGATACTGGAGGGACAGAATATGCAAATCGTGGTTTGCCTTTCGCGGGACCTGACATTTTTTTCAAATATGACGTATCTGGCAGACGGCGGCGGGTTTACCCACGCATCTCTCGGCCTGGAGAGAGACGCGGAATATTATTACAGTTTCAATTTTAAAGGATTAAAAAAGGAGTATCGGACTTCACTGAAAAAACGCCCCAGACAGATGCGCCGCTATATCATAGAGGTTCCGGAGGAAGCAGGGCAGAAACTGCATGAAATTATCGCCGAGATGGTGGAGCAGAAAGAAAAGTACCAGTATGCGAAACTGGGGGTGTCTCTGCGGCTGTTAAATCTTCCCAACGAGAATCCGGATGAGGATAAATATTACTGTTCGCAGTTTGTGTCCGCAGTTTTAAAGGCGTCCGGCTGTATAGACATCAAAACACCGCCGGAGGAATGTACACCCAATGACTTGCTAAAAGAATTAAAAGAAAGAGGACAGATCATTGCGGTAGAAGAGGAATCGGAACTCGTCAATCCCGGGGAAGCGGCAATTGATAAGGCGATCGTTCAGGCGGAGAAGGGACATGACAAAGTATTCCAGACCATTGGCCGGAATCTGGAACAGTCGCTGGAAGAAAAAAACATCGGAAAGACGATCTCCACACTGGCTGCAGGAGCCGGGATCTCCAAGCTGAACCCGCTGTATCAAAAAATGATAAACATGCTTGGAACAGCAGAAGACGCAGTGGGAGATGGCCCGGAAAAACTTGCGCAGCATACCAGCAGCTGGCTGAAACAGGGAACCGGAAAACTTCTGGAAGCAAAGGAAAAAGGACCGGAAAATCTTCGGAAGGCAAAGGAAAAAGGAACCGAAATGCTTCAGCAGGTAAAAGAAAAAGGAAGCGAAATTCGTCTGGAAGCAAAAGAAAAAAGAGCGGAAAAGCTGCAGACGGCAAAAAATAAGGGCAGAAAAAATCATAAGTGATCGCTGTCGGAACAGCAAAAAGATCCCAAAACCTGTAAAACAAATCAGGTTTTGGGATCTTTGGATCTTTTTTTCCGGGCAGCCCCGCAGAAATTTCTTTATGCGTGCGTATCCATTCGTAGGTATCCGTATGTATCCATCCGTGGAACAAAGTTCTGCTGCTTTCTTTCCGGCCTTTATTTTCCTTCATGCGCAAGCTTGCCGGAAGTATGTGCCAGATCTTCCGAGCGGGCCTGCATCAGAAAACCAAGGCCTGCGCGCAGAGCAAGCGCTGCAAATCCATAGCAGCAGATAAGACCGATGATAACGGCCGGGTCCAGATCCAGGATGTGGAACGTCCAGACCAGCAGAGATGGTACCAGGGCAATGAAAATTGCAGCGGCGATGATTACGACGGATTGATAGATCAGCAGGTTGTGTTCTTTTTTCTTTTTCATAATATTTGAGACTCCTTCGGATAGTAGTTGGGTGGTGTGCATGGCTGCTTAGTGTTCAAAGGCGTGTCCGTCAATTGCGGCAGCCGTCTGGCGGTCAGAAGAATAGAACCATTTTTCCGCAGCCGGACCGACCAGCTTACAGAAAAGCCGGGCAATGAAGCCGACGATTAAGGCAGAGATCACCGTGCCTTCCCGCACGCCGTTGACCTGATGGAACAGTGCCAGTGATAAAAGAAGCGCGCCCGCCATCATACTCACGTCCACAATGATTTTTACGCTGCTGGACTCTTTTCCGGTAATCAGATGCAGTGCAGTGGCAGTGCCTTCACCGGGCAGCATGATGACATTGGCGGTAAATTCCATGGATACTCCAAAGGCCAGAATGATACAGCCGATCAGAAGGCTGATGATTTTTACCGGATATGCCTGTGGATTCAGCCAGAAAAGCAGATATTTCATGGAAAAATCAATGAAATAGCCAAACAGGATCGATACTGGAATCTGGAGCAGCTGGATCAGCTGAAAATTTTTCCTGAGCAGCACGATCTGCAGGGCAACCAGAAACAGACTGAAAATGATGGTAAATTGTCCAAGGGTCAGCGAAAACTTTAGGCTGAGTACATAAGGGATACTTGAGATCGGAGATGTGCCCAGACTTGCATCGGTAATAAACGCAACACCGAGAGAATTCACAAAAAGCCCGATGATAAAATAAATATATTTTTTTATGAGGGGTAAATGCGTCATAAAAATGAAATCCTCCTTTAAAATGAATCTGTGATGATTTGGTACCGCTATCAACAGATAAACTTATTATAGTGTGGAAAAGTTGCGAGTTCAAACAGGGATTTTTTTGCGTTCAATAAGAAAAAATTATGAAAAAATAACGATGCGTGTGTTATAATAAATCCGGCCATTTGGAGCAGCCGCCAGGCACAGGCCGCCGGGAGCGGTCATCAGGAACGGATGTCAGAAGTGGCAGCAGGGGCGGCCATCAGGAACAGACAGTGGGAGAACATACCATGACAATACGACAGCTGGAATATTTCCTTACAGCGGCACATACCTTAAGCTTTACAAAAACTGCCCGTCAGTTCTTTATTTCACAGTCGGCAGTGACACAGCAGATCCGTGCGCTGGAAAATGAATTTGACACAGATCTGTTTCTGCGCAGCAACAACCGGATCCGTCTGACGCCGGCAGGAGAGACGCTGGTTCCGGAAGCAAAACTGATTGTAGCGAAAAGCAGGGAGGCAGTCAGCAAAGTGCACGCGGCACGGGACGGGATGAACGGAAAGCTGCGGATCGGATATCTGCAGAGTATGGAGTTGTCGCATTTTCCGAGGACTGTCCAGGAATTCCGGGAGGATTATCCGGGAATCCGTATGGAACTGAACCGGGACAATGCCATCCAGCTGCATGATGACTATCTGAACGGCCGGTATGATATGATTTTTAATGTGAAAAACCGGCTGCTGCGTTACCCCGGAAGCAGGCAGGAGACGATTGGAGAATATCCGTTTTTTGTGGCTGTTCCGCAGGGACATTACTTTGCGCGGCTGCGCCGTGTGACCCAACAGGATCTGCAGGATGAGAAGCTGATTCTTCATGATTTTCATCTGACGGTACCGGAGAGTATGGAAGTGACGCCCCGTCCGTATCTGAGTGAAGAGAATCTGAAGCGTGTGGTTGCCACGCTGGATGACATTGAGACAATATTGATATTTGTTGCGGCTGGGGTCGGCATTGCAGTCGTTCCGGAATTTGATATCTATAAACCGCAGATCAATATCAGCCTCTCCTATGTGCCTTTTGATACAGGGGCATACAGAGAAAAACTGGAGATTGTTTACCCGGAACGGGATGCAAATCCCCTTCTGAAGTTCTTCCTGGAAAAAATATAGAAGAAGCGCATTCGTGCTTGGAAAGGAAAACAGATGATAGAAATCAACAATGAGAAATGTATTGGCTGCGGCCAGTGTGTCAGAGACTGCTTCCCGGTGGATATTGATCTGATTGATGGAAAGGCAGTCCCGAGGAATGAGAAGTGTTTTGACTGCGGGCACTGTGTGGCGGTCTGTCCGACGGATGCCGTGACGCTGCTGAATTATGATTCGGCGGAAGTGCTGGATCTTAAGCAGATTCATACGGCGATTGATCCGGAGACGTATCTGAATCATCTGAAGGCGCGGCGCAGCATCCGCCGTTTTACCGATCAGCCGGTAACGAAGGAACAGGTGGAACAGATTCTGGAAGCCGGACGGTTTTCTCCTACCGGCGGAAACCGCCAGCGTATGGCCTATACCGTTATTCAGGACAGCATACCGGAGATGCGCGGACTGCTGATTGATCAGCTGGGACGGAAAGGCGAGGAAATGCTGGCAGCAGGACACCGGGCTTCTTTCTATACGGATCTGTGGCTGGATATGCATAAGGATTATCACAGCAGCGGAAAGGATCGTATCTTTTTCGGAGCCGGTACCGTGATTGTAATCTCATCGGACGATACGCTGGATGCAGGGATTGCCGCGGCACATATGGAAACCATGATCTACTCCATGGGGCTGGGCATGCTGTACAGCGGATTTTCCAGATTTGCCATTGAAAGCTCGGAAGAACTGCGAGCCAGACTGAAGATCCGCGAGAAGTACCATGTGGAAGCGGTGCTGGTTATCGGGTATCCGGCAGTGCATTACCAGCGGACGGTGCCGCGCAAGCCGGCAGATGTAGTTTGGGAATAGCAGCGGCAGAGAAAACAGGGGAATTCCGTACATGTGGGAATCCCCTGTTTTTTTACCGGTGCAGCCTGTCTTGCAATTTACCGAAACTGGGGGTATAATTGTTAAATGTAAAGTAAATATTGACAACAAAAAAGGAGATATGCCATATATGCAGGTTTCAACAAAATTCACCATTGCGATCCATATCCTGGCCGCGGCGGAATACTTCGGAAAAGACCACAAAGTCACCAGTGATCTTCTCGCTTCCAGTATCGGCAGCAATCCGGTGATTATCCGGAATATTATGGGATCGCTGCGTGACGCGGGACTCATTGAGGTCAAGCGGGGGCCGGGCGGCATTACCATTGCGCGGCCGCTGGATGAAATGACATTTTATGATGTGTATGAAGCCGTAGAGACCAATAAGGAAGAACTGTTTAATTTTCATGACGGCATCAATATTAATTGCCCGGTGGGAAGAAACATTCATGCTGCTTTGGACAGCAAGCTTGCGGAAGCACAGAAAAAGTTCGAAGAAGATCTGAAACAGTTCTATGTGGGCGATGTAGTGCGGGATCTTCATCAAGCGATCGAAAAAGAAACGGCCTGATGCGGAGAAAACCGGACGGCTGACAGAAAGAAGGCAATCGCATGAAACAGAACAAGGAAGATATGGAAAGCGTCCGTGCGCAGCAGTGGAACCGGGCACGGGACTATCTGCGAAAATTCGGGGAGAATTCGCTGGCCTACCTTTCTCTGGAACCGGACAAACAGTGGTTTTTCCCGGAAGGATTTGAAGGAGTGGCCAGTTACGCGGTTTCCGGTCATACCATGGTAATCTGCGGCGACCCGGTCTGCGCGGATGAGCATTTTGGAGCGTTTCTGGCGCAGCTTCGGCAGTTTGCGGCAAAGCGCCGATACCGGATCGTGTTTCTCATGACCATGGAAAAACACCTGGAAGAATACCGGGATGCGGGATTCGGCTGTCACAAGAGCGGGGAGGAAGCCGTATTTGATGTGCAGACCTGGTCCATGGCCGGCGGAAAATGCGCAAAAGTGCGTTCTTCCTGGCATACGGCAGTGCACAAAGGCCTGACAGTCAGAGAATACCGACCTTGGGAGGAACGAAATCCGGAGATCGAGAAACAGTTTTTCGAGATTACGGATCAGTGGCTGAAGGAGAAGCATACTGCCCGTCTTCAGTTTGCCGTAGGCAGCCTGATGCTGGACCGGCAGTGTGACAAACGCTATTTTTATGCGGTGGACAGCGCAGGCGTCATTCAGGGAATCAATGTGCTCAATCCATACCGTTCCGGAAAAGCATGGATCATTGACATTATGCGGCGCAGAGAAGGCTGTCCCCACGGTGTGATGGAGCTTCTGTTCCATGACATCATGGCGCAGCTGAAACAGGAAGGCGCGGAACAGGCAAGCCTCGGCGCGGCTCCGTTCTACCATACGACGGATCATCCCCGCGCGGACTTTTCCGAACGGGCGGAACAGTATGTTTATACCCATATGAACTACATGTACGGATTTGAGTCCCTGCAGCAGGCGAAGGACAAATACAATCCGGAGTGGAAGAGCATCTACATTGTCTGCCGGCCGAAGCACCTGTCCCTGTGGATGGATGAGGCGGCATTTGCTGTACTGGATTCTCATGGGTTTCGAGACTACGTGCAGGCTTTTCTGGAAATGCGGCGTGCAGAGAAAGTTGAGAAAGCAGAAAAACGCAGAGAAAAACAAAGGGAACACAGAACAGAGAAAGGATGAGCCGTTTGAAACAGATCCGTCTCAATGGACTGACATTTTTCTATCGGGTAATCGGACAGGGCAGACCCATGCTTCTGGTGCATGGCAATGGAGAGGATCACCGGGTATTTGACCGAACGGTACATCTGCTGAAGGAACATTTTACCTGCTATCTGATTGATTCCCGGGGACATGGCAGGAGCAGCAGCGTAGAGGAGTACCATTATCGGGAAATGGCGGAAGACATGGTTCTGTTTCTGCAGGAAAAGGGCCTGGATGATGTGACCTATGTGGGATTCTCTGACGGAGGGATTATCGGACTCCTTGCGGCTGCGATGACAAAACGGATCACCACATTGGTTGCCTGCGGCGCGAACCGCCGGCCGGAGGGACTCAGGCAGTTTTTTCAGCTGCCGCTGCGTGTTTACAATTTCTTCCGGCGGGATCCGCTGCGGCAGCTGCTGCTGCGGGAACCGGACATTACAGATCAGGAACTGCGGAGTATCCAGGCAGATACACTGATTATCGCGGGAAGGCATGACCTGATCAAACAGGAAGAAACCGATGAAATAGCGGCAATGATTCCCCATGCCGAGAAAATGATTCTTCCCGGAGAATCCCACAGAAGCTATGTGGTACACAGTGAGAAACTGGGAAAAATCATTTTAAAATACATGAAGCGTAAGAAAGATCATAGGGAATCCAAGGACTGAAACAGAAGATGGAAACTCTTGACTTCTTCGTACGGCTAAGATACGATGGAATCAGACAAAATTTAGCCGTACGGCTAAAAACGGATGGCAAACAGCAAATATGAGCCGTACGGCTAAAAAGCAGCAGAGGTCAATCAAAATGAGTCGTACGGCTAAAAAACAACAGAATCTAACTAAAATAAGCCGCACGGCTAAGCGTGCACGGGGGTGTCGATGAAAATCACTGATGCAAAAACATTTGGCGAAGCAATCCGCACGCGTCGAAAACAGCTTGGATACACCCAGGCATATATTTCAGAGTTTACAGGGCTGAGCGTCAGCTTTCTTTCGGATCTGGAAAATGGGAAGAAGACAATTGAGCTGGAAAAAGCAATTATGGTAACCATGCTTTTGGGGATGGACCTTCGGATGGAAGTAAGAGGGGAAGCGGAGTAGATGCGGTTAAAGGTGTATGTGGAAATTAACGGCAGGCAGCAGCTCGCTGGCGCCATCACCGGGACATCAAGTGCGGATGCGGTTTTTTGCTATGATTCTGCATATCTGGAAAAGGGCGGTCAGGCAATTTCTCAGAACCTGCGCGTATCATCGAAAAAGGCAGAGCCATTTAGCGTACAGCAGACAAGGTGTTTTTTTGAGGGGTTGCTGCCGGAAGGATTTTCCAGAAAAAGCGTGGCGGGATGGATGCATGCGGATGAACAGGACTATCTGACGATACTGGCAGGCCTTGGAAAAGAATGCCTGGGGGCGCTTCGAATCGAAGACGAGGATCATGAGAACTCTGAGATTGCCGACAGTTCATATCGAAAACTTTCAATCGATGAAGTGAAAGCACTTGCTGCAGAAGGCGCAACGAAATCAACACAGCTTCTGATTGCGTCTCATCTGTCTCTGACTGGTGCGTCAGGCAAGGCAGGGCTTTATTTGGATGAGAGAAACGGAACCTGGTATCAGCCATATGGAATGGCACCCAGTACGCATATTGTGAAACAGAGTCATATCCGCCTGTCAAACATTGTTGAAAATGAAAGACTTGCGCTTGAGACGGCAGCGCGAATGGGAATACGCACAGCAGATAGTTTTATCGTGAACACCGGTGATTATGGAGAAGCGGATATTCTTCTTGCAACCAAACGCTATGATCGGAAACTGGGGCAGTCAGTGCATAAAATCGGAGATCTGCCGTGTCCGCTGCGTCTTCACCAGGAAGACTTTGCGCAGGCACTCGGAGTCAGTTCGGAAGAAAAATATGAAAAAGCCGGAGGAAAATACCTGCAGAAAATGTTTCGCTTAGTGCGAAATGTGTCACCAAATCCGCTGCAGGATCAGCTGGCACTGCTTGATATTTTGATTTTTGATGTACTGATTGGAAATACAGATAATCACGTAAAAAATGTTTCGCTTTTATACAGTCCGGATCTTCGTACAGCGGAACTGGCACCGGCATATGATATATTAAGTACTGTAATATATCCGCAAAGCACGATGGAAATGTCTGTATATATTGCCGGTGAGAAGGATTGGAAGAAGATAGACAGGGAGACATTTGTGCGTGCGGCACATGAAATAGGGATGAGCCCCTCAATCATCAGGCGGGAATATGATCGTCTCCGGGAAACCTTTTTGCAAGCACTGGAATCAGCGGTCCAAACGCTTGAAAAAGAAGGGTTTCAGTCCGTAAAAGACATACAGAAAAAATTACTGAATATTCTTGCGGCATACGGGAAGATCTGAACACTCGGAGAAAGAGGAAAGTATTTCTCGGTTGTCTAGCCATTTTCTGGCGGAGGCTGTTTTTTCCTCCGCCAGAAGTTTATACTCTTGCTATAATTTCCCGGACCGAAGCTTCCGGCTGATCGACCGGGCTTCTTTTTTGTAATGGGCTGTAAAGCAGATCCATAAGACAAAGGATACACCGATTTCCCCGACTATGGTAAGAATTACGGGACCAATGCCTGCAGCTGTGGGAAACCATCCAACGGAAAAACCGGTAATGAGCATGACAGCGCAGCCGATTCCCATGTGAAAGATCACCTGAAGGGGGTAAGGGATCCGTTCGTTTTCATAGATGCAGGAAGGCAGCCCGAAACCGGCGCCCACAATCAGCGCGCCGAGAAACATTTTTGTGTACTGGTGGTGAAGCAGAATGTATCCGCCGTAAATCTGATCAAAGACCACGCCCACCAGAGAGAAGATCATTAATGCAATCGCAATTCCCATAAAGCAGGATTTCGCTGCTTTTTTCATCATATCTGACACCTCCATTCATTTACAACCCGATACTTTTTTTGAATTCCGGAAGATAATGCCGGGATACATATTCTTTCCCGCCGTCTTTCAGGTGGAGAATCATCATTCCTCCAAAATCAGATTCCATACTTTCACATGCGGAAATCCGCACAAGGACGGATTTTGAAATCTGTACGAAGGCATTGCCAAGCATATCTTTGATTTCGTACAGTCGTTTGCCGGTAAGAAATTTTCCCGACGCAGTATGCAGATAGGTATGTTCCTTCTGAACCGTGACTTTGACAATCTGTTCCGCGGTGATGACATAACGTTTTTCCTCTGCCATGCCGATCAGGGTACCGGCGTTTTCTCTCATATAGTTCAGAATCCGCTGTACTTCATCGGTGATCTGCTCCGTATAGATCACGGCATATGGTTCCGGACACTGCTGGATTTTGATTTCAGCTTTCATAGGCAGGAATCCTCCCTTCTTTTTGAGTTAAGTATACTGATTTTTTGCCGTTCTGTCCCGCAGTTTGCGCTGAGTGGAGAAAAATTGGCGGTAACATGCGAAATGTCTCTGATGATTTGCTTTCATGATCCGAGGCGTATGTGTCTGCGACGGGAATAGCATAGAAAGTTTTTTGCAGATCACAGACTGAACCCACAGGTTTTCAGGAATCAACGTCGTGTATACATAATAACGGACAAAAGGATATGTTTTTGCTCCATTTTAATGCTAACATAAACAAAAGGCTATAACTGTTTCTTTAGAGTGAAATATTTATATTGAATTTATTATTTGTACTTTAATATTATATATATAAAGAAATGTGTTATTTTTTGGCTTGGAGATAAAATAAACAGGAAACAGGAGGAACATGTATGAAAATGAAAAAGGCAAAGAGATTTCTGGGGATTCTGCTTGCCGTCATCATGCTGGTCAGCATGGGAGCGCCAAGTGTGTTTGCGGAAAGCGCGCAGAATTCCGCGGAGCAGACGGCATCTGCAGATGCGGGCGCTGCGTCGGAAGAAAAAGCAGCCGTAGAGCAGAAGGGTACAGAGGCGAAGACCAAAAAGGAAGACGCCAAAGCATCGGCTGAGCAGGTGCAGAAGAAAAAAGAGGATGCTTCTTCCGCAGAAGAAAAGAAAACAGTCAGAGATGAGAAAAAAGAAACTGTGAAAGAAGCAGATGAAAAGGACACGACGGCAGAGGGCAATAAATCAGAGAATAAAGAGTCAGAGGATAAAAAGTCAGAAGCCGCCTCGGACAATAAAAAATCCGCTTCCGAAAACGCGGATTCCTCGGAGCAGGATGCCGTGAAAAAGACGGATGCACAGCAGACGGATACCGAAAAAACAGAAGAGAAAACTGCTGTTACTTACAATCAGGAGCCGATTACCGGAACAAAAACCAATAATGGCGTAACCGTCTATGCAAAGGCTCCGAAAGGCAGTTTTTCCGAAGGAACGGATGTGACGATCACGCTGACGGCATCGTCACAAAGAAACGTGACATTCGACATTACATTCAGAAATAAAGAGGGCAAAGAGGTGCAGCCCAAGGAAGGCCATCCGGTTTCCGTTGATTTTTCAATCGCGGCGGATTCCGGACTGATCCAGCACGGAGACCGCCAGACCCGTCTGACAGCCTATCATATCAGTGATGACGGGACATCAGAGGTGATCGGAAATACAATCACTGCAGGACAGTCGGTAAAAATCAAAACCAAGGCGGCGCATTTTTCAGAATTTTCGGTGCAGAGCGCGTCAGACAGCCGTTTGCTCCGGGCACCTGCGCCGAAAGAAGCGAAAGCCGTCCAGGCGGCAGTCACCGATCTGAAGATTCAGAATGTGAGCGGTCAGGAAACGAACAAGGTTTATCAGACCGATACGTTTTATCTTGCCATGGACTGGGATGCAAGCGCAAACGGGGCGAATCTGCACGCAGGGGACTATTTTGACCTGACGCTGCCGAATGAGATGGTATTTCCGTCAGACAGTACCGCAGCAGACTTTGATATTTACGGCCCGGATGGCACCACTGTAATCGGAAAAGCCCATGTGACGCCGGGGGCAGACAACAAGGGCGGAACCGTACGCGTGACCTTTACCGACTGGGTGGAAGGAAAAGAAGGCGTAAAAGGTTCGATTCGCCTTGCGGCCCGGTTTGACAAGGAACAGATTAAAACCGGAGAAGATAATACCTTTCAGGTAAGTGTCAACGGACAGGTAACGTCCGTAACCGTCTCCATTACGGGACCGACGGAGCTTCAGCCGGAAATTCTTGGAAAATGGGGACAGTCAGCTCCGGACAAAAGTCAGGCAGAATGGTATATCCGGATCAACCATCAGAAGGCTACCCTGAGTAATGCGGTAATTACCGATCACCTGTCAGAAGGAACCGGTGCAGAGACGTATATCGCCGACAGCTTTGTGCTGAATCGTGTGGAGATGGACAGTTATGGAGCGGTTTCTGCTACCTATGGCGCTGTAGACCTGAGCGGAAAGCTTCAGATCGCGGCAGATGGCAGATCCTTTACATTAAATCTGGGTGATGTACACGGAGAACAGTATCGGCTGCGTTATCGGACGACCTATACCGCAGGCACCGTATTGCGTAACAATATGTCCCTGACTTCCACAGAGCAGAGCAAGACAGTCAGTGCTACTCATCAGACTGCGGAATCCGGCGGTTCCGGTACAGGTTCGCTGGCAAATAAAATCAAACTGATCAAAGTGGACGCAGAGGATTCCAGCCTGGTACTGGCCAATGCAGTTTTTACAGTCACCCGTCCGGACGGCAGTACCTTTGAGCTTACAACCGGCGCCGACGGTACCGTCACTTCGGGAGCCCTCACTTCAGGTACTTATAAAGTAAAGGAAAAAGAGGCGCCTGCAGGGTATGAACTGAATCAGCAGGAGTATACACTTGCAGTGAACGCAAGCGGCGGAGCGATTCAGACGGTAACGGACAAAAAGCTGAAAATCGATATTTCAATTACAAAAAAATGGGACGACAGCCAGAATCAGGATGGCATCCGTCCGAGCGAGGAAGCATTTGCTTCGAAGGTAAAATTGATGAACGGCACCGGGGAAGTGAGCGGATATACACCGGCTGTCACAGACAACGGAGATGATACCTATACCATTTCCTACCGTGATCTTCCGGAATATGTGAACGGCACAAAGGCAGATTATAAAATCGCGGAAGAATCCATCGACGGCTATACGGCAGACCAAACAAGCGCTGCCAATGGTGAGACGATCACAAATACGCACACGCCGGAGACGACGGACATCAGCATTACCAAGACGTGGGCGGATGCGGGCAACCAGGATGGCATCCGTCCGACGGCAGAAGAATATGCCGCGAAAGTACACCTGATGAAGGGTGACACAGAAGTGAAAAATGTGACGCCGGTGGTTGTGGATCATGGAGATGATACCTATACCGTAACATTCCGGAATCTGACGAAGAATCAGAACGGAACTGCGATTGCGTACACCGTGAAAGAGGATTCCGTGGCAGGGTATGAGGCAGACCATGCATCGGTGCCCGGTGATGGAACGATCACCAATACGCACACACCGGAGACGACGGAAATCAGCGGGACAAAGACATGGAAGGATAACGACAATCAGGACGGCACAAGACCGGAAAGCATTACCATCCGTCTGCTGGCCAACGGAAAAGAAGTGCAGAGCAGACAGGTAACGGCATCCGATGACTGGGCATGGTCCTTCCGTCAGCTGCCGAAATATGAAAACGGAACTGCAATTGTATATTCTGTGACAGAAGATGCAGTGGCGGACTACAGCACCGCGTATGACGGGTATGATGTGACCAATACCCATACGCCGGGCAAGACGAGTGTCAGTGTATCGAAATCCTGGAATGACAAAAATGATGTGGATAAGATCCGTCCGGAGCAGGTAACGATTCATCTGCTGGCAGATGGAAAAGACACCGGAAAGACACTTGTGCTGAACAGCGACAACAAGTGGACCGGCAGTTTTACGGATCTGGATATTCATGCAAACGGTAAGAAAATAGAGTATACGGTGACAGAAGATGCAGTGGACGGTTATCACGCATCCATTACCGGCAGCAGTGCCAAAGGATATACGGTAACAAATACGCATAAGATCACCAGAAAACCGGACAAGCCAAAGGTAAAACCCACGACACCGAAGCATCCGAAAAAAACCACCACAACAGAGTCCTCCGGCAGTACACCGAAGACCGGAGATACAAACAGAGGCATCTTTTTCGGAATCCTGCTGGCGGCGGCGCTGGCCGGGCTGGGCGTGCTGATTCTTGCAGCGAGAAAAAGAAACAGCTGATATTGACAATGAAATCTTTCCCATATATAATTCTGTAAAAAGAATTTGCTTTCATTTATCACCGGATAAATGATTCAAAGCATCCGGGATTCAATCGCAGGTACGGCATGGATATGCTATAAGATTGGATCCTGGGTGCTTTTTTGCGGGAAGGAGTTTATATGAGGGTGATCGTTTATGAACAGCTGCCGGAGGACGCACGGGCAGTCCGGAAACAGGTATTTATGGAGGAACAGGGATTTCGGGAGGAATTTGATGAAACGGATGGTTTTGCAAAAGGCATTCTTCTTTATGACGGGGAAAAACCCGTCGGAACCTGCCGCTTTTTCTATTCGACGGACCGAAACGCATATGTGATCGGACGCGTGGCCGTGCTTAAGGACTACCGGGGACAGCATCTGGGGGCTTTGCTTTTAGAAGCCGCGGAACGTGAAATCTGCAGGGAGAAAGAAGAACGGATCGAACTGCATGCCCAGGTGCGGGCGGAGGAGTTTTATCGCGCACAGGGCTATGAGAGTACCGGAGAAATCGGTGAAGAAGAAGGCTGTCCGCATGTGTGGATGGCGAAAAAGGGGGTTATGGGAGAATGATGGCATATGTATGGCCGCTTGCCCTGGTGGTAGTGTCAAATGTTATTTATCAGATCTGCGCGAAATCCGTGCCCCAGAAGGTGAATCCCTTTGCCTCGCTGACGGTGACCTATCTGGTGGCGGCGGCCGTGTCCTTTGTGCTGTTTCGGGTATTTGAGAAGGAGGGCGGCACGCTGATCAAAGAGTACAGCAAGTTAAACTGGTCTTCCTTTGTACTGGGACTCGTGATTATCGGGCTGGAAACCGGATGGATCTTTGCCTATAAGGCGGGCTGGCAGGTGAGCAAGGCCTTTATTGTGCAGAGTTCCTTTCTTGCAGCGGCGCTTCTGGTGGTAGGGGCAGTGCTGTACCATGAAGGAATTACCTGGAATAAAGCGGTGGGAATCGCCATCTGCCTGATCGGACTGGTTTTCATCAACGCAAAATAAGACCTGTGTCCCAAACGGAAAACAGACCTTGCGCCCAGGGCGTTCCGCGGGTATGATGAGAGAAAAGAGAGGGTTTGTCATGAAATGGATGATTGCGTCGGATCTGCACGGATCCGCATATTACTGCCGCCGGATGCTGGAGGCCTATGACAGAGAAGAAGCGGACCGCCTGCTTTTGCTGGGGGATCTTCTGTATCACGGACCGCGGAATGATCTGCCCCGGGAGTATGCCCCGAAGCAGGTCATTGAATTGCTGAATGCCAGAAAAGCAGATATTTACTGTGTCCGCGGAAACTGTGAAGCAGAAGTGGATCAAATGGTGCTGGAGTTTCCGGTGCTGGCGGATTATCTTCTGCTTGCGGCAGGCAAACAGATGATTTTTGCCACTCACGGGCACCAGTATAACAAAGAGCATCTGCCGCCGCTGCATCCGGGAGATATCCTTCTGCATGGCCATACCCATGTTCCGGCCTGGGAACAGGCAGGAGACATTTTGTACCTGAATCCCGGTTCGGTTTCCATTCCCAAAAACGGCAGCAGCCATTCCTATATGATTTTCCGGGACGGGGAGTTTTCCTGGAAGCAGATAGATGGTGTGGAGTACAGAAAATTACATATTTAACAAAAAAATGAATCAACGGAAAGATTATTGCTTTAAAAGAAGAAAACGGATTGACGGGATCTGTTTTCAAGAATATAATCTTGTCCATAGGCAAGGAGGTCTGCATTGTGCAGGTCTCCTTTTGCGCATTTTTAGAGGTAAGCGGCGGGTGACAGAAGCTGGTGGAAACGAAAGACAGCTCTTGAAAACGCACAGTGTAACTGCAAACGATCATAAGGCAGAGAGGAGACAAAATTATGCGTCTGACCCCAAAAGAACAGGAAAAGCTGATGCTTCATGCAGCGGGAGAACTGGCAAAACAGAGGAAGGAACGGGGACTCAAATTAAATTATGTGGAGTCCATCGCGCTGATCAGTTCCGAACTTCTGGAATATGCCAGAGACGGAAAGACAGTAGTGGAACTGATGGAACTGGGAAGAAAAATTCTTACGGCAGAGGACGTGATGGATGGTGTGCCTGACATGGTACATGAAGTCCAGGTGGAGGCTACATTCCCCGATGGAACCAAACTGGTTACCGTACACAATCCGATTCAGTAAAGGGAGGACACCGCATATGAAGATTGGAGCAATCATTCCAAAAGACAGAGAAATTACACTGAATGAAGGCAAGAAGACAGTTACCCTGCTGGTAAAACACACCGGGGACAGACCGGTGCAGGTGGGGTCCCATTTTCATTTCTTTGAAGTCAACAAACAGCTTCAGTTTGACCGGGCAGCGGCCTATGGCTACCACCTGGATATTCCGTCCGGCACCGCAGTGCGTTTTGAACCGGGAGAGGAAAAAGAAGTGCAGCTTACGGAGATGGGCGGCGCTAAGCGGATTTACGGGCTCAATGACCTGACCTGCGCCCAGGCGACAGAGACAACCAAGGCACAGGCAGTGGAAACAGCAAAGCTGAAAGGATTTATCAGATAGGCAGTCAGGAGGCGGACCATGAGTAACAAAATTTCAGGCGAAAAGTATGCGATGATGTACGGCCCGACGGTGGGGGACAAAGTACGTCTGGCAGATACTGATATCATTATTGAAGTAGAAAAGGACTATACCACCTACGGTGATGAGGTGAAATTCGGCGGCGGCAAAACCATCCGTGACGGAATGGGTCAGTCTGTGAAAACCTGCAGCAAGGACGGGGATCTGGATCTGGTGATTACCAATGCCCTGATCCTGGATTATACCGGTATCATCAAAGCGGATATCGGAATCAAAGACGGGAAAATCGCGGGCATCGGCAAAGCGGGCAACCCGAGTATCATGGACGGGGTAACGCCCGGCATGACCATCGGCGCATCCACAGAAGCCCTGGCCGGGGAAGGCCTGATCGTCACGGCAGGAGGAATCGATAGCCATATCCATTTCATTGCGCCCCAGCAGATTGCCTGCTCCCTGTATTCCGGAATCACCACGATGATCGGCGGCGGCACCGGACCGGCAGACGGAACCAACGCGACTACCTGCACACCGGGGCCCTGGAATATTCGGATGATGTTAAAGGCAGCAGATGAATATCCGATGAATCTCGGCTTCCTTGGCAAGGGAAACTGCTCAGATGAGAAGCCTATCATTGAACAGATTGAAGCCGGCGCCATGGGGATGAAGATCCATGAGGATTTCGGCGCGACTCCGGCAGCCATCAACCACTGCCTGAATGTGGCGGATGAATACGATTTTCAGGTGGCGATCCATACGGATACCTTAAACGAGGCAGGCTGTGTCGAGGATACCCTGGATGCCATCGGCGGAAGAACCATCCATACGTTCCATACCGAGGGCGCAGGCGGCGGACACGCGCCGGACATCATCCGCGCGGCCGGATATCCGAATGTACTGCCGTCTTCGACCAATCCGACGATGCCCTTTACAGTCAACACGCTGGATGAGCATCTGGACATGCTGATGGTATGCCATCACCTGGACAAAAATATTCCGGAGGATGTGGCCTTTGCGGACTCCAGAATCCGTCCGGAGACCATCGCGGCAGAAGATGTGCTCCATGACATGGGTGTGTTCTCTATGATGAGTTCAGACTCCCAGGCAATGGGCCGCCCGGGTGAGGTGATTACCAGAACCTGGCAGACTGCCCACAAGATGAAACAGGAGCGGGGACCGCTTCCGGAAGACGCGGGTCATGACAATGACAATTTCCGCGCAAAACGCTATGTGGCGAAATATACCATCAATCCGGCGATCACCAACGGCATTGCGGATTATGTCGGCTCGGTGGAAGTGGGCAAATTTGCCGATCTGGTGCTGTGGAATCCGGCATTTTTCGCGGCCAAGCCGGATATGATCATCAAAGGCGGCATGATTATCGCCTCCAAGATGGGAGACGCCAACGCGTCAATTCCCACGACGCAGCCGGTCTTATATCAGCCCATGTTTGCCGCTCACGGAAAGGCAAAAGGCGAGAGCTGCATTACGTTTGTATCAAAGGCAGCCTATGACAATGGCGTAAAGGAAACATACGGTCTGGAAAAGACGGTGCTTCCGGTGCGCGGATGCAGAAACATCGGCAAGGCAGATATGAAATACAATGACGGGACTCCTGAGATCCAGGTGGATCCTGAGACCTATGTGGTAACGGCAGACGGGGTCAGACTGGAGTCGGAACCGGCGAAAACGCTGCCGCTGACACAGCTCTATTCACTGTTCTAAGCGGAAGGGAGAAAGAAAATGTTAGGTGTTTGTTTATTGTTTGTGGGTATCGTGCTGATCAACAACGGAGTCTGCACACTCTGCAAGGTTCCGCCGAAGGCAGCGGCCTGCATGAATATCCTGACCGGCGGGCTGTCCCTGTTCATCAACTTTGTCAACCTGGTCCATGGCAACTATTACGCGGCGGGAACGGGACTCCTGTTCGGCTTTACTTACCTGTTTGTGGCAATGGTGGATATCTTTGACCTGGATATCCGTCCCTTTGCCTGGTTTTCCTCCTTTGTGGCAGTGAATGCCATTGTGTTCGGCTGTGTGGAGGGCGTGTTTGGAAGCACGGCCCTCGGCATTGCGCCGGACTGGCGATGGGCTGCCATCTGGTGGGCATGGGCGGTGCTCTGGGGTTCCTCCTTCTTTACGGACATCCTGGGCATGAAAAAGATCGCAAAGGCAGTGCCGGTGATTCAGGTGGTGGAAGGCGTGGTTACCGCCTGGATTCCCGGTGTTATGCTGATGCTGCAGGTATGGTAAACAGCAAGGGAAAGGAAGCAGAAGCATGCTGTGTGAAAAAGTATTAGGCAACCTGTCGGAAGAACCCTTCAAAGGTGCCGAAGTGGACTATGTGGAGATCGAATGGCACGAGGCCTTTTCCAAACTTCACAGAAAAACGTCCCGGGCAGGAAGAGATGTGGGGATCCGGCTGGACAATGACATTCTGAAGAAAGGGCTGCAGCAGGACGATGTTCTGTATTTTGACGGAACCACGGCCATTGCCGTGGATATTCCGCCCTGCGACGCCATTCGCGCGGTGGTAAGAAAAGATCATCCCCGCCAGATCGCAAAACTGTGCTATGAGGTGGGCAATACCCATACCACGATGTTTCGCGGAGAAGATGATTTTACCTTTTACGCGCCCTATCATGAGGCGCTGATGCAGAAAATCAGTCAGATTCACGGAGTGACAGCGGAAAAAGTCCGGGTGAAATTCGATTTTTCCAAATCCCTGTCTTCTTCGATCAACAATCATCATCATTAAGGAAATAGGAAATGCTGGATCAAAAGAAAACAAAAGATTTCCTTCTGCTTCAGGTGAATGACGCCCTGTTTCCCATCGGTGCCTATTCCCATTCCTACGGGCTGGAGACCTATATCCAGAAGAATCTGGTGACCAATAAAGAAGAGGCATGGGCATTTATCTACCGCCGGATGCGGATGGGATTCGCTTATAACGAATTCCTGTCCGCCCGGCTTGCGTATGAAGCGGCCGTGAAGCAGGAAGTGGAGCGGCTGCTGGAACTGGAGGAGATCCTGGAGGCCAGCCGTGTGCCCATGGAGACCCGGGAGGCCGGCAGAAAGCTGGGTTCCCGGTTTGTCAAAACCATATCCGTCATGGATATTCCCTATGAAAACGACTGTTTTACGGAATACTGCCGGCGGCGCAAGGGCAGGACGACCACCCATTCGGTGGTGTACGGGGCTTTCTGCGGATCGGTGGGAATCCCGTACGACAAGGTAATGGAGACTTACCTCTATGCCCAGACCTCTTCCATGATCACCAACTGTGTCAAAACAATCCCCCTCAGCCAGACAGACGGACAGAAACTGCTGTTTCAGAGCAATGCCATGTATCAGGAAATACTGGAACTGCTTCCGGAACTGACCGAAGACGACTTATGCCTGTCCAATCCGGGCTTCGATATCCGCTGTATGCAGCATGAGGGATTATATTCCAGAATCTATATGTCATAAGCAGAGGAGAATACACATGTCATATGTAAAAATCGGTGTGGCCGGTCCTGTGGGTTCGGGGAAAACAGCCCTGATCGAAGCCCTGACCAGAGAGATGGCAAAGGATTACAGTATCGGAGTCATAACCAATGATATTTATACCAAGGAAGACGCGGAGTTCCTGAGTAAAAACAGTGTCCTTCCGATGGAACGGATCATCGGTGTGGAGACCGGGGGCTGCCCCCATACGGCCATCCGCGAAGATGCCTCCATGAATCTGGAGGCCGTGGATGAAATGATGGAGCGTTTTCCGGATATTGAACTGCTTTTTATCGAAAGCGGCGGAGACAACCTTTCCGCAACCTTCAGTCCGGAACTGGTGGAGGCGACCATCTTTGTCATTGATGTGGCGGAAGGCGACAAAATTCCACGGAAAGGCGGTCCGGGCATTACCCGTTCCGACCTGCTGGTGATCAACAAGATTGACCTGGCTCCTTATGTAGGCGCGGACTTGGGCGTGATGGAGCGGGATTCCAGAAAGATGCGGGGCGACCGTCCGTTCCTTTTTACTAATATCCGTGACAGAGAAGGTGTGGATCAGGTCATTCGGTGGATCAAGGAAAACGTTCTGTTAGAGGGGTGCTGATTGTGGAAAATAAGTTCGGCAAAGTATCCAGACTGTGTCTCACCGCCTCGAAAAAAGGCGGAAAGACGATTCTGTCTGAGCTGTCCTTCACCGCACCGTTTAAGGTGATGCACCCCTTTTATGACAGAGAAAACAAAATGTCCGTGATGCTTCTGACCGCGTCGGCAGGGATTATGGCAGGAGACCGCCAGGAATTTGAAATCCGCCTGGAAGAAGGGGCGGACATGGCGTTTGTCTCCCAGGCCTATGACAAAATCCATCGGATGGAACAGGGGTATGCCAGCCGCAGCGCCAGTCTGTATGTGGGGAAAAACGCCCGGCTGGAATATACGCCGCTTCCCACCATTCCTTTTGCGGGCTCGGACTACCGGAGCGAACTGAATGTGCATCTGGAGGATGCAACCTCGCAGTTTGTATTCACAGAGGTTCTGACCTGCGGCCGGATCGCCCATGGAGAAAAATTCGGATACCGGAAATACCGGAACGACATCCGGATCCGGCAGGGAGAAAAACTGCTGTACCGGGATCATACCTGTTATGAGCCGGGGCAGATGGATATGGAAGGGTTCGGCATGTATGAAGGCTATACCCATCTGGGCACCCTTCTGTTTATAAATATCCCGAAAGAAGAGCAGTGGATCGAGGCTGCCAGACAGCGGATCGATGACACGCCGGATATGGAAGGCGGCGTGACAAGAACCGCCGGCGGACATCCGGTGGTTCGGATTCTCGGAAGGAATGCGGACCGTTTAGTGAAGCTTTTGAACATGCTGAAGGATGAGACAGAACAGATCCATGAGACAGAACAGATGCCATGAGGCAGAGCAGAGCATCCCGGCAGGATACCAGTGGTATGACGCCGGGGTGTTTTTTCTGTCATACGGATTTGATCAAGAAAGGGATGTACCATATGGCATGATATGCACACGGAAGTGTATACAACTGCGGCAATTTGTGATACGATGAGGCCTGCTGACAAAATCTTTGATACAGGGGACACGTATGAATATCACTGCAGTACAATATCTGATTATTTGCCCGCTGGTTTTCCTGGCGGGCTTAATTGATGCCATCGCAGGCGGCGGCGGACTGGTTTCGCTCCCTGCTTATATGATCGCCGGGCTGCCGGTGCATAATGCCATTGCCACCAACAAGATGAGTTCCTCCATGGGCACTTCCATTGCCACATGGAAATATGCCCGCGCCGGCTATGTCCGCTGGAAAGTGGCCATCAGCGCTGTCGTGATGGCAATGGTCGGTTCCAATATCGGGGCGCATCTGGCTCTGTTGCTTTCGGACAGAATCTTCCGGATCGTCATGCTGGTGATCCTGCCCCTGACCGCCCTGTATATTATGCGGGGCAGGGCATTTCGGACAGACCAGGAGGAACTGCCGGAAGGAAAGATGATCTTGGTGAGCATCCTTATTGCGCTGGTGATCGGCGTGTACGACGGGTTTTACGGCCCCGGCACGGGAACCTTCCTGATCCTGCTTCTCACAGCATTCGCAAAGCTTCGCCTGGATGAGGCAAACGGGGTAACCAAGGTGATCAACCTGAGCACCAATATCAGCGCGCTGGTGGTCTTTCTGCTCAATGGCGTGGTGCTCCTACCGCTGGGCATTGCGGCAGGGGGATTTAATATTCTCGGAAATTATATTGGTTCCACGATGTTTGAGCGGGGCGGGGTCAAATTTGTGAAACCGGCGATGCTGCTGGTCTTATGCGTGTTTTTTATCAAGACTTTGGTGGAAATGAAAAACTGAGGAATATCGTCTGAAATTGTGATTCTATCTGTAAAATAATAAAGAAACTCCGGTCTGCGCGGATGAAATGCATACCATGGAGAAATTGCTGGATCTGCGGGGAAAATCCTGGCAGGTATCTTGTGGGAAACAAGGAAAATATGATCCATCAGGTAAAGAGGAAGCTAGGATATTTAAAGAAGCCGGCTGATTATTCCGAAGCAAATAAAAAGAGCGGGAAAGAGTCCCGAACTGATAAAACACCCTGTGCGGGAGAGCGGCAGATGCCTGTCCCGCACAGGGTTAATTTTTTCGTCAGCTTCATCATCTGCTGACCAGAGTTTTTTGAAATGGTCTGTGCGGGGCTCGAACCCACGACATCCTGGTTGTGACCCAGGTGCTCTCCCAGCTGAGCTAACAGACCTTTTCTCCTATTGTAATACAATTGGGAAAAAATGCAAGGGAAAACCGCCATCCTATCGCAGAAGAATGTACTGTCGTATGGCAGAAAGACAGGTGCGGGACAGGAAATACGCATTTTTCCTGAAACTATGTATTTTTTCGGCTGATACGTGAAGAATTTTCATTTATAATAATTCCTGTTGAAAAATAGGAATTTAACTGCTATAATATTAGTTGTTTATTCCTGCCGGCAGCTTTTTCATGCGAAAGAGAGCCTGCCGTCCGGACCAGGGCACACTACAGCATCACGAAAGAGACACATCCAATCGTACCATGAAAACAGTCACAGGTGTTCCGCAGAATCTTTGACCGGAACAGACAGGAAAAGACACTTGTGGACATATGCGAGTTGAGGTGGGGAAGATGATCGACTTTCATTCACATATTCTGCCGGGGATAGACGACGGCAGCAAAGACCTGGATGAATCGCTTCAGTTACTGCTTCAGGAACATCATGCAGGTGTTGATACAGTCGTATTCACACCTCATTTTTATGCAGACAGCGATCGCCTGGAACCCTATTGCAGGCGGCGGGAGGAGAGTTTTCAGCAGCTGAAACAGGCAGCCGGGAGTCATGAGGAACTGAAATCCATGGAGTTTCGGTTGGGCGCGGAGGCGGCGTACTTTCCCGGGATGGGGGAAGCAGAAGGACTGCAGGAACTCTGCATCAGCGGAACCGACATTCTTCTGGTGGAACTTCCCTTTCAGCAGTGGGACCCGCAGGTTGTGCGGGACATCCGGTTTCTGATCAAAAAGCAGAAGCGAAGCGTTATGCTTGCCCATGTGGAGCGATACGTTTCCTTTCAGAAGGACAGAAGTTACTGGGAGGAGCTGTTTCAGCTGCCGGTGATCGCCCAGATGAATGCCGGCTGTTTTCTCCATGGGCGGATGCAGACAAGAAAAAACCTGAAGCTCATGGCTGCCTGCAGACAGGTGGTCTTGGGGACAGATACACACAATACAAGCACCCGCGTACCAAATCTTGCGGAAGGACGCAGAGTCATTGCCGGAAAATTTGGCGAAGAGTTTCTCCGCCGGATGGATGCCTGCGGCGCACAGCTGCTTCAGGGCCGCTGCGGCACATAAATTACAGACAGAAGGAACAGGAGAATGGCTTCCAAGAGCAAAAAACACAGAAAACAGATCCTTTTCGCAGTGATCGCTGCGGCAGTGATCGCTGCCGGATTCGGGGTCTTTCATCATATTTCACAGAAGCACGCGCAGCAGACGGCAGCGCAGTATCAGTCGGAAGAGAAAAAAACAACGCCGACTTCGGAAAAGACAGTGCTGAAGCTGAACGGGCAGAAATACACGGTGGATCACCCGGTGAAGACCTACCTTTTCATGGGGACGGACAACAGCGGTGCCGAGAATGAACTCGGTGAGAAATACGAGGGATCCATGGCGGATTTCCTGCTGTTAGTGACAGTGGACGAACAGAAGAAAACCTGCGGTTACATCCAGCTCAACCGGGATACCATCTGCAAGATTCATCTGCTCGATCAGAACGGAGAGGGCGAAGCCACCGCAGACATTCAGCTGTGTATCGCTCACTGGTACGGCGGCTCCAAAGAAATGAGCGCCCAGAACACGGAACGGGCGGTTTCCGATCTCCTTGGCGGAATCGACATTGACGGATACTACACCCTGCCTATGTCTGAGATCTCGAAGCTGAACGATCTGGTGGGCGGTGTTTCCGTGAAGATCGAGGATGACTTTTCAAAAGTCCTCCCGGCGCTGAAACAGGGAGAAACTGTGAAGTTAACCGGTGATCAGGCAGAGACATTCGTAAGGGCCCGGACAGAAATCGGCGACGGCAGCAACACGGCCCGGATGCGCCGGCAGAAGGAATACCTGTCCAATCTGATGGACATTATCAAAAAGAAATCTTCCGACGACAGCCAGTTTGCCGTTCAGTTATTTACAAAACTCCAGGATGTGTCCACCACGGATATGACCACCGACGATATCTACGCGCTGAGCCAGGCGGTCAGCGGTGCCAGATCCAAAGGGATCCTTCAGTTAAAGGGGAAGAATAAAGAAGGGGATACGCTGAATGATGGAGAGATGCATGCGGAATTCTATGCATCGAAATCTTCTATTGCCGATACGGTAAAGGCATTGTATCCGCTGACAGCGGTCCAAAAGGAAAAAGAAAAGACAGAATAGGAACACGGGGAACCATGAATCAGGAAAACAATACATTTGACAAACAGAAAGAACGCAGACTGCACAGCAGTGAACAGACGGAAATTGATCTGGGGGAGTTGTTTTTCTGCTTTCTGACCAGATGGAAAGTGCTGGTGCTGGCATTTGTCATCGGGGCAGTGGCAGCAGGCGGCATTTCCTACGGTCTGATCACACCGAAGTACGCAGCGACTTCTTCTTTATATATGGTGTCCGCGGACCGCAACAAGGTGGTGGATCTGACCAGCCTGACCGCCGGTTCTTCCATGGCGACAGATTATGAGCAGCTGATCCGTGTCCGGACCATCGCGGATGATACCATCAAAGACCTGCACTTAAAATACGACTACAAACAGCTGCAGGGAATGATCGACATCACCAACGTATCGGATACGCGTGTCTTAAAGATCACTGTCAGAAGCGAAAATCCGGAAGAAGCAAAAGAGATCGCCAATACACTGGCGTACAAAGCAGTGAATTACCTGCCGAAACTGACCAAAACTCTGAAACCAACCATCGTGGATGAAGCGGTGACCCCGGATACCCAGGATTCACCGAACAACACGAAAAACGCGGCGATTGGCGCGCTCATCGGACTGGTTGTCGTGCTTGCGGTTATCACGGTCCGTTTCCTGATGGATGATACCTTCAAAACCTATGAAGATATCGAAAAAGAATTTGGCGTCCTGCCGCTGGCGGTAGTTCCGGAAGGCGATTTTGACAAAAGCAGGGGAGCACATAAAAAGAAGAAAACCGGCAGAGACCGACAGAACAGACGACAGGGAGTGAAGTGATGGAATACAGAAATCAGGAAGGATTCGAACGGAAGTCCGGATCCGGTGAAAACATCATACCAAAGCATTCCCTGGAAATCGAGGGAATACAGGAATTAAGCTATGCCTTGGAAGAAGCCATCAACCGGCTGCGCATCAACGTCAGCTTTATGGGAAAGAAAGTCCGCAAGATTATGGTCACGAGCACCTTCCCCAACGAAGGCAAAAGCTTCATTGCGCAGCAGCTGTGGCGGAGAATGGCAGAAGCAGGGATCGATTCCGTGCTGGTGGATGCCGATCTGAGAAATTCCACCCTGGCAGACCGGTGCCGGATGGAAACAGACAGCGGACAGCCGATGGGGCTGTCCCATTACCTGGCCAATGACTGCGAACTGGAAGATGTGCTCTACGCCACAAAGACAGAAGGCGCCCACATCATCCCCAATCTGAACAATGTGGTCAATCCCTCCATTCTCTTTGAGGGAGACCGCATGAAATCACTGCTGGATGAACTGACAAAGACGCATCGATATGTCTTTGTAGACACTCCGCCCCTGGAGCTGGCCTCCGACGGGCAGCTGCTGGGAACACTCTGTGACGGTGTCATCCTGGTGGTAAGAGCGGACAGCACATCCAAACGTCTGGTTCAGAAATCCATCCATCAGATCGAACGGAGCGGCTGTCAGCTGCTTGGAATCGTTCTGAATCGAGCCGGCTCCAAGAAAAATTCCCGGTATTACTACGGAAAAGAAAAATACGGATACGGTTACTACAGGAAATCAGACTATTATGGAAAGCATGCAGCAGAAAATGCCAAATCATAAGCCAGAGACACGAAGCTTCCGCTTCGAAAGCAGCAATATATTTCAATTCACCTTACAGCTTTCGCTGTAAAGATTGGAAGAGGGAGGAGATTCCAATGAAGAAAATTCTGAAAAAAGCATCTGTAGTTGCGCTGTCAACAGCAGTAGCGGCATCTGCCGTGACACCGGCCCTGGCAGCAAAAAGCCCGGTCAAAGGTCTGAGACCCGTCAAGCGGACAGTTACCATGAAAGCTTCCAAGGGTGTGAAGATCACATATAAGACCACCACAAAGGGTACAGCATCCATTTCGAAAGTTTCCACGAAGAATAAAACCGTTACCATCAAGACCACGGTGAAAATCAACGGCGTGACTTACAAGGTGAAAACCGTAAGCAAGAGCGCGTTCGCCAAGGCAAAAGGCGTAAAGACCATCATCGTTTCCGGTACCGACATCAAATTCGCGAAGGGAGCCTTCAAAGGCCTGAAGACACAGAAAATCAAGCTGGTGATTTCTAAGAAAGTATCGAAAAAACAGCTGAAGGCATACACCTCCGCAGCCAGAAAAGCAGGCTTCAAAGGAAAAGTATCGGTGGCAAAACCGAAACCGGTGAAACGCACAGTTACCGTGAATGCGGCCAAGGGTGTGAAGATCACATATAAGACCACCACAAAGGGTACTGCGTCCATCGCAAAAGTTCCGACAAAGAACAAAACCGTTACCATCAGTTCCAAGGTAAAAATCAAAGGTGTTACTTACAAAGTCAGCACGGTAAACAAGAACGTATTTACCAGCGCCAGACGATTAAAGACCATCAAGGTAAACAGTACAGGCATCAAATTCGCGAAAGGAGCTTTCTCGGGTCTGAATACAAAATCCATGAAGCTCGTCATCACGAAGAAAGTTTCCAGAAAACAGCTGAAAGCTTACAAAGCATCCGTTAAGAAAGCAGGTTTTAAAGGAAAAGTAGTTGTGGGATAATCCTGCGTAAGACAGTATTATTTCAATTGTGACATCATGCAGATACTCCACCCGCGGTACATAGGATATGGAAACAGGGTGGAGTATTTTTCGGCCGAGAATAAACGATAAGTATAGTTGGAAAAAGAAAGGTATTGTATAGCTGAAGGGGCAACGGGGGAACAATGAGTGAAAATGCAAAGAAAATAAAAAAAAGGCTGGAACACTGGGAAGTGGTATCCTTGCTGCTGGCAGTCTATGATTTCCTGGCAGTGACAGTATCCTACTTTGCGGCCTTATGGATCCGGTTTGACTGCAGTTTCAACCTGATTGAACATGACTATCTGCATGCCTATTATCGGACGATCCTCATATACGCAGGATGCTGCATCATCGTTTTCTGGCTGACACGACTTTACAAAAGCATCTGGCGCTTTGCCAGCTATTCGGAACTGATGCGGATGATTCTTGCCACAGTCATTACGGGCGCGTCCTATGCCGCATGCATGTCAGGCTTTGTCCGCAGAATGCCTGTTTCCTATTTCGTCTTCGGCATTATCATTCAGTTTGTCCTGACCCTGGGAATCCGCTTCTCCTACCGGTTTATTCTGCTTCTGCGGGCCAGGAGAAATGAAGATGAAGCGGGAAAGAATGTGATGCTCATCGGGGCAGGCGCGGCAGGGCAGATGATCTTCCGGGACATCAGACGTTCCCGGGAAACCAGTGAAACGGTCTGCTGCTTTATCGACGACAATCCGAACAAATGGGGCAGATACATCGACAATGTCCCGGTCTTCGGCGGCAGAGAAAGCATCCTGGAAGCCGTCCGGAAATTTGAAATTGAAAAAATATATGTCGCCATTCCGAGCGCCGCGCCGAAAGACAAACGGGAAATCCTCCGCATCTGCAATGAAACCTCCTGCGAATTGATGAATCTTCCCGGCATGTATCAGATCTACACCGGACAGGTCTCCATCAGCAAAATGAAGCCGGTACAGATCGAGGATCTGTTAGGCAGGGATCCGATCCGCCCGGACATGAAAGAGGTATTTAAGTACATCACCGGCAAGGTGGTACTGATTACGGGCGTGGGTTCCATCGGATCCGAGCTGGCCAGACAGATCGCCTCCCATCACCCGAAGCATCTGATCCTTTTTGATGTCTACGAAAACAATGCCTATGAAGTACAGCAGGAGCTGAAGAAAAAATATCCGGACTTAGAACTGGATACCATCATCGGCTCTGTCCGGGACAGCAGAAAAGTATTCCAGCTCTTTGAGAAGTTCCGTCCGGAAATCGTCTACCATGCGGCAGCCCACAAGCACGTACCGCTGATGGAAGACAGCCCGTGTGAAGCAATCAAGAACAATGCCATTGGTACCTACAAAACCGCGTATGCCGCCATGGCGCACGGATGCAAACGATTTGTGCTGATCAGCACAGACAAGGCAGTGAATCCCACCAACATCATGGGGGCATCCAAACGTCTCTGCGAAATGATCATTCAGGCCTTCGACGCAAAGATCAAAGAAGGAAAAGCATATGAAATCCCGCAGCTGTTTACCCATGGCGTAAAGGACGCGATGACAGCACCGGAAGTCATCGAGGCATTAAAGAAAACCAGTACAGAATTCGTAGCCGTACGATTCGGCAATGTGCTGGGCAGCAACGGTTCCGTTATTCCGCTTTTTAAAAAGCAGATCGCGGCAGGCGGCCCGGTTACCGTCACACATCCGGACATCATCCGCTACTTCATGACCATCCCGGAGGCCGTAAGTCTGGTGCTTCTTGCAGGAACTTATGCAAAAGGCGGAGAAATCTTTGTGCTGGACATGGGAGAACCTGTTAAAATAGATACGCTGGCCCGGAATCTGATCCGGCTGTCCGGCTATACGCCGGACGTGGATATCAAAATTGAATTCACAGGACTTCGGAAGGGGGAAAAACTCTTCGAGGAGAAATTAATGGCGGAAGAAGGACTGCGGAAGACAAAAAATGAGTTAATCCACATCGGCTGTCCGATTCCTTTTGACATCAATGAATTCCTGGGACAGCTGGAAGGGCTGCTGAATGCTGCATACAAAAACAAGGATGATATGAGGGAACGTGTGCAGAAGGTGGTTGTGACGTATCATCCGGCGTAGGGGGTGAGAGGATGTTCATGGGCTTTAATCATGTGCATCATGTGCTTGTTTGGGAAAGCTCAATTTGGAATGCTCTAAAAAGTTCATAAACATCGAGAATACCAAAGGAGTGTAGGACTCCCTTGGTATTTTCGATGTTTTAAGATCAAGGGAAATAAGGCTCAGAAATGACATCCCATTAACAGGTAGACATGTAGATAAACAAAATTTTGAGGTGACGCTATGTTTATTGCGGAGAATCATGACTTTAAAAAGTTTGCTGATAAGATATGGCTTTCCAGTCCCACTATGTATTCGGACAGTATGAAGTATGTCATGGAAGCTTATGAAACCAACTGGATGTCAACAGTAGGGGAAAACATCACTGAAGTAGAAAGAATCGCTGCAGAGCATGTTGGTGTGAAATATGCTGTAGCCTTATCTGCAGGAACAGCGGCACTTCATCTTGCAATGAAACTTGCAGGAATCCAGCTGTACGGTATGCCTCCGGTAGGACAAGGAACATTATCCAACCGCCATGTCGCAGCGAGTGATATGACGTTCGACGCTACCGTGAATCCGATTGTTTACGAAGGCGGAATCCCTGTATTCATTGATACAGAGAGAGAATCCTGGAATATGGATCCAGTTGCGCTTGAAAAAGCATTTGAAATCTATCCGGATATCAAGCTGATAGTAGTTGCACATCTCTATGGTACACCAGGAAAAGTAGATGAGATTAAAGCTATTGCCAAAAAACATGGCGCATTAATTGTTGAGGATGCGGCTGAATCTCTTGGTGCTACATATAAAGGAATTCAGACAGGTTCCTTTGGTGACTTCAACTGTATTTCCTTTAATGGAAACAAAATCATCACGGGATCTGCAGGCGGAATGTTCTTGACAAATAGTCTGGAGGATTGCAATAAGGTTCGCAAATGGTCCACACAGGCCAGAGAAAATGCTGCATGGGGGGGTGCGGACAAAAACCTGGACACATATAGGGCTCTGAAAGGAGTCAATGATGTATTCAGAAGAACAGAGAACAAAGGCACTGCATGTTTTCCATCAGACAGGATCTGTTACAGATGTGGTACGTCAACTTGGTTATCCCAGCAGAAAGCAACTGTATACCTGGATTCGTAACGAGGGAAAAACAAAAGAAAAGCGAAAAAAACTTAATCTTAAAAACACCACCGAGCACCCCAGAAATCCTCCGGCGGAGTTTAAGCTGCAAGTGCTTCGTCGTTGCTTTGAGAATGGAGAGAGTGTAAAATCAGTATCAGAGGAGATCGAATACAGCCGAGCCAGCATATATATGTGGCGAAAGCGATATCTTCAAGGAGGTGCAGCTTCTCTGATGAACACGAAAAATATCAGGCCGGGAAAATTACCGGATATGGATGAAAAGATATCTTCAGAAGAAGTCGAATCGCTCAGAAAGCAGATGTACGAGCTCCAATTGGAAGTAGATATCTTAAAGGAGACAATTAACGTATTAAAAAAAGACCCCGGCGTCGACTGGAAGGACCTGAAGAACAGGGAGAAAGTAGCGGTAATCGACGCCATGAAGGAGAAGTACCCGCTACCGATCCTGCTTCGAAGAATGAAACTGTCAAGGAGTAGTTACTACTATCAGATAAAGGCTTTTGCAGCAGAAGATAAATATGAGTATCTGCGCCATGAAGTTGTTCGTATATTCCTTGAAAACAAAGCTCGGTATGGATATCGCAGGATCCATGCAGAACTAAAAAAGACAGGGATAAAGGTCTCGGAGAAGGTCGTTCGCAGAGTGATGAAGGAAGAGGGTCTTGAAGTAAAAATCCGAAAAACGAGGAAATACAGTTCGTATAAGGGGGAAATCAGTCCTGCTGTTCCAAACGAAGTACAGAGAGATTTTCATAGCGAGAAACCAGACGAACTTCTTTTGTCGGATATCAGCGAGTTTGCTATTCCGGCCGGCAAGGTATATCTGTCTCCGGCAGTAGACTGCTTCGATGGAATGCTGGTCACGTGGAGAATAAGCGAACATCCAAATGCCGATCTCGTCAACGGCATGCTCGACGATGTGATTGCGAACATAGGCGCAAACTCCAAACCAATCATTCATACGGATCGAGGATGCCACTATCGCTGGCCAGGTTGGATCGAGAGAATGAAGATAAACGGGTATACCAGATCCATGTCACAGAAAGGGTGCTCTCCAGATAATGCTGCTTGTGAAGGTTTATTTGGACGAATAAAAAATGAGTTCTTCTACAATCAGGACTGGACGGGTGTGACCGTGGAGGAATTCTCACGTGAGTTAGATCTGTACCTTCATTGGTACAATGAAAAAAGAATCAAGAAATCGTTAGGGTATTTGAGCCCTGTGGAGTACAGGCGATCTCTTGGATTGGTTGCCTAGGCTGTCCAAGAAAACGTCCGCACCCCCTGGTATCAGCATGAGGAACTTGGATATAACTACAGAATGTCTAATGTAATTGCGGGTGTAGTAAGAGGTCAGTTTCCATATCTTGGGGAACATATTGCCCAGAAGAAAGCTATCTATGAGAGATATAAAGAAGGCCTGAAGGGACTGCCGGTATCGATGAATCCGATTCCGGATTATTGTGAGCCGAACTACTGGTTAAGCTGCATGATCATTGATCAGGATGCAATGTGCAAGCAGGTTCGTGGAGAGCAGAATGTTCTTTATAAATCTGAATCTGGCAAGAGTTGCCCGACAGAAATACTGGATGCAATTGGCAGTATCAATGCTGAAGGAAGACCTATCTGGAAGCCGATGCACATGCAGCCGATTTACAGATTAAATCCGTTCATTACACAAGATGGAAACGGCAGAGCCAGAACAAATGCTTATATTGCTGGTGAGGCCGTAGATGTCGGAATGGATATCTTTAGTAGAGGATTATGTCTGCCGAGTGATAACAAGATGACTGCAGAGCAGCAGGATAGAATCATTAAAGTGATTCGTGCCTGTTTTGAGTAAGGAAAAAACACGAATCCTGGCAATCGTACTTTTTTATATCTATGCAATATTTGTTGTATAGATGACATTAGTTAAGAGAGAACCACGCGTAGTAGAAAGGGTATTTGAGCTTCGATTGTTCTGGGCATTTCGTGACTGGGCTTTTGGAAATATTAACGGAAAACAAGAATCAATCCAGTACATAGAAAATGTATTGTTCTTCATTCCATATGGTTTTTTGCTTTCGCATAAAAGCTGAAATCAGTAGTATTAGTTGCATTACTCACATCGAGCTTCATAGAAGCTACACAATATGTATTCAATCTGGGCTGGTGTAAAATTGATGATGTAATCAGCAATACATTAGGGGCCTTGATTGGCTTTGGAATATATAGATTAATAGTGAGGTATCAACGTAAACAGGAGAGGAAACTGTGTCGAAAGGTAAAACTTTAGGAATAATAGCAGTTAGTGCTGTTGCTGCTACGGCTGTCACAGCTCATGTGATGCGGAAGAAAGCAGATAAAACTACATATAAAGCCGAAGCGATTGAGCCAATTCTTACGCGAAAGATGGGATTTTATGAGAAGTACATAAAGAGAGCTGTAGATGTGGCTTGTTCTGCAGGTGCAATTGTTGTATTCTCTCCAGTTTATTTGGGAGTGGCAGCTCTAGTTAAAACAAAGCTTGGATCGCCTGTGTTATTTACACAAGATCGTCCAGGACTTGTCGGAGAGGATGGCAAGGAAACTGTATTTAAGATGTACAAGTTCCGGACCATGACCGATGAAAGAGACGAGAATGGTGAGCTGCTTCCGGACGATGTAAGACTTACAAAGTTCGGTGCATGGCTTAGAAATACCAGTTTGGATGAATTGCCGGAAGCTTTTAATATCCTGAATGGCACCATGTCTGTTATTGGACCGAGGCCGCAGCTTGTGCGTGATATGACTTTTATGACAAAAGAACAAAGAGCGCGTCACACTGCAAAGCCTGGTCTGAGCGGACTGGCACAGGTCAATGGACGTAATGCTATTTCCTGGGAAGATAAGCTTGGTTGGGATTTGAAATACATCGAGAATATAGGCTTGGCTGAGGATGTTCGTATTGTGTTTGACACAGTTAAGAAAGCTTTCATCAAGCAGGAAGGTATCACCGAGGATGGAATGGCTACAGCTATGGACTTCGGAGACCATCTTTTGAGTGAAGGAAAAGTTGATCAGGAAACTTATGATCAGAAACAGAAGCAGGCGAGGGAGATATTGAATAGGACTGAGAGTTATCACGGAGAAGAAGGTTTAGGTTCTATTATCATGCCTTCCTATAATACGGCTCCTTATATTAAAGAGACTATTCAATCAGTACTGAATCAGACTTACACAAATTGGGAATTGATTATCGTAGATGATTGCTCTACAGATAATACGGATGAGGTCTTGACTGAAATCGATGATCCAAGAATTCGTGTGTTTAAAAATGAAAAGAATTCCGGCGCGGCTGTTAGCAGAAACAGGGCATTGAGAGAAGCTAAAGGCCAGTGGATTGCATTTCTGGATTCCGATGATATCTGGATGCCAGAAAAGTTAGAAAAACAGATCGCTTTCATGGAAAGTAATGGATACCACTTCTCGTATACAAACTATGAAGAGATAGATGTTGATGGCAACAGAACAGGAGTCAGTGTTACCGGCCCGAAGAAAATCACAGAGACAGGTATGTTTAATTATTGTTGGCCGGGATGCTTGACAGTTATGTATGACGCTAATGAAGTTGGTTTGATTCAGATTGAGGATATTAAGAAGAACAACGATTATGCAATGTGGCTGAAGATTTGTAAGAAAGCAGATTGCTATCTGCTGGATGAATACCTTGGACAATATAGAAAAGGTAGAGCCGGCTCTGTGAGCACGCACAGCATAAAGACAATGATTGGCTGGCACTACAAACTGTTCCATGAAGCGGAGAAGCAGGGGAGCATTAGTAGCGTGGTAAACACTGGAAGGAACCTGGTATTTGGATTGTATAAGAAGAAAAGGTATGTGAAGAGATATGAAACATAAGTCGGAAGAAAAAAAGAGCATACTTATAAAATTATATAGAATGTATAGATTCCTCTATATACATCACTTCAGAATATTGACTTCAATTATATATAAACTTACATGTTTACTTCTAGGTTGTTATATTCCTCCGACAGTAGATTTGGGTAGTGGAGTAAATTTTGGGCATCCAATAGGCATTGTTATCCACCAGAATTCTAAAGTCGGAAAGAATACTATTATCTATCAAAATGTTACATTAGGAAGAAAAGATAGAAGTAATCAATTAGCTCCAATTATCGGAGATAATTGTATTATTGGAGCAGGAGCCTGTATATTAGGAAATGTTGTTATAGGAAAAAATGTAACAGTTGGAGCTAATGCGGTAGTTGTGACAGATATTCCAGATGGATGCACTGTGGTGGGTGTTCCAGGTAAAATTATCAAGGGCTTACAGAAAAATGAATAAAATAGTAATTGTTTTAGTTACACATAGTTCATATAAAGACGTATGTAATAACTTTATTGAACTCTATAAAAAAAATTGGCCAGATTGTCCGTATTCTTTTATGGCTTTGACTATAGGGGACACAACGCAATTTGAAAATATTAGTACGATAAATTATGGAACAAATTGTACGCTTCCGGGTGCGCTATATAGGGTTATGGCATCAGGTGAATATGATTATTGTATTTCATTTTTGGGAGATGCGTTTATCAATGGGAGAATCAAAAATAATGATGTATGTTCTTTAATTAATAAATTATATAAAGAAAGTATAGATTACTGCTGCCTAATACCTAGATACCCGTTTAGATTTAAAGAGAAAAAAATAAATGAATATTTAAGATATGTATCGTCAGTGGATGCCTACAACATTAGTTTTGTGGCTTTTATTGCAAGTAAAAAATTTGTAAGAGAAGAGTTCAAAAATAATATTACCGATTTAGAATTTGAACAAAAATATTTGAAACGTTGCATAAGTGATAGCGTTATATATTGTGATAAGGCCATACTTCGTAAGAATATTTTTAATATTTGCCCTGGAATTGATTCAGGAAAATGGAATAGACATGCTATAAGAAAATTAGAAAAAAGTAATCCAGAGGTCACATTTACAAATAGGCCTATTGCAACTCCGACAGAAGGGATTCGCTCTGATATAATTCAGCTTTTACAGTTAATAATTAAAAGAAAGCATATAGTTTCCATTAAACAAAAACTTACCAAATATATGAATTTTAAATTCACAACTAGATTTTGAAGAAGCATAAGGAGCTGTATTATATTGTGATTAAAATATGTGCTGGCATTACTCTGTATAAACCAAATGATAGCGATTTAGATAATCTTTATCAATATGAAGAAGTATTTGAAAAAATTTATGTATATGATAATACTCCGGAAACGCACAGAGAATTTCAAAATAGTAAGATAAAGGTGATTTCAACTGGAAAAAATGATGGTTTGGGAGTCGCCTGTTCAGAATTATGTAAAGCGGCAAAAAACGATTGCTATGACTACATAATGTTATTTGATCAAGATAGTAGAATTTCGAATCTGGATTTATGTAGATTTTTTACTTTTATTGACTCAAAAGAAGTTGAAGCATGGATATATGTTCCACAAATTATATATAGTGGAAAAATTGGTGAAAATAATGAAAAATTTGAACTTGTCAATTGGTGTATTACTTCCGGAAGTGTAATTGACCTGAAAAAATATGGAAAGAAATACACTTTTGATGAAGCATATTTTATTGATCGTTTGGATAAAGACATCTGCCAGCAGATATTGCTTAATGGAGGGAAAATATGTCAATATAATGAAGCATGCTTGATTCAAAAGCTTGGAGAGTTATCACCAAAAGGATATTCTATGCACCAATCATTCAGACACTATTATATTGCAAGAAACCGCCTTTATTATAACAAAAAGTTTTCTGTTGGCAAACTGACAACGGCGTTGCAAACTATACATCATATATATAGTGTTGTTAGATTTGAGGATAAAAAAACGCAGAAAATTAAAATGATAATAAGGGGCATAAAGGATTATCACAAAAAAATAATGGGAGTTATGCCTTAATTTCCTCGAGGTAGAGAAATGTTAACAATATTACACATTTTAAGTAGTGACGATAAATACGGAAGTGCTCAATGTTTTTTGGAACTTCTTTCATATGAGCTTCAAGATCATGAGATTATACCAATTGTTGTAACCCCTAAATTAAATGATATTAATAAAAAATGTGATGCTCTTGGGGTTCAGAATTATAGTATTAACTATGAGCAAGTGCAGATACCAAAACACGATATCACAGCTATTTTTGTGGCAAAATACCTTTATCACAGCTTTTTGTATTATAGATATAGAAGCGGAGCAATTCAAGGAATTTCAAAGATCATTCTGAATAATGATGTAGATGTTATCCACACTAATTCATGTGTGATCGATGTTGGAGCATTAGCTGCCGAGAAAACTGGCAGAGTAAATGTGTGGCATTTGAGAGAATTTGGTAAAGAGGATTTTCACTTTTATTCAGTAAATCCATTTATTATCAGCACTATGAATAAAGAGTGCAATAGATTCTTAGCAATTTCTAATGCAGTAAAAAAAACCTGGTTAAGAAAAGGAATAACAAGCATTGAAACTATTTATGATGGAGTAGATGCAAAAAGATTTGCTTCATCTGCTTCTATAAAAGATCACAATAAGTTACAAGCAGTAATGAGTGGCTCATTTTGTGAGGCTAAAAATCAAAAATTATTAGTAGAAGCAATTAATATGCTGCCAACTGATCAGCGTAAAAGTATACATATAGATTTTTATGGCCTATGCGAGGGATATTATTATCAAAGCGTAAAGGAGTTAATCGAAAAATATAATCTGGAATGTATTTTTACTTTCAGAGGGTTTGTGACCAATATACCAGAGATTCTTTCCAATTATGATTTTGGCATTCTGTGCTCAAGAGCAGAGGCTTTTGGAAGAGTGACAGTTGAATATATGATGGCTGGATTATGCCCGATAGCGCCCGCTACGGGAGCAAACTTGGAATTGATAGACGAGAATAGTGGTGTCTTGTACGCAGAACTTACACCACTTGAATTAAGTAAAACTATTGCTAATATAATTCAAGGAAAAATAAATCCTAAGCATCTAGGTAATAATGCGAAGGTGAGATCACGAAATAATTTTGATATTGGTATAAATGCAATAAAGATTATTGACTATTTCAAAAAAGTTGTTTTGTGAAATAGTGATAGTGAGGGAATATGTTAATTTATTTAATAATAGGAATATGTGTTCTGTATATTATCGTACAGTTAATATATAAAGAAAAAGTATATAGACCATCTGTATTATTTGCTGTTATCTGGGTGGTCGTGCTCACGATGTATTCTTTTAGATTATATGGTTTACCCGAGATAGAAAATCGTACACTTATTATTATTGCTCTTGGACTATGTTCTTTTTTTGTAGGTACTTTAGTAAACAAATCGTCAAAAAAGTATTTGGTTGTGGGGGCTCGTAAATTTTTCGAAAAAGAAGTAAGAGAATTTGCGCTAAAACCAATGGTTATTGCTTTTTTCCTGATTATGTTTATGCCGGTAGTTCGCTCGTTATTGTTATTGCTTAGCGGCGCTTCTTTGTATATGATTCGGTACTCAATGCAAAACGATGTTTTGGGATCAGGAATCATAGCAATACTGTTTAACTATTATTGTGAACCGTTTTTGACTTTTTATATTGTTTATTCAATAGCTAACTTATTCTCCCCCTATCGAAAAAATAAAAATATTTTATTAACAATAATCGGCATATTATTTATGACTATTGTTACTGGCGGACGCTTCTTTATTTTTTATTTCATAGGTGCTTTAGCCGTATGCTTTTTAATTTACAGAAGAAATATTGATTTTAAAAGTCTGCGCACTAATAAAAAGGTTCTCAAAACGGCAAGAATATTAATTATTATTGCAGTGACTGCTATTATTGCGATTACTATAACTAGAGGTTCGGAAATTGGAGAAACTATTTATGTATATTTTTGTGGTAGTGTTCCGTTTTTGGAACAAATGAATGACCTCTTTACTCAGCATACTAATGGAGCAGGCACATTTTATGGTTTTTTAAGACCGATATTTGTTATCTTTAGAAAATTTGGCATATGCGGTTTTCCGGGGTGGTTAACAAACATAGAAAGTATTTTTCTTAAAATTGACAATCCTTACTACTTAGTTCCCGGAATGTTATTTAATTCATTCACAACAAGTTTTTTTGCACCATATTTAGATGGTGGACTGTTTGGGGTAGTAATTTTTTATTTGGTATTAGGATTTTTTTGCGAGGGTGTGTACAAAAGGCTGGATTTAAAGAACGAATATTCGGTTTCCTGGTTTTTGTTGATATCTTTAATCGTTATGCTAAGTTTCTTTAGACTTACGATAACACATTACTCATTTTCTCTTGCGTTTGTATATTTGGTTATAACGCATAAGCAAAAACGTGAGGATGTAAATTTGATGGTTTAATTTATATATTCCAGATGAAAATTAGAGAGGTATTTTTTGAATACAAAAGTTACGAAGAATTATTTATATAATCTGATTTATCAAGTAGCAGTACTGATTATTCCGTTAATAACGGCGCCTTACTTATCGCGAATACTTGGTGCCGAAGGAATAGGGGTATACTCGTACAATTATTCTATTGCATATTATTTTTGCTTGGTTGTGATGTTAGGCGTTAATAATTATGGTAATAGAAGTATTGCAAAATGTTTGGGAGAAAAGGATAAGATTAATCGAACTTTCTGCGAGATTTTTTATATGCAATTTTCTATTGGAATTTTTGCAATGGTTGCATATGTGGCGTATTCCATATTTTTTTGCGTCAATAGTCAAATTGCATTATGCTACATACCATTTTTGATTTCATATATGCTGGATGTAACATGGCTATTTTTTGGACAAGAAGATTTTAAAATTATTCTAGCGAGAAATCTTATAGTGAAAGTGATAACTGCCGTTGCTATATTTGCATTGGTTAGAAGTCAAGAGGATGTAGTAATGTACATCCTTATAATGTCCTTAGGCGCCTTGCTCAGTCAGTTGCTTATTTGGCCAAAAGTTTTAAAGGACAATCGCCTTATAAAAGTTAAAACAAAGGAAATAGCTAAGCATCTTAAACCAAATATAATTCTGTTCATACCGGTTATAGCTGTAAGCATTTATAGAACCATGGATAAAATAATGTTAGGTTCAATGAGTTCTATGACTCAGGTTGGCTATTATGAAAATGCGGAAAAATTGATTTCTATTTTACTTAGTTTTATTACAGCATTGGGAACTGTAATGCTTCCAAGAATGGCAGCGCTTTATGAAAGTAAAAATCAAGAACAAATTCAGAAAATGTTAAGTAATTCTTTTGTATTTGTTTCTTTTGCAGCTTCAGTAGTCGCTTGCGGCGTTGCAGTAATAGCTGATGACTTCGTAGTGATATATTATGGTACTGAGTATTTGGCTAGCGGAATGATATTGAAGTTGCTTTGTATTACTGTACCTTGTATTAGTTATGCTAATATTGTGAGAATGCAAATACTTGTTCCGCAAGGTAGGGATAAGGCTTATGTGATTTCTTGTTTTTCAGGAGCGATAGTAAACCTTATTGTAAACGCCATCCTAATACCGTCTTACCAGGCAAATGGTGCTGCAATTGGTACAATAGCTGCAGAGATAACAGTATTAGTTGTACAGGTCTTTGGCGCAAAAGAAAAGATATATATCAAACCTGTAATAAAAAGTATTATTTCTTTCTGGATTAATGGTGTGATTATGCTTCTTGTCGTTCATTATACGCAATACATTTTTGATAATATCATAACTAGATTTATAATGTCTGTAGCTATTGGGGCGCTCGTATATGTGATTTGTTGCGTTTTATTACAAGGAGTTGTGTTTAAGGATTATTTCGTTAATTCCATATTAAACAGATTGCTAAAGAAAAAAAAGGAGAATGCAAATGAGAAAAATTGATATTGATGAGCAAAAGAAAATGTGTGCTCAAATTTTACACTATGTTTCTGATTTTTGCGAAAAGCATGGAATTCAGTATACTGTTGCATATGGCACGCTTATTGGAGCTATACGCCATAAAGGTTTTATACCTTGGGATGATGACATTGACATTTTAATGACAAGAGAAGAATATAATAAATTCTATAATCTTTTTTCTAAAGAGGATACAGGCATTTATAAAATAGTATCTACAGAAAATAGTTCTGAGTATCCTTTTAATTTTATGAAAGTACATGATACAAGAACTGTATTATACGAAGAGAACTTTAAAAAAAGTTATTACGGTATTTATATAGATATATTTCCTTTAGACTATGTTCCTTCGGATGAGAACGAAAGACTTAATAGAATATCAAAAATACAGAAAATTTATTTCCTTGAGGCGTTTAAAATTAGAAAACGCGCAAAAAGAAGTAATGTATTAAAAACAATTATCTCTGATATAGTCTATCTTTTTTTGAATTTCCTTCCGGCATCATTTTTGTGTAAAATGATTGACCGCATGATAAAGCAGTGTAATGATTCATCGGATAAACAATATTTGGAAAATATAGCATCGCAGACATACTACAAGAAGGAAAAATACCCTGCCAAATGGTTTGAAAAAACGCAGAAGATGCCATTCGAAGATTTTGAGGTTAACGTTACTACTGAATACGATAATGTGCTGAAAACCGTATATGGAAATTATATGGAATTTCCACCTGTAGAGCAGCAGGTATATCGGCATGGAACTACAACTTATTGGAAAGAATAAAGGATACTTATATGAAAGGTATTATTTTAGCTGGCGGATCCGGTACCAGACTGTATCCGCTCACAATGGTTACAAGTAAGCAGTTATTACCCATATATGACAAGCCGATGATTTATTATCCATTATCGGTGCTCATGAATGCAGGCATCAGAGAGATTCTGATTATTTCTACACCGACAGATACGCCAAGATTTGAAGCTCTGTTAGGAGATGGTCATCAGTTCGGTGTAAATTTGACTTATGCCGTTCAGCCGAGTCCTGATGGTCTTGCCCAGGCATTCATCATTGGAGCTGATTTTATTGGGAATGACACTGTTGCCATGGTTCTTGGTGACAATATCTTCGCCGGTCATGGACTTAAGAAGAGGCTTCAAGCAGCTGTTAAGAATGCAGAATCCGGAAAAGGCGCTACTGTATTTGGATACTATGTAGATGATCCTGAACGCTTCGGAATTGTAGAATTTGATAAAGCAGGCAGAGCAATTTCTATTGAGGAAAAACCCGATAAACCGAAGAGTAACTATTGTGTTACGGGTCTCTACTTCTATGATAACCGCGTGGTAGAGTATGCAAAGAACTTGAAGCCATCAGCTCGTGGAGAATTGGAAATTACTGATCTTAACCGTATTTATCTTAAGGACGGTACTCTAAATGTAGAACTCCTTGGACAGGGATTTACATGGCTTGATACCGGAACACATGAGAGCCTTGTAGATGCCACCAACTTTGTTAAGACAGTTGAAACACACCAGCATCGAAAGATTGCCTGCCTTGAGGAGATTGCATATCTCAATGGCTGGATTACAAAAGAAGATGTGTTGAAAGTTTATGAGGTTCTGAAGAAGAATCAATATGGTCAGTATTTGAAGGATGTACTGGACGGAAAATACATTGACGTGTTGCGTTGACTAAGACGCTTAAGGAGAGAGTATGAAAAAGTATTTGGTTACCGGCTGTGCCGGATTCATTGGGTCAAATTATGTATATTATATGCTGAAGAAATATGACGATATTCTTCTGGTTAACTTGGATAAGCTGACTTATGCGGGAAATCTAGAAAATCTCAAAGGTGTTGAGGATGACTCACGCCATGTGTTTGTGCAGGGCGATATCTGCGACAAAGAACTAGTTGCCGAACTGTTTAAGAAATATGATTTTGATTATGTGATCAACTTTGCAGCTGAGTCCCATGTTGACCGTTCAATCGCAAATCCTGAGATTTTTGTGCAGACAAATGTTATGGGTACGGTAAATCTGCTCCAGAGAACTAAAGAAGCTTGGTATGATCCAATAGCCAAGATCTGGAAGGAAGGCAAGAAGTATTTGCAGGTAAGTACAGATGAGGTTTATGGAGCACTCGGCGTTGACGATTATTTCATGGAGACTACTCCGATAACACCGCACAGCCCATATTCTTCATCCAAGGCTTCAGCTGACCACTTTGTCATGGCTTTTCATGATACCTATGGCATGCCAATTAACATCACGCGCTGCTCTAATAACTACGGCCCTTACCAGTTTCCGGAGAAGCTAATCCCCTTGATGATTAACAATGTGAAGCATCACAAACAACTGCCTGTTTACGGCGATGGCATGCAGATCAGAGATTGGCTGTATGTTGAGGATCATTGCAAGGCAATCGACATGGTTGTAAACGACGGGAAGATCGGTGAAGTTTATAATGTCGGTGGACATAATGAGCGTCCGAACATTTTTATCGTAAAGACTATCATCGAGCAGCTGCATGACAGACTGCAGGACAATGACATTTCTGAGGAGTTGATCAAGCATGTGGAAGATAGATTAGGGCATGATAGAAGATATGGCATTGATCCGACCAAGATCAAGAATGATCTAGGCTGGTATCCGGAGACCTCGTTTGAAAAGGGCATCGTTCTGACTATCGATTGGTATCTTCAGAATGAGGATTGGATGAACAATGTAACCTCCGGCAATTATCAGAAGTACTATGAGGAGATGTACAAGGCTAAAGCAGAAAGCTAAGAATTTTGAGAGATTTAAAGAAAATAGGAAGCTTTGGTAAAGGTTTTTTGTAACAGGAGTTAACGGTCAGCTTGGCCATAATGTGGTTAAAGAACTGATGCGTAGAGGCTGCACTGCAATTGGCAGTGGAAGTAGTACCTCATATATAGGAGCTGATAACATGAAATTTTTTGTAACTGGTGTCAACGGTCAGCTTGGTCATGATGTCATGAATGAATTGAACAAAAGAGGGTATGAAGGTGTAGGTTCAGATATTACAGAAACCTATATCGGAATAGATGATGGATCGGCTGTGGGTTCTATGCCCTATGTAGGTATAGATATCACAGACAAAGCAGCTGTAATGAAAGTTATTGAGGAGATCAAGCCAGATGCTGTAATCCATTGTGCGGCTTGGACTGCTGTAGATATGGCAGAGGATGATGACAAGATAGAACAGGTAAGAGCAGTCAATGTTGGAGGAACACAGAATATTGCAGATGCCTGCAAAGCAGTGGATTGTAAAATGCTGTATCTTTCCACAGATTATGTGTTTGACGGACAGGGAACAGAACCCTGGCAGCCGGACTGTAAAGACTATAAGCCGTTGAATGTTTATGGACAGACAAAACTGGAAGGCGAATTGGCTGTAAGTACTACCTTAGAAAAGTACTTCATTGTTCGTATTGCCTGGGTATTTGGATTAAACGGAAAGAATTTTATTAAAACAATGATCAGTGTCGGAAAGACACATGATGAGGTTCGTGTTGTCAATGACCAGATTGGCACTCCAACATACACATATGATCTGGCACGCCTGCTCGTTGACATGTGCAAGACAGAGAAGTATGGATATTATCATGCTACGAATGAAGGGGGGTATATATCTTGGTATGATTTTTGCTGCGAGTTCTATAAGCAGTATGGACTTACCACAAAGGTTATTCCGGTTACAACAACAGAATACGGACTATCTAAAGCTGCTCGTCCGGTAAACAGTAGACTAGATAAGAGCAAACTTGTTGAGAATGGGTTTGAGCCTTTGCCGACTTGGCAGGATGCTGTAAGCAGATATTTGAAGGAGGCACAGTTATAATGGGACAGATTAATGTTGAGAAAAATATCTCTGGAATTGAAGGACTCTGTGTTATTACTCCCGCAGTTCATGGTGACAATCGTGGTTATTTTATGGAAACTTATAATCAACGCGATATGGAAGAAAATGGGATTAATATCGTCTTTGTGCAGGATAATCAATCTATGAGTACAAAAGGCGTTCTTCGCGGGCTTCATTTTCAGAAAAACTTTCCGCAGGCAAAACTTGTTCGTGTAATCAAGGGAGCTGTGTTCGATGTTGCTGTTGATCTTAGAAGCGGTAGCAAAACCTATGGAAAATGGTATGGTATTGAGTTGACTGAAGAGAATAAGAAACAGTTCCTGATTCCTAGAGGATTTGCGCATGGATTCCTTGTACTTTCTGATACTGCTGAATTTTGTTATAAATGTGATGATTTCTATCATCCAAATGATGAGGGAGGCATGGCCTGGAATGATCCAGTGATTGGTATTGAATGGCCGAAGATTTCCGGAGAATATAAAGGTTCAGCTTCTGCTGAAGGCTATTGTATAGATGGGGTATCATTAAATCTTTCTGATAAAGATCAGAAATGGCTAGGAATTAAGGATACATTCAAGTTTTAATCTTAACTTCCGATGAGGGTTAGCACTCAATCGAATAAAAGACTTTGAAAAGCCTGGAAAATCAACGTTTCTATTGATTTTCCGGGCTATCTTTAGTATGATTATTGAGTATGTATACGCACTTTATTTTTGAGAGTTAAACGATCTAAATGTACTACGATTTCAAGGTCAAAATACCCAAGGTCAAGGGTAAGATTTATGAACGGACGATCAAAGGGGTCGTCTACATCAATTACGAGTATGACCGGATTTATAAGCCGGACAAGAAATACAATATCCCCAAACGCACAACGATCGGTAAGAAATGTGAAGACGATCCGGAAATGATGTATCCGAATCCAAACTTTCTGACTTACTTTCCGGACGCTGAACTGCCGGAGGATCATGGACGAGATGCCAGGAGCAGCTGCCTGCGCATCGGGACATGGATCGTGATCGAAAAACTGATGGTGGAAAGCCTTCTTGACAAGATCATCAGCGGCCTTTACGGCGATGGCCGCGGCACAGGTCTGTTTCTTGATCTGGCAGCGTATTATCTCACTACAGAGAATAATGCCGGACAGTACTATCCGGATTATGCCTATAACCATCCACTTTTCACGCCGGAGTATAAGATCTACAGCGACTCCACCGTATCGACCTTCATCAGCCAGATCTCAGTGGAGGACAGCGTTTCTTTCCAGAAGGAATGGAACGCGGTCAAGAAAAAGCAGGATAAGATCTATATTTCCTATGATTCTACCAATAAGAACTGCCAGGCCGGTGATATCGAGATCGTTGAATTCGGACATGCCAAGGAAGACCGGGGGCTTCCGATCTTCAACTATTCCATAGCGTACGATTGCAACAACCGGGAGCCGCTGTTCTACGAGACCTATCCGGGCAGTATCGTCGATATCTCTCAGCTTCAGCTGATGCTGAACAAGGCCGTATCGTATGGGTATAAGAATGCTGGTTTGATCCTGGACAGAGGGTATTTTTCCAGAGAGAACATCCGGTACATGGATCATCTGGGCTATGATTTCGTGATCATGGTCAAGGGAATGAAGTCTTTTGTGAACGATAAGATCCGGGAAGTCCAGGGAAGCTTTGAGGAGAAACGGCAGTATACGATCCGCCGGTACCAGGTAAATGGTACGACCGTAAAGACAAAGGTCTTCTATTCGGATGAAAAGGATCGGTATCTGCACATTTATTACAGCTACAGTAAAGCCGCTTCGGAGCGTGAAGACCTGGAATCAAAGATCGACCGGATCGCAGCATACCTGAAAAAGCAGGAAGGACAGCCGGTCATCATTGATAAGAGTTATGAGAAGTACTTCAGCCTTGAGTATTATCACGAAGGAAAAGATGACCAGTGTTTTGTCTGCGGGATAGAAAAGGCTTCTGTCATAGAAGAAGAACTGAAGATGTGCGGATACTTCTGTATCATTACTTCAGCTGAAATGTCTGCAAAAGAAGCGCTTGATCTCTATAAGAGCAGGGACGCCTCGGAAAAGCTGTTCAAAGCGGATAAGAGCTTCCTGGGCAACCGGAGTCTGAGGGTATATACGGGTGAATCTCTTGAAGGAAAGATGCTGATCGCGTTTGTCGCGCTGATCATCCGGAACCGTATGTACACGAAGCTGAAAGATGAGGAAGAAGAACTTCTGGAAAAGCCGAACTATAGGAACGTGCCGGCATCCATACGGGAGCTTGAAAAGATAGAGATGATCCGCCAGGCAGACGGCGTGTACCGGCTTGATCATGCAGTCACGGCAACACAGAAAACGATACTGAAAGCGTTTGGAATCGACACGAACTATGTAAAAAGGAAAGCCCGGGAGATCAGCGACCAGCTGAACCCGAAGGTGCGGAAGGTCAGGATGTAGGAGGGAAAGCAAGATGGCACGCGGAAGACGTAAGGTCAACACAGACACACTGGATGCAAAGATCGAACAGCAGAAGGCTGCTCTGGAGAAAGCAAAAGCGAAATACGAAGCAGAGAAAGAAACGCTGGCAGAGCTGATCAAACTCCGCAATGAGATGCGGAAGGAAGAACTGATGGAAGCTGTTATAAAAAGTGATCGCTCTTACGCGGAGATCATGGCGTTTATTAAAGGCGCTCCGGAGACAGAATAAAGGAAACAGCCAGTAATGTGTAAGTGAGACCGCTACTGGCTGCTGATTGGTTGAGTGTCAAAAAGGCTGGAAGTTAAGATTATTATAAAATCTGATTTATAATTTGGCACAGGAGAAATTCCCTGTGCCAAACTTATGAAATGAAATCATTAGGTTGACACGAAAATAAGATGATTTATAATTGGATTATATAATTGCAGGGAGAATAAGCGCTTTGTTTTTTGCCTTCAACTTGTTCACTTAACAAAAATGGTGAGGATACTACTGTGGAAACAAAAATAGATGACACTTTATATTTGAATATCATATGTGATTATTTGGATACCAAATCCGTTGAGAAAACAGCTGGAAATTTGTCGGTATCGCCGGTCAAGGTACGTAAAGTTTTAATCACCGAAGGGATCTGGTCCAGCCGAACCAGTCTGGAGATCAAACATTATCTGAATGAAAAGAAGACCACAGCCGAGATAGCGCAGATTCTGAATACGACAGAAAAAGCCGTGCAGCAATATCTTCCCTACAGCCGTGGGTTATACAACAGTGAGAACAGATCTGCAGATGCAATAAAAAGCGCGGAATACCGCAGAAGGATCGAGATAGCGAAAGAGCACACGATAAAGAAGACAATCGATTTATCCGAAAAGGAGGGCTGGACAGAGATGAGCAATATACCGGAGATTATCGAATATAAAGAGAAAGAAAAGGTACGTCAGGCTGCTATCAATGAATATCATGTGGAGCAGTATCCAGGCATTTTATGTTTCCGCGAATTGCCGGATGGTATCATGGATTTCAGTAAAGCGAGATGTCAGGGCGAGGATATTGTGCGTTTACATCTGGAACTCATCCACAGTGATGATATAGAGGATGCTCATCCACAATTTCTGGAAGAAAATCCACAGTTTATCGGCCGGGAACAGAAAGAGAGAGAAGAGCAGCAGCGCGTTCTGAAGTCTTATGGCAAGCTTCAATATGGTCCAACTATTTCCAGAGATATTGCAGTGCCTGAAGATATGCCGTTATATGCGCTTCATTATGTGATTCAGAAGGCATTCGGCTGGCAGAACAGTCATCTGCATCATTTTGAACTGCCGGATGATGTGTTCAGGAAAATAACAGGCGGTAAAGTATCAAACTGGATGGCTTTGGTCGGAGTGTTGCTGCAGTCTCCAATGATGGATGAGCAGGATCGTTTCTGGGCAGATGATTATGAGAATGGCAGCTTCAAGACATGGCTGCGTAAGAAATATACCGGTCCCTATATGTCCCTGAATCATGGGGAAGGCATTGTGCAGTCCAAGGAAGATATCGCGTATGTGAAAAAGAAGTGTGCGAAGGTAGCTGTCAGCTATGAACGGAGGAAAGATGGTACGGAGCGTATCTTTTGGGCTCACATTGCACAGGAAAATGAGGATCTGTCCTTATCAGAGCAGGATAAGCGGTTTGGTATTGTTCGAAAGGAAATTATTTTTATCGATGACCTACCTGTGGAATCACTGTTTCCGCTGTTTGAAACATCTCCAAACCAGGTGTTAGAGCGCCTCGGCATCGGTGAGGTACTGGCGTTCAGAGACAGAGGCTTGCATGATCAGATTGCGGATAGCGAGGATCTGTGTGAATCTTTTGAAGAGTTTATGGACGATGATTTAAGATCTGAGATCGATGAGATCCTTGCGTCAGGCCAGGATGAGCCGTGGAATCAGCCATTTGTTGCTTCATGCACAGACACGCTGTATTATAATTATGATTATGGTGATAACTGGTATGTGAAAATCACAGGAAGTTTAGGCTGCGAGGATCTGGTCGAGGAAGGGCGCATTACACAGGATGAGATCGATGAAGCGCTGATTACGATTTACAGTAAATACAAACCGGTCTGCCTGGCTGCGGATGGATTGCCGGTGTTAGACGATGTAGGCGGTATCTCCGGATATATCCGTTTCCTTCGAGGGATCAATCAGGCTAAGGAGAAAGCATACTGGAAGCAGATTGCCAAAGAAAATCAGCTGTCGCCGGAAGAGTATCTGGATCTGATTCCGGACAACTGGGATTATGATGATCCGGATTCGCTTGACTGGGCCAAGGGGCTTGGATGGAGCAGGCGGATGCCGGGGAGGAAGACGTTATTATAAAATCTGGTTATGAAACGATAGAATATAAAGCTTATACACCAGACGAGCTGGAAATTATACTTAGGGTAGAACTTGAGAATTGAACAGTAACGAGGTGATAGCATGAAATTATTTAGTCCTTGGGCACATGTAGATGTAACAGGTGCAAAACCACTATCTGAGCGTTTGGACAAAATTGATGGAAAAACAATTGGCTTATTTGCTCATTTTAAAGGTCACGCACCATTAATGCTGAACGTAATGGCAGATATTCTAAAGGAAGAGCATCCAACAACAAAGTTTAAATTGATTCAGTATAAACGTGATACATCAGAAATTGAAAAAGATGAAGTTTTCAGAGTGAAAATGGAGGAATGGTTATCTGACGTAGATGGTGTAATTGGTGCATATGGTGATGCGGGATCCTGCTGTATGTTTGAAGCTTATAATTGTGCATGGATTGAAAAAAAAGGCATTCCAGTTGTAATGCTTACAAAAGACGATTTATATGGTGTTGGTGTTAAGGCAGCAACTTCCAGACTTGTTCCGCATTTACGATTTGTAAAAACCACAATTCATGATTTGAGCTGGGCGCCAAAATTAGATCAGGATTTAGTGGATCATGTTATTTATCCGGAACTGTATCGAGTGCGAAATCAGGTTGTAGAGGGACTTACTGCACCACTGAGCGATATAGAAAGGACTCCGTATCAGAAGGATAATTCTGGAGCAGAGCCCTTTGAATATACTGGAAGCATTTCAAAAATCAGTGATTATTATTATCAAAAAGGATGGACTACGGGACTTCCAATTTATCCTCCTACGGAAGAAGCAATCGAGGAGATGCTGAAGGGAACAGATTTGCCGCGAGATTACGTTGTAGCACAGATTCCTCCAATGATGGGAAACGCAACTGTAGAAAAAATTGCAGTAAATGCAGTTATGGCTGGATGTTTGCCAACCCATATGCCGGTGCTGATTGCAGCGGTTGAGGCTATTGTAGAACCCAATATTCATCTGGAAGGTTGGACCTGTTCCGTCGCAAGCTGGTGTCCAATTATCACTGTCAGTGGAAAGGTTGCAAAGCAGATCGGAGTATCAATGGATACGGCTGCGCTTAGCGGATATTCGAAAGCGTCCTCAGCAATTGCATTGGCGTATAGTTATATTATTATGAATATTTCAGGCGTTCGTCCCGGATTAGAGGATATGTGTGAGCCAGGACATGAAGCAAGGAGGGGCATTTGTATTGGTGACAATATGGAGCAAAGTCCATGGCCGCCGTTACATGTGACATATGGATTAGAAGAATCAGATTCTGCTGTAACAGTTTCCTGGGCACAGGAGCGAACAGAAGGACATGGACGAGATGGAAAATCATGTTTTGACACAATGTTTTATATCCATTATCAAGGTTGGGATAAAGGATGTACATATGTGATGAGTCCTGGTTTTGCTAGGGCATTAGCGCGTGAAGGATTTAAAAATCAAAAAGAGGTTATGGATTACGTTTGTGAATACTGTCGCCAGCCGGGTGAAGCTGTGAATTATCGGTGGATGATAGATAATAATCATTTGCCAGAAGGAGTTCGGCTGCCATTCGATCATAGTCTAAGCACAAAAAAATTCTGGTCGACCGATCATATGACTATTGTTGTAGCGGGAAGTGATTATGATGCTACCTGTATCAATTTAGCAGGAGGGGGCGAGCATGGAGGACCTGCATGTGTGAAATTAAAATTACCTGAAGACTGGGATGATTTAGTTAAGAAATATAGTGATATCAAACCGAATTATTTACCATATTGATTTATAGTTTTTTCAAGATAAAAGTTATGTGTTTAACAGCAAGGCTGCCATGAGAGTGGTGACCTTGCTGCTTCTATCATTCTGTGCGCACCAGTCGCGGACAGAAAGACCGCTGTTTGCCTGTTCCTGGACCATGAGCGCCCATGACTGACGGCGCATTGTTTTGACTGTTAATGAAGTATCCATGTTCAACCCCCTGTCTAAGATTTCTTAAGATTCTCAAGACTGATTATCCCAGAAGTTGAACATTGGTTAAAGACACTCAATCTTTACCATTTACGAAAGAGAGAAAGCACCGTGGATTTAAATAAATTAGTAGCATTTATAAGTGTCGCTAAAAACCGGAATTTCACGAGGGCGGCAGAGGAACTGTTTATCAGTCAGCCTGCCTTAAGTAAAAAGATTTCCGATTTTGAAAAAGAAATGGGTACACAGTTGCTGATACGCGACAACAGAAATGTAACTCTTACTAGTGCGGGAGAAACGTTATATCTAAAGGCTCCATTTTTGCTCGATGCATTAGCAGATTTGGAGCAGGAAATCAAACGAATTAGTGATAGCCCTGCAATGCATTTAAGCATTGCTTGTACTGGGGTTGAATATGGTCGATTTACACCATTCATTAATCAATTCAAGACAGTCCACCCGGACATTGATATCAATTTGCAGTGGTGTTCAGCCAAAGAAGCGCAGGACTTGATTTATAGTAATGTTTTTGATTTTGCATTTCAGATGAATATGGAGGCATCGGAAGAGGATTTTAGTGATTTCTGGCCATTTTATTACGATCATTTGGATGTGATCGTTAATAATTATCACCCGATGCGATTAGAAACAGAGGTATCATTGAATGATTTTATTGGTGATAAATTCATCATTACAAAATCACAGGATAATCATCTGCCGTATAACTATTTGCTGAATAGAATGGCAGAAAATGACATTAAGTTTCCGAAGGGAATCATAGCGGCTGATTCACTGAATTCAATGGTATTGCAGGTGAGTGCAGGAAATGGTATAGCGGTTCTTAATCACTCCATGGAAAAAATGTATGGTCAAATGGTTAAATTTATTCCATTGATAGACTCATTTCAATACATGGAAACGGATTTGGTTTGGAATAAGCTGAACCATAATCCAGCAATAGAGATCTTATTAGACTTTTTGAAAGAAGATAATGAAAAAATCAATTTGGAAAAATATAAATATCGAAATAAATCGGATATAAAAAAGTAAGCTGTCGGATTGGCTGAGTTCAGTTAATCCGACAGCTTTTTTGATAGAAGCGTCATTAAATGTAAGTCGGTTCGTCTTTGGGCTGTTTTGTAAGCGATAGACGTGTTCTTTGATAGTGTCAAGATTTTTTCGCAAATTCAATTTCAACCATCGGATTCTTGGTAGTTAGACGGCAGACGCCTCAGCTGTTTCCGTATTGTTCATAAGTTCCATCTGGAACAGATGATCCATGTTGAGATACCGCTTGGTTCCCCAATCCGAAGCCGCTACGTAACGAAGTCTGGCGCAAACCAGCATCAAAGCACTTTGCCCATCTGGAAACGCCCCGATTGCCTTGGTACGCCGCTTGATTTCTCGGTTGACTCGCTCTGTTACATTGTTTGTCCGAATACGGGTCCAATGTTCTGTAGGAAAGTCCATGTAGGTCAGAGTTTCATCTACACCGTCCTCAACTTTCTTTGCGGCTGCAGAGAGCTTCATTTCACGAAGTTTCGCAACAACGGAAGCTGCCTTTTCGCGTGCTGCCTCTTTGTTCTCCTGCGCGTGGATGGCTTTCAGCATTAAGGATACTTCCCGCATCCTGCCTCGAGGGACTACGCTGAAGACATTCCGATAAAAATGTACTGTGCAGCGCTGATATTTCGCTTCCGGAAATACATCGGCAATGGATTCCAGCATACCAAGGCACTTATCACCAACGATTAGTCTGACTCCTGTAAGGCCCCGCTCTTTAAGCCAGATAAAGAAGTTATGCCAGCTTTCAAAATCTTCCTTCATGCCTTCTGCAGCGCCGATGATCTCGCGGTAGCCGTCTGTAGATACGCCGATAGCAACAAGGACGGACACGTTCTGCACTTCGCCGCCCCAGCTGCGTTTCAGATAAATACCGTCAACATAAACGTATGCGTATTCACCGGTCAATTTTCGGCTGCGCCAGGTTTCGATATGTTCGTAAGCCTTCTGATTGAGATTACTGATCGTTCCTGGAGATACCTTAGTTCCCCAAAGAGCTTCTGTGATATCCTCTACGCGGCGGACGGATACCCCGGCCAGATACATTTCGATCAGAGCTTCTTCGACGGAGCATTCCCTGCGTTTATAGCGTTCGATGATGGCTGTCTCAAACTGGATGCCTTTCAATTTAGGAACCTTTAATTTCACGTCTCCTGCAGTTGTGGTGAAGTTTCTCTCATAATGACCTGAGCGGTAGCCATTACGATTCTCTGTACGTTCATACTTTGAAGCGTTGACAAGTTCATCCGCTTCATGATCGAGCAGGGCATTCAGCGTTTCTTCAACACTGCTGCGGACAAGATCTTTAAGATCATGCTTTATTAGGTCTTGATTTAACTGTATAATGTTATCGGACATAGTCATTGCCTCCTTGGTGGATTTTGTGTGGTAACTTAATTTTACCGATGGCAATAGACTATGTCTATTTTTATTCAATTGAATTTGCGAAACTTATTATACGTTATCTGTTCTTTTTCATATCTTTTTGGTATAGAAGGTTTTAGATAATAATAGAATCTGATTATCATTCGATATTTTATCACTATTATACAAGTTGGGGCGTGAACCGGTATAATCAAATTATAGAAAAGCAGGCCGGCTTTTGCAGCACGTATCACATAATGTATTTTCGAGGGAGCCTTATGGAAGTAAAAGAATTAGAAAAAAAGATCATTGAACTAAAAACAGACATAGAAGCCCTGCGAGTAGAAAAACAGCGTCTGCTGGATATGGAAGAAATCAAAAAGGTTATGTGTAAATACGAATATATGCATTATCCGATTCTGTTCCCGGAAAAAATTAAGGAAGTGTTTGCATTGGATGTGCCTGATGTCAGTATGGACGTAGGAGATTCAGGAATTTTTGTTGGCCGGGAAGGGATTGAAACAATTTTCCTGAAAATATTAGGAACAGCGAGATTTGCTAAGGGAGCATTCTTTATGCATTGTGTAACTACTCCAGTGATTGAAGTAGCAGGAGATGGTAAAACGGCAAGAGCAGTATTTATGTCACCAGGTATAGAAACTTATTATGAGGATCAGAGGCACACGCCGCCGGAATGCTATAAGGAAGGGCAGGCAAAGATGGAGGCATATTGGGCTTGGGGCAAATATAGTGCTGATTTTATTAAGCTCGAAGATGGTTCATGGAAAATATGGCATTTGAAATGGTGGAGAGATTTCCGAAACAGTTTCTATAAGAGCTGGGTGGATGATGCTGAAATGACGGATAAAAATATTGGGTATATGAAGCGGAAGGATACGAAAGATATGGCAGATCTTCCATTCCATAAGCCTATGAAGTTTAATCAACCATACAGTCAGTATGAACGAAAAGTCCCTTTACCTATGTACCCGTTACCATATGAGACCTGGGATGGAAATGTGGATTGGCCATTTAGAGGCTTTGAAGATTTGATTGGAAAGACAGAATATGACATAGAAGACAGAGTTTGGTAACCCCAGCGAGGTGGACATTATGAAAAAATATGCATTTGGAGCCCGTGGATGGTTTTTGGTTCTCTTTGGTATGTTAATCATTGTTCTCTGTACAGCAATACCGGCGACAATGAACTTAGCAGTCAATATGTTTGTTGAAAAAGGATTCAATCGAACTGTTTTATTATCACTGCAATCCTATGGCGGTTATGGTGCACTGATCTGGTTTGTTGTACTTGGCTTTATCACAAAAGGTGGTAAAACAAACTATAGGTATCTTGAAATCGCAGTTGGCTTGATATGGACTGTAAGTGTTGCCTTATGGGGAATCATTCCTAACCAGGCGGGATTTGTAACCATTTACATTATTTCATTTCTTTGCAGTCAGACGATGTCATTAATCGTCGTAAATAACTTAGTTGCAAACTGGTTTCCGAAGAAAAAAGCTCTTGTAATTGGCCTTATCACCATTGGGTTTACATTAGGTGCAGGTACAGGTGTTTTATTATTCACAACATTACTGAAAAATTTTGGATTTGTTGGCAGCTATGTATTCTATGGTGTTGCTATTGCTGTATTAACCGTATTAGGCTTTGTGATACTTCGAAATTATCCAGAAGAGTGTGGAGGATATCCGGATAATGATCACAGCATGACACGAGAGCAGGCAGATGCAATGCTTGCAGAGGGAAAGCGATTAGCAGCAAATAGTCCCTGGACAAAGCGCAGATTACTCTCTACTTGGCAAACATGGGTTTTAGGAATTAACTTGGGGTGCGGTATGTTCCTGGCATCAGCTGTTCCGTCACAGCTGATCCCCAGATTATTAGAAGCAGGATATGAGCGTCCTACTGCAATTGCAATGATGTCAGCATGTGCATTCATTGGGTGTTTTGGCAGCTGGTTTATTGGGGCCTTAGACGATAAGATCGGTACAAAGCCGGCACAGATTATTATGCTTATCTGTGGAGCGGTTGCATGTGTATTTACTACATTAGGTGTAACAGCGTTAATGTGGATTGCCCTTATCTTGCTTGGAGCGATTTTAGGTGGATCCTCTAACTTCTCTACTTCATTTACAGTTCGTTTTTGGGGACGCTACAATTTCCAAAATGCTTATAGCGTAATTGTTGTTATATGTCAGTTATTTGGTTCCGCGGGTGCAATGGTTACTGCGATGGTAGCAGCAAGGAGTGGTTACAATGTGGCATATCTGGTACTTGCAGGTGTCTGCATTTTGGCGATTGTATTGATTATTCCAATTAAGGATGGATTTGTTGCAAAACGTGAGAAGGAATTTAAAGAAGAGAAATGTTAGGCTTAGGATGTAAATCATAAGATTATCAGATTGTTGTCACAGTAAAATAATGAAAGCCTGTGGTAAATAAAATTTGTCACAGGCTTTCACTATTCAATCGGGAGAAAGAGAAAATGGCAAAATTTGTTTCAGCAAAAGAGGCTGCACAATGTATTACGGATCATGCAACGGTTGCTTTGGCTGGATTGGGGCTGGCAGGTTGGCCGGAAGAGATAGCCTGTGCGATTAGAGATAATTATAAAGAATGTGGACATCCTGCAGATTTGGCCTTGCGCCAGGGCAGTGCAATGGGCGATTGGAGAGATCGTGGAGTTACCGTATTAGGAGAAGCTGGTGAAGGATTGATCACTCGATGGTCTGGAGCACATGTTGGATCTGCATTTGCGCTTAATAAATTAGCAGTTGAAAATAAATTGCAATGTACATGCTTACCACAGGGCTGTATTGTCAATTTATGGCGTGAAATAGCGGCCGGAAGACCGGGACTGCTTACAAAGGTGGGATTGGGAACATTCGTTGATCCCCGATTTGGCGGGGGAAAAATGAATGAATGTACCACAGAAGAATTAGTTCGATTAACTGAGATTGATGGCGAAGAATATTTATTCTATCCTTCATTTAAATTAGATGTCGCATTATTAAGAGGCACGATTGCGGATGAAAATGGAAACATAAGTTTTGCACACGAAAGTATATTAAATGAAGGTCTTGCAGTAGCAACTGCAGCCCATAATTGCGGTGGTATTGTTATTGTTCAGGTCGAATATATGGCAAAGGCAGGAACTTTACATCCAAAGGAAATAAAAATTCCAGGAATATTAGTAGATTATGTAGTCATTGCACAGGATAAGAGGGCGTGCTGGCAGACAGAAGGGGTTTATTACGAGCCAGCTTTTAATGGGGATATAAAGAAGCCCGTTGATCATATTGCCCCAGTTCCATTTGATGTCAGAAAGGTTATAGCAAGACGATGCGCAATGGAATTAAAGAAGGGCGAGACGATTAATCTTGGAGTTGGCATGGCTGCGGATACCGCAAGCATTATTGCAGAAGAGGGTTTTCAGAATGATGTAATAATGACAACGGAAAGTGGAATGATTGGAGGAGTACCAGCTGCCTTACCAAATTTTGGCAGCGCCTATAATCCGGAGGCAATTGTAGATCATGGAGCAATGTTTGACATGATAGATGGTGGTTTTTTAGATGTAACCATCCTGGGTATTGGGGAAATCGATAAATATGGAAATAATAATGTTAGTAAAATGGGAAACAGACTTACAGGTCCTGGAGGATTTATAAATATTACCCAAAAAACGCCTAAAGTTATTTTTTGCGGAACATTAGTAGGAAAAGCGAAGTATAGATTAGGTGACGGAAAGATAACTGTGACACAGGAAGGAAAAATCAAAAAATTTGTCAATCGTGTAGGACAGATCACTTATTCAACAAGGTATAAAGATCCGGAGCAAGAAGTTATTTATATTACAGAACGCTGCGTTATGAAATTGATCAATCATCAGCTTACCATTACTGAAATTGCACCGGGCATAGATCTTGAAAAAGATATTATGAATTGTATGGAGTTTGAACCGGTAGTAGCAGATAATCTTAAAGTGATGGATCCCAAAATCTTCTTTGAAGAATGGGGACGGCTTGGAGATTATATGGGGAAGGAAGCAAAAAAGGATGAAAAATAGTATTTACTTTGACGAGGGTCACGAAGAGATTAGAAAGCTGGCACGGGATTTTGCAGAGAAGGAATTGGAACCAATCGCAGCTGAGATAGATAGAACGGATACGTTTCCAAAAGAAATTGTAAAATTGATGGGAGAATTAGGATTTTTTAGTTTAAAAATCCCGGAAGAGTATGGCGGCTTAGGATTAGACATGCGTAGTTATGTGTGCGTAATGGAAGAAATTGCAAAGAAAAGCGCGGCAGCTACTCTGTTTATTTCTTCCGCTAATTCCTTATCTACTGCACCAATTGTATTATCAGGTACAGAAGAACAAAAAAAGAAGTACCTCCCAGCAGTGGCGAGTGGTGATTCGATTATTGCTTTTGCTCTAACGGAGCCAAATGCCGGTTCAGATGCAGCATCTATTCGCACGAAGGCAGAAAAAGATGGGGATTGTTATGTGTTAAATGGTGTGAAATGTTTTATCACAATGGCACCAATTGCGGATTATTCCATCGTATATGCAAAAACGGATCGTGAAAAGGGAGTAAAAGGCATATCCTGCTTCATTGTTGATATGCATTTACCGGGAGTATCCACCGGAAAAACTGAAGAAAAAATGGGCCAAAAAGGAGTACCGGTCAGTGATCTGGTTTTAGAGGATGTAAGAGTACCAGCGGATTGTTTGATTGGAGAGTTAAATATGGGATTTATTAACGCTATGAAAACGTTATCTGTTGGCAGAATTGGTGTATCGGCGATGTGCCTGGGAATGGCACAGGAAGCAATGGATCTTGGGATTGATTTTATTACTCAGCGTGAACAGTTTGGAAAAACATTGTCGAAAATGCAGGCGTTGCGGTTTATGATTGCAGATATGGAAACAAGGTTAAATGCCGCCAAATTGCTCACATATCATGCTGCGTATTTGCTTGATCAAGGTGTAGCAGCAGATCAAGAAGCATCTATGGCAAAATATTATACAGCTGAAAATGCAATTGATATTGTAAATAAATCACTCCAGTTACATGGCGGCTATGGTTACTCCAGAGAGTATGAAATCGAAAGAATATACCGGGATGTACGTGTATGCTCTATCTATGAAGGAAGTTCACAGGTACAGCAAATTGTTATCGCTGGTAAAGTTCTAAATTAGGTGACTTATTTATTTAAAGATCTGGCAGCGTACGATCAGATAACAGAAAACAACACTGGTCGCTGCTAACCTGATTACGCATGTTTTTATTAAGAGAATGAAAAGATTAAAAATACTTTTGATTTTCTCAAGATAGTGGTTGACAGTTGTTTTCCAAATGAGTAGAATGAAACAAATAGAAAAAGTTAAACTTTTGCAGAGCGGCATTGTGCAAACGATGTTAGCTCTGTTTTTCTTTGCACATTTAGAGATTTACTAGTGTACCATTTTCGAACAGGTTATGAAAGAGGAGAAGCACTTATGATTACAATATTAGCTTACAGAAAATGCAGCACATGCCGAAAGGCTTTAAATTGGCTGGATGCATCAGGCATAGAATATCTGGAGCGTCCGATCAAAGAGGAGCATCCGTCTTATGAAGAACTGAAAAAATGGTATGAGATGAGTGGATTTCCTCTGAAGAAATTTTTTAATACAAGCGGAAAACTCTATAAAGAAATGCAGTTAAAGGACAAACTGCCGGAAATGACGGAAGACGAACAGTTAAAACTTCTGGCTTCAGATGGTATGCTTGTGAAACGTTCGCTTGTGGTCGGTGAAGACTTTGTGTTAGTCGGATTTAAAGAAGCTGAGTGGGAAGAAAAACTGAAATAATTGCAGGAGGAATTTCTGGCAGGAATGAAAAGGAAGATAGTGTTTACCGTGTGGATTCTTTTGGCGCTTCTGTGCCTGGTATATGGCATTGCGGTGGGGACAGTGGGATCCGGCACACGATTTTTCGTGGTGTGGCTGGGCCTTGCTGTTGTGTTTGCCTTGTTTGCTGTTGCGGTGAAAAAGAATCTCTGGGGCAGGCTGCCTGGAATTATCCAAAAAATATGTTTGGCAGTCATCTGCCTGGGGCTGGCTTTTTTTGTGATTGTTGAAGGATGTATGATCAGCAAATTTCATGAAAAAGGTCAGGCAGATCTGGATTATATTATCGTTCTTGGCGCGCAGGTGCATGCGAATGGCCCCAGTGTGGTACTGCGCTATCGGTTGGATAGCGCAATTGCGTATTTACAGGAGAACAGCGGGACTTTGTGTATTGTTTCCGGCGGGAAGGGTTACAATGAACCGTTCACGGAAGCGGAGGGTATGGCAAAATATCTAAAAGAGCACGGCATATCCTCGGATCGGATTCTTCTGGAAACAGAATCGCAGACAACAGCTGAAAATATCGCGAACAGCCGGGCGTATTTTGGGGAAGATGCGTCAGTCGGAATTATCACGAACGATTTTCATATGTTTCGAGCCCTGCAGATCGCAAAAAGTCAGGGATTGCAGAATGTGTGCGGCATTTCGGCGGGATCGGCCAGACGATATCTGATGAATAATATGCTTCGGGAATTTTTTGGAGAGATCAAGTATCTGTTGCTGAGAGCGCAAACAATCACTCGCTGAACACTGTCTATAATAATTCGGCGAAAACTGACTCGGACGTGACCGAATGAAATTGACGCTACTGTCGAAAGGGATTATAATTTAATTCGATACAAACCGAGTTGGAGGTGATCGAGCAAATGAAGTTCTATGGAAGAGAAGCTGAATTAAAGAAACTGAAAAGAATGTACGCTAAGGATACTATGTCTGTAGGGCTGATATACGGACGCAGGCGAATTGGAAAGAGCGAGCTGATCAAGCAGAGTCTTAAGGAATGCAGCGAAAGAAGTATTTATTTTGAATGCAAGAAAACGACAGAGATGAATAATGTTGAAAGCCTGTGTGAACTTCTGGCAGAAATCTACCATTTTCCCAAGCCTTCTTTCCGGAATATCGAGGAATTGCTGGAATATCTTTTTGCAGGCGCAAAAGAGGAGCCGGTAATCTTGATCCTGGATGAATATCCTTATCTGCGGGAAGTAGTAAAGGGACTGGACAGTATTTTGCAGTCGCTGATTGATAAATACAGGGAAACATCTAAGATCCATTTTATTATCTGCGGTTCCTATGTGGATGTTATGAAAAATCTTTTGGAGAGGGAGAATCCGCTGTATGGCCGTATTGATCTGACAATTGACCTGGGACAGATGGATTACTATGATTCGGCGCTGTTCTATTCCTCTTTTTCGGAAGAGGACAGGGTACGTCTTTACAGTGTATTCGGCGGAATTCCTTATTATAACAGATTGATCGATTCGGAACTGTCCGTGAAAGAAAATATCATTGAACTGATCGCTGAGCCGGGAGCACGTCTTGAAAATGAAGTAGCTATGTATCTGAGTTCGGAGATTTCAAAAATAACAAATGCCAATGAAGTTTTCGAGACGCTGGCGAAAGGATATTCCAGATACAGTGACATTCTGTCACAGTCACATGTGAGCAGTGGCCCGACATTGGTAGACGTGCTTGATAAGCTGATTCGCATGGAAGTTGTGACAAAGGAAGCACCGATCAATGATGAGAATAACAAGCGTAAGGCCGGCTATTTTATCATCGATAATTTGTCCCTGTTTTATTACCGTTATATTTTCCGCTATCAGTCGCAGAGAAATATTATGGATCCGGAGATGTTCTATGAACGCTATATTGCCAGGGATTTCGCAGAGAGCTATGTACCGCATATCTTTGAACGAGTGTGCAGACAATATCTGATCCGTCGGAATCGAAAGGGATTGATGGAAGAACCGTTTGAACGCATCGGTAAATATTATTACAATGATCCGATCAATCACAGGAACGGTGAATTTGATGTGGTAACAGAGGATTCGAAGGGATATATTTTTTACGAAGCGAAATTCCGTGAGGCGCCTTTAAGCGCAAGCCGGATCCGTGAAGAGATTCACCAGGTGGAAAATACAGGACTGAAATGCTATAGATACGGCTTTATTTCAAGATCCGGATTTGATGCAGAACCGGACGAAAATATGATTTTCATATCCATCGAGGATCTGTATAAGTAATAGGACCAATAAGGGGATCCGTCCGATGTGGCAAGGCACGTTCGAAGAGGCGCCACAAGGCATGCTGCTGCGGCGCCTCTTCAAACGGAAGCCAGTCTGCGGTTAATTGCGCTGAAAGACAAACGGAAGCCAGTCTGCGGTTAATTGCGCTGAAAGACAAACGGAAGTCAGTCTGCGGTTAATCACGTTTAAAGATATCCCGGGTGTAGACTTTTTCCCTGACATCATCCAGGCAGGAATCGTATCTGTTGGCAATGATTGCCTGACTTTTCTTTTTGAATTTTTTCAGATCATTTACGATGGCAGAACCAAAGAAGGTTTCTCCATCTTTTAAAGTCGGTTCATAAATAATGACAGCAGCGCCTTTTGCCTTGATTCGTTTCATGACACCCTGGATCGAAGACTGCCGGAAATTATCGGAATTCGCTTTCATGGTTAAGCGATATACGCCGATTACACAAGTTTTTTCCTGATCCGGTGTATAGTCACCATGGTTGTTATAGTCATAGTAGCCAACCATATGTAACACCTGATCGGCAATGAAGTCTTTTCTCGTCCGGTTGCTTTCCACGATGGCGGAAATCATATTCTGGGGGACATCATTGAAGTTTGCCAGAAGCTGTTTGGTGTCTTTGGGCAGGCAGTATCCGCCGTACCCGAAGCTTGGATTGTTGTAGTGCGTGCCAATGCGCGGATCCAGACATACACCGTTGATGATTTCCTGTGTGTTCAGGCCTTTGGTTTCCGCATAGGTATCAAGCTCGTTGAAGTAGGATACCCGGAGTGCCAGATAGGTATTGGCAAAAAGCTTAACTGCTTCTGCTTCGGTGAATCCCATAAAGAGGGTGTCAATATTTTCTTTGAGGGCGCCCTGCCGGAGCAGTCTGGCAAAGATTTCTGCCTGTTCCCTGGATGCTTCGTCGCAGGACACAATGATTCTGGAGGGATAGAGGTTGTCATAGAGGGCCTTGGATTCACGGAGGAATTCCGGGCTGAATATAATGTTTTCTGTGTGGTATTTCCTTCTGACGGATTCCGTATATCCCACTGGAATCGTGGATTTAATAACCATGGTGGCAGAGGGATTTACCTTTAATACCAGCTCGATGACGGATTCCACGGCGGAACAGTCGAAGAAGTTTTTTCTGCTGTCGTAATTGGTCGGAGCGGCGATTACCACGAAGTCAGCATTTTTGTAAGCAGTTTCGCCGTCCAGGGTTGCGGTCAGATCCAGTATTTTTTCGGAAAGGTATCGTTCGATGTATTCGTCCTGGATGGGAGATTTTCTCTGATTGATGAGGTTGACCTTTTCCGGAAGGATGTCAACGGCAGTGACGTGGTTATGCTGCGAAAGAAGCGTGGCAATGGATAATCCGACGTAACCGGTACCGGCGACGGCGATATTGTATTTTCTGTCGATGGCCGGTTTGGGCATAGCCGGTTTGTCTTCTTCGAATAAATCAACCACTTCAAAGTGAAGGACTTCAGCGATTGCCTGAAGCTGGTGAATGGACGGAATATAGTCGCAGCTTTCCAGGCGGCTGATCATGCCGCGGTTGATTCCGGTTTTTTCTGCAAGCTGTGCCTGGGTGAGCTTCAGTTCTTTTCTGTTTTTTGTTACGGTATCAGCCATCTTGCTGATCGATAATTTTTTCATAAGGATTCTCCAAATGTTATTATTTATTACACAAATATAAATGAAAATGCGCCATCTAAAGTATTGTATCAGTAATCAGAGATGCTGTCGATATAAAAAACAAAAAATGACAGTTTGTGTTTTTGGACGAACGAAATAACATTTAAAATAACATTTGAAACCACAGCTGAAATCACATGCAAGGATAACATGCAATAACGATCCTGCAAAGGAGATGCATCAGCTGGATTTTGGCAAGCCAACTGATGATTTATAAACGAATGATTAAAAAAATAGAAAATACAATTTATGTATTGACCAGGATGGAGCTCCATAGGGTATAGTAAAGCCCTGGAGTGTAATTTGATTCATGCGGATGAAATGATCCATGCAGATGGGAAAAGACGGTCTATGAAAATCCGCGCGGCGTGTGAAGCATGATTTCCCTGTGGAATTGTGCTGTGACTCATTAGAGAATAACTTGGAGCTGTAAGTAAATGGATATTTATCATATATGGACAACATATAATAAAGAATGGTCCGGGAATGAGATAGTGGCATTCAGTATCTTGCTTCTTATGACAGTCATCGTGGCAGCAGGATGCGTATACAGAAAAAAGATTCGTATCATACAGGCAGTGGCTGTTGTGATGATGGTGATATTTCTCGGAATCGTATTTGAATCCACGGTATTTACCAGGACAAGCACGGTTCGCCAATATGAATTAATGCCGTTCTGGTCGTGGAAGGCTGTTTTGAAATACAAAGACTTGACGTTGTTAAAAGAGATTCTTCTGAATTGTATCCTGCTGTTCCCGGCCGGGGCATTATTACCGATCATTGCAAACCATAAGATAAAATGGTATCGGGCCTTATTGTTTGGGCTGCTGGTATCAGCAGTCATAGAAACCAGTCAGTTGGTATTTATGCGGGGATTATTTGAATGGGACGATATGATCCACAATGGATTTGGCTGTATGATGGGGAGCATGGTTTTTCAGTTGGGGGTGAAAGTGAGAGGCGGGAAGTGATGAATGTGTATTTTGCCGAAACATCATAACAGAAAAGGCGATGGACAGTATTGTGTACTCCGTAGCCAATTTGGATGCCGAAACCAGGGAAATGATCCTTGAACTGCTGCCACACCCGGATACGATTTCCAAAGAACTGACCGTTGTCTACAGGGATCTGGAACAGGCCGGGGATTTTTTTGAAAAAAATATATTTTTTTAAGACGACAAATCGGCAGATTGCGGAACCAAAGTAATTGCAAAGCATTAAAGTGCTTGACTGAAGAAGACGATGCATGCAATAATTATCTTAACTATAAATATCGGAGGTGCAGCATGGTAATAAACAATAAAATAAATAAGAAATGGAGAGTATGAAAATGAAGAAGTCTAGTTCGATGCGCAAAAGGAATTCCGCTATCTTTCATTACTTGGTGCTGACTGTTTTTGCAGCCGCTATTCTGCTGATTACAACATGGGCGTTCGGTATCAATGCGTATGCTGAGAGTGTCCCGAGTGCAAAGATTGTATCACCTGCAAATGGCAGCGTGCATCAGGTCAATCAGCCAATAACTGTTAAAGCCAAGGTTGAGGGTTATGGTCAGGGTGAAAGCAATAACTACTTTACTTATTTGGCGACTGAAGTTAGATATAACGGAAAGAAGCTAATTATAAGTGATGTATGTGTATGGAATGGTGCGGAAGTTGTTATGGCGACATTCACTCCGGAAAAAGCCGGCACATATGATATACTTGCTTGTATGTACTATGACACAGCTTGGGGCACATGGCATAAGGTACCAGGCAGTATAGAGCAGCCTGATCAGAAGATTAGCATTACAGTAAAAGGTTCTAAGAAGGGCAATCCGCTGAAAATCAAAGCCAGGACTGCTACGGTCAAAGGAAGTACGAAAGGCAAGAACGGAAAGCTTAAGAAAAATAAGACGCTGGCGGTTACTAAGGTGGTTGCCTTCACGAAGAAGGGACAGGGAAAATTAGCATATGCTAAAGTCAGCGGCAACAAGAAGATTGTCATCAACAAGACCACCGGCAAGGTTACCGTAAAGAAGGGCATTAAGAAGGGTACCTACAAGGTAAAGGTCAAGGTGAAAGCGGCAGGAAATAACAAATACAAAGCGTCCGCCTGGAAGACAGTGACGTTCAGGGTAAATGTGAAATAGGATGAAATGCATCGGAAAAGCAAGGGGCAGACAGCACTCTGTAGGAACAGGGTGCTGTTTTTTGTGAAAAAATGTCACCGGATGACTTTGAAAAGCTATACGAGCAGACAGACGAACTGCGCTTAGTAAGTTAAGATAAGGATAAATTTCTCATTTTAACTTGCGCTAAATCTTGACATAGGACCACAACATGATAGATGATGAGGTGGTGAAGGCAAAGAAAGAGGCAGCCCAGGAAATGGCTGTGGCAAGCGGAATAGAGTACATCATGTATCCGGGAAGTGTTATTACTAGCACACACATCCTGGAATCTGATATCGCCACGGATAACGAATTACAGCAATTAAGTTTATTTGAGAAGAACAACAATATCTGAATGTTTGCCGAAGAGCATAAGTCTTTTCATAAGGAAAATGTATGAAATCCTTCTGAACTATGTCAACTTTCCAGCTCTTCGACTCACTCTACCCATGGGAATCTATTCTGATATTAATGATGTTGTCAGTGCTGATCTGGAGGATATGCAGGAGAAAATAGAAAACTTGACGATTCCTGTAAGAGAGGCATGGGGAAATAGAACGCACGAGCCAGGAGACGTTTTAGGCAGTCTCAGCAATACTATTTTTCAAGGGGCTGTAGATGTTCTTTTTGACAGAGGTTATCTGAATGCAGTAGAGCTTAAGAGAGCTTTCTATGATGCTGGTATTTGCCTTAATTCAAGAGACATGGAAGATCTGATGGGATTAAAACCGGGAACTCTTGAAACAGAATCAAAGATTGTGCCCTTTAAGCCGAAGATCGAGCCGAAGTGCTGACAGAACTAAACCATATATTCTGAATTACGAGGAGATATTATTTGAGACCACTATTACTCACAAAAGAAACAGAACGTGAACATGGAGCGAATTCTCCAAAGAAGCTGTTTCGTTACGACTATCACACAGACATGAATATGCTGAACGGGAGACCTTTCATCGAGGCAGGTTCACTTCGTAACCGGGAGCTCTTTTCGAAGACTGAGGCGCAACGTGAACGAGATGATGAGGAGCCTGGTTATTGTCTAGAGATGATGACCAAAACAAGAGAACAGCGTGAATCAGATGATGAGAGCGCCTGTGCCATGAATTTACAGACAGAGAGTCATCTTCATCGTGGTTGTTCCACTGAGGGGACGCTTGTTTTTGAGGGTGAAACCCTAACGCATGCAGACCGTGAAAAAGATGACGAAGAGAGAATGACTCTGGAGTCAGAAACCATCACAAAAGTCAGTCGTGAAGGAGTTGATGAAGAACCCGGATATATGATTGAAATGTTCAGCAAAACATTTGCTGATAGAGAAAGAGACGATGAAGAAGATTCTTATTATAACCAATAAAGATGATGTCACTGTTGATTTCATCATTAAGTTGCTCCAGAAGGACGGCATAGAATACTATCGATTTAATACTGAAGACCTTTTTACAGTTGTTGATGTCAGATTCAGAATTGATGTGGATCAGTACATACTCTGTGACAAAGCCAAGAAGATAGAAGTTGACCTGAGTGAGATCTCAGCTGTTTACTTCAGAAGACCAGGGCTTCCGGATTTTCAGTATATTGCAGATATCTCGGGAACTGAAAGAAAGTACCTGATGAGAGAGACTTTATCGGTACTTGATGGAGTTTACAAGAATCTTAAGGATTGTTTCTGGATCAATGACGTATTCAGAATTCGTGAAGCGGAGAACAAGCTGTTTCAGCTGTCTATGGCCAGAGATGCAGGGTTTGATATTCCGGAGACTATTTTGTCAAATGATGCGGATTTCGTAAAGCAAAGCATGAAACAAATTGATGCTGATGAAGGCTTCGTTATAAAGGCAGTCAGGTCAGGAAATGTCGACCCGGAGACAGCAAAGACCATTATATTTACAGCCGATATCGATCCGGAAGAGGTTACAGAAGAAAGTATAGGTGAATTTCCAGCATACATACAAAGAAAAATATCTAAAAGATCGGATCTGAGAAGTATTGTGGTTGGTGATAAGGTATTTACAGCTGAGATTATTTCGCAGAATGATGAAGATGCAAAGACCGACTGGCGCAGGAGCACCAGAGTCCTTGAACACAGGCCTTTCTTGCTCTCACAGGATATCAGTAATAAATGCATTGAATTGACAAGAAAGCTTGGACTTGTATATTCTGCCATTGATTTTGCACTTGACGATAGTGGGAAACCAGTATTTCTAGAATGTAACCCGAATGGTCAGTGGGCATGGATAGAAAACAGGCTTGGATTTCCAATAAGTAATGAGATAGAAGGATTGTTGCTGCATGGTTAAACTACTCAAAGTGATCCGGGAAATTTTCTTTCCATTGTTAGAAGGAGATGTTCCAAAACCGAAATTATTCAAAAAAGAATCCTTTAAATTTTCTGAAGAGGAGACTGACAAACTTATTGAAATAGCAAAGGAATACCAGGCTTCTGAAGATGACAGGAGAAAAGAGGTGGAATCCAAAGCATCGATCTTTATAGGAACTTTCGCTGTTGCCACAACGATTATGCTCAGCCTGGCGAAAGATTTTATAAAAAAAGAGGTCTCGGTGCCTGCACTTTTGACAATTGTTATTGTGGTTGTCACGATTGTATATCTTTGTATAGCGATAATATTTTCGATAAAATGCCTCTCAAGAAAAAATTTTAAGGTGGTCGGATTCCCGGAATGGTTATTGACAGATAAGGATACTCTGGAAAAAAAGAAAGATTTTCTTTTTGAATTGTTGAATGCTGTCAAGACCAATCAGAATGTAATCAACGAAAAAGTTGATTACATGGTCATGGCACAGGAATATTTCAAGAGGGCTGTTGTCTGCGTAGGGGTACTGGCGGTACTTCTGCTTATTGAGGCAATAGTTAAGGCTTTGTCTGGTATATGACAATCTCTCGCCTGTCACTTGCGATTATTTTTATTGTCATCATTCTTCTTGTCAGTGATTAAGCCTTTTGTCAGTGTCTCTCGGAGGGTCGGATAATTGAAGTTAAATATGTCATATAATATCTGACAGGTAATCAGCATAATGCTGATGGTTGGCTTGCTGTTTGAGCCAGAAGTTAAGACGATGACGAGGAAGATAAAGAAACATATGTATGACGCTGATTCCACAATATCGTCAGCAATCCAGAGTAGAGGAGTGATCTTGAAAAAGTTTGACTCGGGATTATCCATTGCCCTCTGTTCTATGTTACTCCTTATAAGCAAATTACTGAATATAGATATAAGGTAGTGTATTACAAGGAAGATGAAAAAATAAATGGTGATTCTTCCGGACGTAAAAAGATTCTCTGAGAAGACAATCGGTACTTTTCCCTTTGCGTTCTGTAAACGTCAAATCGCACGCCTAGTCAGGCGGCTGGATTTCTGAGATACTCTGGAAAACTCACAAAACTACAGGTTTTTCAGAGGAGGACTCAGAGATGGATCAATCAACACATGAAGTAAGACTTGCCCACTGGAAGGAGGTGGTCGCCCAGTGCCAGTCCAGACCGGAAGGTATGACGGCAAAGGACTGGATGAATTCTTGAGGGCTGATCGTCCGAAAGACCTGCTGCGTAACTCGGTAGTCACCCATTCCCTTGAAGCGGCAATCCTGAATGGCAAGTACACCAACGCGATGCCGCTGTACCGGATGGAGCAGCAGTTCAGAGCCAACGGGATAAAGATATCCCGGCAGACAATGGCCAACTGGACGATAAGTGTTTCGCAGAAATATCTGACACCTGTATGGGAAAGGCTGAAGGAAGAACTCTTAAAGCTGCCGGTGATACAGGCGGATGAAACCACCTGCCAGGTGATCCATGACAATGATCCTTCTGATCCGGCTGACAGGAAAAGTTCCGCCGGACACAAGAACTTCATGTGGGTGTACCGGTCGGGACAGTTCAGCAGGGACCGGCAGATCGTCCTTTATCAGTACTGCAGGGGACGGGACCACAAATATCCGCAGGCATTCCTTGGAGACTATCATGGCGTTGTCGAGACAGACGGCCTGCAGCAGTACCACATGCTGGAGAAGCTGATCCCGGGATTTACAAATGCGAACTGCTGGGTGCATGGCAGAAGGTTCTTTGCAGATGCCGTCAAAGCGCAGAAGAAGAATGACAAAGCAGGTGCGGCTGGTACAATTGCAGGGCAGGCTCTGAAGCGGATCGCGAAGATGTATGACATAGAAAACACTCTGGGCAGCCTCAGTGCAGAAGAAAGACTCAGCGAACGTAAGAAACAGATCGGACCGCTCGTTGACGACTTCTTTGCGTGGCTGAAAGAACTGCAGTCAGTGACGGAGGTCCTTCCGGGAGGGAAAGCCGGAGACGGAATTCAATACTGCTTGAAGCAGGAGAAATATCTGCGGGTCTTCCTGACAGATGGAAATGTCCCGATGGACAATTCAGCATCTGAAAGAGCTATCCGTCCATTTACAATCGGCAGGAAGAACTGGGTAATAATCAATTCCGTGAAAGGCGCAGACGCCAGCGCAGTGATCTACTCGATTGTAGAGACAGCGAAACTGAACCAGTTGAACATTTATTATTACCTGGATGATCTGCTGGAGAAACTGCCGGAGCTGGCAGATGAAGATGGAACGATAGATCCAGATGATCTGGATCCACTGCTGCCATGGTCGGACAGCCTTCCGGAAAGATGCCATAAGAAAAGCAGCTGACAGATGGTCAGCTGCCTTACTTTGGGCGGTGGCGGATGATTTGACGTTTACGTAGCAAGACAATTTAAAGGATATAAAAATGTTCCAGGTCCTTCGTTTTTTACTTATAATGGTCGACTTGTTACGGATATAGCAAAAGAAACTCAGTGGAAAGAATAAATGATTACAAAAAGGAATATGAAATAAGGAAGGACCTTGAATAACCGTCAGAGAATAGGTGATTAACATTGAGAACGACGACATACTGGAAAATACGAAAAAAGATATTAGACTTGATTTTTAAAATAAAAAAAGTTTGTTTTACTATTGATAGCAGAAAACAGTCTAATAAAGAATATAGATCATTTACACAACTTCTTTTTAGACGATTTATTACGGGGGCTGTAAAGGGATTCCTTTTAGCGATTGTTTTAAGAATATTGGATATACAGATTTTGGAATTTGGCTTAAATAATATTTGCGATAGCAGTATGTTGGCAGATGTAATTATTGGAGAGTTAGGTGTAGCAGGTGTTATTCTGGGTTTATACTGTTCAAATATTTCAAGCGTATATTCAACAAGATATGCTAATGCTCCAGAAAAAATAGCTATTGCATTTCAATATGATAAATTAACGGTAACGTGCTTAAATGCCATTAGTGGATTTATCATATACGGAACGATTGTGCTTGTTGAGTTGTTATTGGGGTATAAAGTTGGCTGGGGGTCTGTAGGGATATTAATTATATGGTCAATACTTGTTGTACTTTCTTTTGGAATAACTGGAAATAGAATATATCAGTTGTCGGATATTTTTAGGGTGGCAGATGATTCACATATTCTTTTGGAAAGAGTGGTTTCAAAAAATTTAAAGCAAGAACTATATGCTGCTGATACAAATTATCAAAACCATTTTTGTAAGATTTCTTCGGATAAAATAGAATTGCTTAAAGTGATTCAAAAATATGGGTGTAATCCAGATTTGACAGACAACTCTCCCGTTCTTAAGTTCATGTGCACGAATGTAGGTTTAATTGAACGGTATTGGAATGTTAAGAGGTATATTTCGAAGGACTCATATTGGTTTAGAAGAAAAGGGACGTATCAGAAGTGGCATTTTGCTGATGATACGGAAGCGTCAATGGCGCTAAGAACAGGGACTGCACTACGACCAAAGGAAGAACCAAATTATTATTGGTTTGAAGATGAATTGATGTCGATAAATCATTCGTGCGTTAATTATTTAATTAAAAAGAATGATTGGGGAACTTTATACAGTTATTTTGCAGTGTTCGAGTCAATTTGTAAAACTGCAATAGAAAAAAAAGAAGCAAGTTATTATGTGGGACAAATAGATTGGCTAAAAAATGTTATAAAAAGCGCTGTGGATAGCACCAATATGAAAGAAAATGTCGCTTTTGCAGGTATAGTTGAACATATTTCCCTTTTATATTTGGATTTGATTTTAGAGTCAAGTAAGTATCTTCATAATCTTAATCTTGATGCAATTAGTAAATCTGTAATTGAAGGAATTGATACAAAAAAATCGTATGATTCTATTAAAGAGGTTAGAGGAAGAGATTATATTGACATATATAAGAAAATAATTACGGAGGTTTATGCAGAAGGTCACAGGATAACTCCTAATTGGTTAATTAAGCAGTATGTGGCAAAAGAAGAATTTGTTTACGTAAATTCTTTATTTGACATGATTAAAGAAGGTATTGAGCATGCGTATTCATTGAGCCGCTTTTTTATTGAAAAGAACATGCATTACGAAGCTTGTATTATGCTTACAAGATTTTATGAATATGAATCTAAGTTATTAAACTTCTACATGTATGCAAATCAGGTTGAGGAGGCTTTAAATAGCTATCATTTAGATTCTGAAGATAAATGGGATGGCAGTAGATTAGCTGGAGTGGAATCGAAATTCTTGGAATATAAAAAAGAGCTCCCGGAAATGTTACTAAAGTGTTCAAGTGCTTTTGCAATTAAAAACTGGGATAGGAGAGAAGAATGTCCTGATTTCTTAGGTGAGTGTTATAACCATATAGCAGAAGATACTGTTGACGCTATTGTTAGGTCAGATAAAAAGCAATTTGAAAAAGATTTTGAGAATCTTACAAAAATAATGCTGTTGTATCAAGAATATATTAGATCGGATTTTATAAAGAATAAAGATTTATATAGAGTAGAATATGCATACTATATGTTTACTTCTCCGATTGTTGAATGGGCACAAATTGGAGGGCTTGGAATATTGTGGGGGGAATTTTTCAAAGATATAGAATGGCGTAATATTGTAAAAAAAGTGTCTAAACAAATATTAATTATAAGAGAAAAAGAAGAAAAATCAACGGAGGTTGCTGCACAGTTAATTGAATTTATATCACAGAGAGATAAATTTCTGTTTGGTATTGGTTCGAGAGATATCCTTGAGACACGTTGGAATCAATTTGTCGAAAATGCAATAAGAGAATCTGCGGTAATAGAAACTGAATATGCATTGTTTGGAGAAAAAATTAAGACAGATAGTAAAATAATAACAGCGTTTTGTCCTGATTTTTTAAGGGCAGGATTCTCTTCGGATCCTTCTGAGGTCTTTTGGATTATTTGTGTCAATCCGTTGCTTCCTGAAGAAAAGCGGTTTCGCTCTAGGTTTTCATTGGAGGATGATTTGAATGAATAATACTCGTAGAATAAAAAGAAAGATGGAAAAAAATATATAAACGTCCCCATGATAACTTGTATTCGCATAGATTTTACAGTGATTTATTTTCTGGCTATGAATTTTCACTAAATGATAATAAATTGCGTAGAAGGGATTTTTACAGAATAATATCAAATGATAATGAAATTGTAGAATTGTTTAGAGCACAAATGCATTACGATTTTTCATATGAGTTTGGCCAAAATGTTGATAGAGTTCTGTATAGCTTGGCTGTTTATGGAAAAGCATATATTTTTATAAAACCAGAATATACTGAAAAGACTGAAGAGAATGGAAGAGAGGATAAAAAGCTAAGCGCTATACATATAGGAGAAGTAAAAGGTATTCCTAAGAAAAGTACGTTTTACATAAAATCTTTTTCAAATGAAATTTGTGAGCTGAATATTAAAGAAGGCATATTGATTACCTTTAAATTAAAGGAGTTTGGATATAATAGAAATTACTTTAAAAAGCTTGTAAAACGACTGGGTAAATATGATGCTACATCCAATTCACTTGAATTAATTAACAATGAGCCTACATATGATTTTAACGTACACGTTGAGAAAAATAGAAAAAAATTCTTGAGGGAAGTGAGAGATATTGGATGGAGTTTTGGAACGGATGGCTTGTCAGATAGTTATATTTTATATAAACAAATCCAATTGAAGCTATTTAAAATGCGTATGCTAAAAATAGTGCTTGAAAAAATTAACCAGGTGGTATCAACAGAGTATTTTCCTAATAAAGAATTCAGAATCGAGGCATCAACTAGTAATATTGATTATGAAAGAGCGTGGAGCAGATTTCAATGTGGAGAGCTTACAGTTTCAGAATTGGGTGATGTGATATGGAAAGGAATCACTGCTTGATTATAAGAGTATTTGTAGTCTCACTTTTGGGGTGTAAACTCTTGAACAACTTTATCAGAATTTGCCAATGTTTCTTTTTAGGCACTTCTGGTCCAGTGGACCAGAAGTGCCTTTGCTATGATTGGCGTTAGCAACCTTTCTTCGCGGGCGACATAGGAGCACGGATTTTTGCATAAAGGAATTGTGTACCTTTATGCGTATCCTGTTATATTTTTTGTTTTTGCTTGTATCAATGTATATACCGCTCCCGTAGTGCACACTGCACGCTATAATAGAGCAGGTCTTCCGCTGTTTTAGTGCACCCTTTCCGCACTGCACAGCAGAGCGGAAACTTTTCTCCTATAATGATATCGGCATACTTACGTGTGACTATCATTATAAGGAGGTCGATAACCATGGTAGATTATCGAGAAATCCTGAGGCTGAAGAGCCTCAACTACAGCAACGTTAACATTGCATCTTGTGTCCACATTCTCGCAATGTGTACGCCGGTTTATGTCGGTGGCAACAGTAAGCGAGAGAAGATGGCATCAGATCATTATCAGGATTTAAAAGAAATATTTGGAAAGGAGGAGCCTTCGAATGGAAATGATTAATATTGAGGACTATAAGGATTCTACATTGGCGAAGATGTCGGAGCAGAAGAAGCAGACAGTGCCGATTGAAGCGAAGGTAGCCCTCACTATTAAAGAGGCTGCAGAGTATTCAAATATTGGAATTAACAAACTGGAGAGCATACTTCGCTCGCCAAGATGTCCTTTTGTATTATATGTCGGAAAAAAGAAGCTTGTAAAGCGGAAGGAATTTGAGAAATATATATCAGATAACATAGAAATCTGATTCGGCAAAAACGTGATGAATTCGGGCTTTTTCGCCTGGTAAAAAATGAAACTACATTGTAAAGAGCCCTTGATTAGTGTATAATATACGAGCTGATTTGGGGCTTCTTTAAATTAGAAAGGAGCCGTAAATGGGAAAAGATCTCAAAGGAAAGGAGCTTGGAGACGGGATTTATCAGCAACCCAATGGCACTTATTGTGCTCGTTTTGTTGATAAATTTGGAAAACGAAGATCGAAACGCTCGAAGAAATTACAAGAAGTGAGACAGTGGCTTGCTGATGCTTCATATATAGACAAACACAGTGATCGGGATCAGGCAACAGATATGATTGTAGATGCCTGGTTTGATTACTGGATTGAGATGAAGGAAAAGACGGTAAGACCCAATACTTCACGAAACTACAGAGAACGATACGAGAGAAATATCCGATGTGTTATTGGCAGTAAACTGATTGCAGATGTGAAACCGATTCACTGCCAGCAGATTTTTAACAAGATGGCTGATGAAGGATATCGATCAAAGACAATCTATCAGACCAGAATCGCTCTTTATAACATGTTAGAGTTTGCCAAGGAGAATGATGTGATCATTGTAAATCCCTGCAAACGTTCACTGAAAAGCGATATAGGACAGCCTTCTGTGAAAAGGGAAGCGCTCACAATAGAGAATCAGAAGAAGTTCTTGGCTGCGGTAGTTGGTTACAGTTATGAGAATCAGTATCGTTTTATTTTACAGACGGGACTTCGAATCGGTGAACTCATCGGGCTTCGCTGGAGTGACATTGATTTTGAGAATAAAACAATGAAGATTGAGCGAACTATGGAGTATCGTTACAAGGTAGGAGAGTGGAGAATCGGTCCTCCGAAAAGCAAGTCGGGATATCGAACCATCCCTCTTACAGATGAGGCAATCCGCATCCTGAAAAATCAGAGAGCAAAAAACTCAGAACTAAAAGTTATACCGATAGAATGGTCAGATACGGTGTTTTTGTGTCGGAATGGCACCCCGGTGAAAAACAGCACCTATGATACAGGCTTGATGAAATATTGTGACAGGGCGAATATTCCGAGATTTTCAATGCATGTCTTAAGACATACATTTGCAACAAGATGCATTGAAGCGGGTATGAAGCCCAAGACATTACAGCAAATTCTTGGTCATTCAAATATCGGAATTACAATGAATCTATACGTACATATTACGGAAGATGAAAAATTAAGAGAAATAAATCTCGTAGCAGATGCATTGAAAGTCATATAAAACTTAATGCGAAATGGCACTCGGTGGCACTCGACGTGGCACTCGGTCAGATTAGCAAATCGCGGAAACCCCATAAAATAAAGGTTTTTTAAGGAGATATAAAACATTATGAAACTAGGAATCGTTGGCCTGCCAAACGTAGGAAAAAGCACATTGTTCAATTCACTGACGAAAGCAGGCGCAGAGTCAGCAAACTATCCGTTCTGTACTATCGACCCCAATGTGGGAGTTGTGTCCGTACCGGATGAGCGGCTGAATCTTCTGGGAGAATTATATCATTCCAAAAAGATAACCCCTGCGGTGATTGAATTTGTGGATATTGCCGGACTGGTGAAAGGTGCCAGCAAGGGAGAAGGACTGGGCAATCAGTTCCTGGCCAACATCCGCGAAGTGGATGCTATCGTACACGTGGTACGCTGTTTTGAGGACACCAATGTGGTGCATGTGGATGGAAAAATTGATCCGGCCAGCGATATCGAAACGATCAACCTGGAGCTGATTTTTTCGGATATTGAGATTCTGGACCGCAGAATTGCCAAAGGCAGCAAAGGCGCCCGCATGGATAAGAAGCTGGCGGCAGAGGTTGAGTTCCTGAAACGGATCAAAGCGCATCTGGAAGACGGCAAACTGGCCAAAACATTTGAACTCAGCGATGATGAGGACGAACAGGCCTTTTTCCGTTCCCTGAATCTGCTGACCGCAAAGCCGGTGATCTATGCCGCGAATGTATCGGAAGATGATCTGGCAGATGACGGTGCCTCCAATCCCCATGTGGCAGCAGTCCGTGAACTGGCGAAAGAAGAAGGATCCGGCGTGTTTGTGATCTGTGCCAAGATCGAGGAAGAAATGGCGGAACTGGACGACGATGAGAAGGCCATGTTCCTGGAAGAGCTGGGGATCAAGGAGTCCGGCCTGGAGAAGCTGATCCAGGCAAGCTATGATCTTCTTGGCCTGATGAGTTTCCTGACTGCGGGAGAAGACGAAACCCGTGCCTGGACGATCCGGAAGGGGACAAAAGCACCCCAGGCAGCCGGCAAGATTCATACCGATTTTGAACGGGGCTTTATCCGCGCGGAAGTAGTGAACTATAAGGATCTTCTGGAATGCGGATCTCTGGCAGCTGCCAGGGAAAAGGGCCTGGTAGGACTGGAAGGCAAGGAATATGTGGTGCAGGACGGGGATGTGATTCTGTTCCGTTTCAATGTATAAAAGCAGCGGGAGGAAATGAGCGATGAAATGCCCATACTGCAGCAGTGACAATACGCGGGTGATTGATTCCCGCCCGGTGGATGACAATGCGTCTATCCGCCGCAGACGCATGTGCGATGACTGCAAGAAACGATTTACTACTTATGAGAAAGTAGAGACCATTCCGCTGATTGTAATAAAGAAGGACAATACCAGGGAACAGTATGACCGATCCAAAATAGAGGCCGGGCTTCTGCGGGCCTGCCACAAGCGGCCGGTATCGGTGGATCAGATCAAGCAGCTGACCGATGATGTGGAAAATGAAATTTATGCCCGGGCAGAGAAGGAAATTGCCAGCACGGTAATCGGGGAACTGGTGATGGACAAAATCAAGGACCTGGATCCGGTGGCTTATGTCCGGTTTGCGTCGGTTTACCGGGAATTCAAGGACGTGAATACTTTTGTACTGGAATTGAAGAAAATGCTGGATCGGGAGACGGAGAAATAATGGCGGTCAGATTATATCCAACACTTTATACGAAATCCGTATACCGGATTAATTTCGAACAGCTGTATGCGGACGGGTACCGGGGGCTGATTTTTGATATTGACAATACGCTGGTCACCCATGGTGCACCGGCAAACGGCAGGGCAAAACGGCTGTTTGAACGGCTGAAGCGCATAGGATTTACCTGCTGTCTGCTGTCCAACAACAAGGAACCCCGTGTAAAAATGTTTAACGACGCGGTTCATGTGAACTATGTCTTTGACGCACACAAGCCATCTCCGGATGGCTATCGTTATGCTATGGAGATCATGGGAACAGACAAAAGGAATACGCTGTTTATCGGAGACCAGATTTTTACGGATATTTTCGGTGCCAATCGTGCGGGGATTTCATCGATCCTTGTACGTTATATTCACTGGAAAGAAGAAATTCAGATTGTGCTGAAGCGGCGGCTGGAGTTTTTTGTGCTTTTGTTTTACCGGATGTATGTAAAACGCCAGGACCCGTCTGACCGAAAAAGCGCAGCCTGGTGGGAAGCGCGTTATGTCAATGGTGGCAGAAGCCTGGAATCAGAAGGAGAAGGAGAAACAGACCTATGAAAATTGTAATCGGAAATGACCACGCGGCAGTATCTATGAAAAAGAAGATTCAGAGCTATCTGGAATCCAAAGGCTATGAAGTGATTAATGTGGGTACGGACACGGAGGAGCGCTGCAATTATCCGGAAATCGCGGCAGCCGCATGCAAAAAGATCCAGAACGGCGAAGCCGAGCGGGGCGTGCTGATCTGCGGAACCGGCGCCGGGATGGCGATTACGGCCAATAAGCTCCGGGGAATCCGGGCAGTGGTGTGTTCGGAACCGGTGACCGCGCGCCTGGCCAGAGAGCACAATCATGCCAATGTAATCTGCTTTGGCGAAAGAGTAGTCGGCGAGGAAATGGGATATGCGATTGTGGATGCCTATCTTAATGCGCAGGAGCTGGGAGACCGCCATGCCATGCGTGTGGGACTGATTTCCGAAATTGAGGAGGCAGAGTCCGCCGGCAAGTAATACTTGAAATAATTACAGATTTCCGATAAAATAATTAGAAAGTATGTGTCGCGGTATGCGACTGTAAGGAGGAAGATGAATGATATCAGCAGGTGATTTCAGAAACGGCATGACGATCGAACTGGAGGGCAATATCTTCCAGATCATCGAATTTCAGCACGTGAAACCTGGCAAAGGAGCCGCATTTGTTCGGACCAAATTAAAAAACATCAAGAGCGGCGGTGTCGTTGAGAAGACATTCCGGCCGACAGAGAAGTGCGAGCAGGCTCATATCGAACGTTCAGACAAACAGTATCTTTACAATGATGGAGATCTTTATTATTTCATGGATGTGGAGACCTATGATCAGGTTGCTCTGACCAAGGAAGCCATCGGAGATTCTCTGAAGTTTGTCAAAGAGAATGACATGGTTAAGATGTGCGCCCACAATGGAGAGATTTACGCGGTAGAGCCGCCGCTGTTTGTAGAGCTGGAGATCACAGAGTGTGAGCCGGGTCTGAAGGGTGATACAGCGACCGGAGCTACAAAGCCGGCGACCGTAGAGACAGGCGCCATCGTGAATGTGCCTCTGTTTGTAGAGCTGGGTGACAAGATTAAGATTGATACCAGAACCGGCGAATATTTATCCAGAGTATAAGCTTCGATAGAAAAAATGCCGATCCTGGAGGCATCTTTCTGGTTATTTCGGAAGATGTTTGGAATGAATCCGCGATTTATGCATATGAGAAACGGATGGGACCGTCTGTAATCGGACGGTCCCATCTTCTTGCCTGTTAAGCTACAGAACAGCAGTTTTGTATATTGGAACACGACACAGTCTGTAACGGGCGATGCCCTGGAGTGTTCTGCAGAAAGGGATGACTTAAGAAAATGATAAAGAGAATGAGAAAATGGCTGACTGCAGTGACTGTACTGACTGTGACCGCGGCGGCCGGTGCACCGGCAGCTTTGCTGACGGATGCCCGGGCGGCGGAAGCGGCAGAAACAAAGAGTGCCCAGGATAGCGTGACCTGCCCGAAAGGTTGGAACAGCGAGGATCCGGGCTGGTACCGCGCTTATATGAAGCAGCGCGCCGCAGGCACCGAGGAGGCGCTTCCGGACAGCAGTACGGCCAGGGTATCCGTTTTGTCCGCCTACAGCAAGACCCAGTGGAAAACCACGTCCGGCAAAGTGTCATTTTATCATGACCCGGAAGATACTGAGGGCTGCGAAGTGATTCCGGTCGTGGATGTATCCAAGTATGACGGTACGGTAAACTACAGAAAACTGAAAAATTCCGGGGTCAGCGGTGTGATTATCCGGTGCGGGTACCGGACCAGTTCCGGCGGCTCTATTTATACGGATCCGTACTGGATTTATAATGTGAAACAGGCGACAGCAGCAGGACTGCATGTAGGAGTATACTTTTTCTCCCAGGCAAAGACCACAGCAGAAGCCAAAGCAGAGGCCGCGTATACGCTGAAGCTGCTCCAGGGAGAGACTGGCCGGTGGTACCCGGGAGATTATGTGAAAGAGAAGAAATCGGGACGCTCCGGCACAAACTGTTACGGCATCGATCTTCCGGTTTTTATGGATGTGGAGTATGTAGGAGACGGAGGCAGACTGGCCAGGGCGCATCTGTCCAAAGCGGCGCAGACAAGGGTGGCCAAAGCTTACTGCCAGGCCATGAAAGACGCTGGATATGACGCCATGGTATATGCCTCCAGCAATTTCTTTGTAAACAAACTGGACGGCACGGCACTGTATCAGGCGGGGTATCCGCTCTGGATGGCCCGTTATTACAATTATGCGTACCGGTCCACCTCATCGGTATCTGCGTCGAATCTGTACCGGAATCGGGCTGCGGTGGATTACTGGCAGTGTTCGGAAACAGCCCGCGTGGGCGGAATCAATACCAATGTGGATTTAAACTTCTGGTATCGGCCCGCGTCGTGGACCAGTGGGAATATCGGCATCAGAAAAGCGGCTCCCTCCGGAATTTCCGTAGGAACGGCGAATGGACTGAACGTGCAGTCCGTATCCCGGACAGGCATCAGGCTTTCCTGGAACGCGGCGGAAAATGCCGGCGGCTACCGCTTGTATTACAGCACTTCCCGCAACGGTTCTTACCGGCATACGGATGTTTCCGGCACAGCTTTTACGCTGAACGGGCTTAAGAGCGACCGGGAATATTACTTTAAGGTTCGCGCATACCAGACAAAGGAAGACGGCAGCCGTGTCTACGGAAAAACAAGCGGGATACTGTCAGCTTCCACCAGCCAGACCAACAGCTTCCATCTGGTAGCCCGCAGCAAGACACATCTTCGGTCAGGCGCGGGAACCGCATATCGTGTCCGGAAGTCTGTGAAAAAGGGCACAAAACTGCAGTTTGTACGCTGGACCAGTGATAAGCATGGGGCTGCCTGGGCAAAGGTAAAATACGGATCTTCTGTATACTATGTAAGCAGGAGCATGGTCAAGTATCCGACACCGAAAATCCGTGACCTGCGGGGCGTGTCTGCAGGTGCTTCCGGCGTAAAACTGTCCTGGAAGAAAACTTCGGCAGCGTATTATAAAGTTTATCGCTCCACGAGCAGCGCTACCGGGTTCCGCTGCGTCAAAAACACCAGGACGGCGTCCTGGAAAGACACCACAGGAAAAGCAGGAGTTACGTACTACTATAAAGTGCGCGGCGCGAAGAATTACAACGGCAGGCGATGCCTGGGCGCTTTTTCTTCTGCAGCTGCAGTGCGGAGATAAGCATAAGCACATCTAAGGAAAGCGAAGCAATTAGAAAAATCGGATAAGAGAGTAGAAAAAAAGCCGGCAGTTCTGGACGGATCCCTTCACCGGGGCGGCAAAGGAGACAGATCCTTTTCGAAGACAGAACTGCGGCTTTTTATATAAGAGCTGATATTTTAATAGTTTTCCTGCAGAGATTTTTCATGGTTTTACGGAAGCGGAAGGAAGACCGGCCTGCGCTGCCGGAATACAGTATAGTAGCGGAATCCGCAGCTTTTTAACAGATCCGGAAGACGCTGAAAATCATAGGCAATGTGTTCCGATTTGTGGGCATCGGCCCCGGTGGTAATGATTTCGCCGCCCAGCTCCCGGTAGCGGCGCAGAATATCGGTGCAGGGATTTGGCTGGGACAGTCCGTATTTCCAGCCGGCGGTGTTGACTTCGATGCCCTTGCCGGCGTCGATTAAGGCAGTGAGAATCGGATCAATGAGTTCCCGGTAGGCGGCATAGCTGTAATCCGCATCCCGGTTCGGGCCATAGCGCACCACATAGTCGATATGTCCGTACACGTCGAAGCCCTTCCAGGCGGAGATGTTTTCCAGAATGGAGCGGAAGTATTCCTCATAGGCCTCCCGTTCCGTACGGTTTTCATAATAGGACGGATAATACGGATCTTTGCCGTGCACCAGGTGGGAAGAGCCGATGACGTAATCATAGGCGTGGGATGAGACAATGGCGGAATGCCGGTCCGCCAGATGAGGCTGCAGACCCAGCTCAATGCCGTAGAGAATCTCAATCTGTCTGCCGTACGCGCCCTGCAGCTGCCGCACCGCCTGTTCGTATGCAGCGAGATCCAGGTCAAAGTTCACGTCATCATAGGGATAATCCAGATCCTCGTGGTCCGTGAGGCAGATGCCGGAGAGACCGCGGGTGATGGCGGCTTGAACCATGTCCTGCGGCAGGGCGTCGCTGTCTCCGGAAAAATTTGTGTGCATATGTGTATCCCAGTACATGGGTAAAACCTCCTTTGCAATCCCTCTGATTTTAACACAGAGGATATTTCGGAACAAGGCGCATAAAAAGCAATACAAAAAAATGCAAAAAAATAGTTGCATTATTTTGCAAAAGGTATTATTATGTCAGTGTAAAAGATTGATAATAATTTAACAAAAACAAAAACAGACAAGAATAGAGAAAAGGTAGGAGGAATCAACATGTCAGTAAAAGTTGCAATTAATGGTTTTGGTCGTATCGGTCGTCTTGCTTTCCGTCAGATGTTCGGCGCAGAGGGTTATGAAGTGGTAGCTATCAATGATCTTACCAGCCCGAAGATGCTGGCGCATCTGCTGAAATACGATTCTACACAGGGCAGATATCAGTATGCTGAGACTGTTAAATACGGAGAAGATTATATTGAGGTAGAAGGCAAAGAGATCCACATCTACGCAGAACCGGACGCAAACAACTGCCCGTGGGGTAAGCTGGATGTTGATGTAGTTCTGGAGTGTTCCGGTTTCTACACATCCAAAGAGAAAGCACAGGCGCATATTAATGCAGGCGCGAAGAAAGTCGTTATTTCCGCACCGGCAGGCAATGACCTTCCTACTATTGTATATAACGTAAACCATGAAACACTGACCAAAGATGACACCATCATTTCCGCAGCTTCCTGCACCACCAACTGCCTGGCTCCCATGACACAGGCGCTGAATGATTTCGCCCCGATCAAATCCGGAATTATGTGCACCATTCATTCCTATACCGGTGATCAGATGACTCTGGACGGACCGCAGAGAAAAGGCGATCTGAGACGTTCCCGTGCAGCAGCAGTGAATATCGTTCCGAACAGCACCGGCGCCGCAAAGGCAATCGGCCTGGTAATTCCGGAACTGGCAGGCAAACTGATCGGCGCCGCACAGCGTGTTCCTACCCCGACCGGTTCTACTACCATCCTGAATGCAGTGGTAGATAAGGAAGTTACCGTGGATGAGATCAACCAGGTGATGAAGGCCGCTGCCAATGAGTCTTATGGCTACAATGACGAGGAGATCGTATCTTCCGATATCATCGGTATGACCTATGGCTCTCTGTTCGATGCGACCCAGACCATGGTTCTGCCGTTAGGCAACGGCATGACGCAGGTACAGGTAGTATCCTGGTATGACAATGAAAACAGCTACACCAGCCAGATGGTACGTACAATCAAATATTTCGCAGGTCTGAAATAATAAGATTTCTGTGATTCTTGCGGGGGTGCTGCGTATAGGAAAGATATGCACACCCTCGTTTTTTATGCGGTGCGGCCGTCCGATTTTCGGATTTTGCTGCCGGAAAAGTGGATTTTCGTGCGGAAGAAAGATTCGGTGCGGGAACGCATTTCAATCCTGGATTTTCCTGCGAAGGATTTGACATTGCCCGGGGATAATGAGAAAATAAAAAGAGCGACTGTACGACAGAAACAGAGACCAGAGAATTCAAAAAAAGGAGAGCAGTGATTATGTTAAATAAACTTACTGTAGATGATATTGACGTAAAAGGTAAGCGTGTCCTGTGCAGATGTGATTTCAATGTACCGTTAAAAGACGGAAAAATCACCGACGAAAACCGTCTGACTGCGGCGCTTCCTACTATTAAAAAACTGATCGCCGACGGCGGAAAAGTGATCCTTTGTTCCCATCTGGGCAAGCCGAAAGGGGAGCCGAAGCCGGAGCTTTCTCTTGCGCCTGTGGCTGCACGCCTGAGTGAGCTGCTGGGACAGGAAGTGAAATTCGCGGCAGATGACGAAGTCGTGGGACCGAACGCAAAAGCAGCTGTGGCAGCCATGAAAGACGGCGATGTGATTCTGCTGCAGAATACCCGGTATCGTGCGGAAGAAACGAAAAACGGCGAGGCATTCAGCAAGGAGCTGGCGTCTCTGTGTGACGTGTTTGTAAATGATGCCTTCGGCACCGCCCATCGTGCGCACTGCTCCAATGTAGGCGTGACTTCTTTTGTACCGGTAGCCGCAGTGGGCTATCTGATGCAGAAGGAAATCGACTTTTTAGGCAATGCCGTAAACAATCCGGTTCGTCCCTTTGTGGCTATCCTGGGCGGCGCGAAGGTTGCGGACAAACTGAATGTTATTTCCAATCTTCTGGAAAAATGCGATACCCTGATTATCGGCGGCGGAATGGCATATACCTTCTTAAAGGCAAAAGGATATGAAATCGGTACCTCCCTGGTGGATGAGACAAAGATTGATTACTGTAAGGAAATGATGGAAAAGGCAGAAAAACTGGGCAAACAGCTGCTTCTGCCGGTTGACGCGGTCGTGCTGGATCATTTCCCGGATCTGGATGACGCGGATATCGCGGTGGAAACCGTTGACGCTGACAAGATTCCGGCAGACAAGATGGGCCTGGATATCGGAGAAAAGACCCGCCAGCTCTTCGCGGATGCTGTGCAGGCAGCCAAAACCGTTGTATGGAACGGCCCCATGGGTGTATTTGAGAACCCGGTACTTGCAGCAGGCACGAAAGCGGTAGCCAAAGCGCTGGCAGATACCGATGCCATCACAATCATCGGCGGCGGTGACAGCGCAGCAGCAGTTGCGCAGCTTGGATACGCGGATCAGATGACTCATATTTCCACCGGCGGCGGCGCTTCCCTGGAGTTCCTGGAAGGCAAAGAACTGCCGGGCATCGCAGCAGCCAGCGACAAATAAAAAAAGTTAATCAGAATAAGCAGATAGCAGATATGGGAGGAGAATCCATTATGTCACGCAGAAAGATCATCGCAGGCAACTGGAAGATGAATATGACACCCAGCCAGACCGTTGCCCTGATTGAAGAGTTAAAACCGTTAACAGCTACAGAGGAAGCAGATGTGGTCCTGTGTGTGCCGGCCATTGATATCATTCCTGCTGTTGCGGCAGCGAAAGGGTCTAACATCCGAATCGGCGCGGAGAATATGTATTTTGAAGAAAAAGGCGCGTATACCGGAGAAATTTCCCCGGATATGCTGACAGATGCCGGCGCGGAATATGTCATCCTGGGTCATTCTGAGCGGAGGGGCTATTTCCATGAGACCGACGCGGATATCAATAAAAAAGTGTTAAAAGCCTTTGAACACGGGCTGACCCCGATCATCTGCTGCGGTGAAAGCCTGGAGCAGCGGGAACAGGGCATCACGATCGACTGGATTCGCCAGCAGATCAAGATCGCGTTCCAGAATGTGAGCGCAGAGCAGGCAGCTGCGGCAGTGATTGCGTATGAGCCGATCTGGGCCATTGGCACAGGGAAAACAGCTACCAGCGCGCAGGCACAGGAAGTATGCGCAGCAATCCGTGTATGCATCGGCGAAATTTATGACGAAGCGACAGCAGCAGCGATCCGTATTCAGTACGGCGGATCCGTGAACGCGAAGACAGCGGCAGAGCTTTTCGCACAGCCGGATATTGACGGCGGCCTGGTAGGCGGTGCTTCTCTGAAAGCAGAATTCGGACAGATCGTCAACTACAGATAAGTTTCAGCAGGGACGGATTTCTACGCGGCGGCGAGAAGGCGTCTCTGCTTTTTATTGCCTGAAACAGAGAAATAGGAGAGTATCAGAATATGGGAAAAAAACCGACTGTATTAATGATTTTAGATGGGTTCGGACTGAATCCGCGGACTGACAGCAATGCGGTGGCACAGGCGAATACGCCGAATATTGACCGTTTGTTTGCGGAATATCCGTTTGTCAAGGGAAATGCCAGCGGCCTGGCGGTAGGCCTGCCGGAAGGACAGATGGGCAATTCGGAAGTCGGCCATATGAATATGGGAGCCGGACGGATTGTCTATCAGGATCTGACCCGCATTACCAAAGCCATCGAAGATGGGGAGTTTTATGAAAATCCGGTGCTGCTGCAGGGAATCCGCAACGCGAAAGAGCATGATTCTGCGCTGCACCTGTTCGGACTGCTGTCAGACGGCGGCGTCCACAGCCACAATTCTCATCTGTACGCACTGCTGGAACTGGCAAAACGCAGTGATCTGAAGAAAGTATACGTACATTGCTTTATGGACGGCCGCGATACGCCGCCGACTTCCGGCATTGATTATATCCGGGAACTGGAGCAGAAGATGCAGGAAATCGGCGTCGGTGAGATCGCCACGATTTCCGGCCGCTACTATGCCATGGACCGGGATAACCGCTGGGACAGAGAGGAAAAAGCCTATCGGGCCCTGACCCTGGGAGAAGGGCAGACGGCAGAGGATCCGGTGCAGGCCATGCAGGATTCCTATGATGCCGGTGTGACGGATGAGTTTGTGGTGCCGGTGGTGATCCGGAAAGACGGCGCGCCCCTGGCAAAGGTGGCAGAGCATGATACGGTGATTTTCTATAATTTCCGGCCGGACCGGGCACGGCAGATCACCAGGGCTTTCTGTGCGGATGAGTTTGACGGATTTGACCGGGGCTCCCGCCTGGATCTGTGTTTTATCTGCTTCAAAGATTACGATGAGACGATTCCCAACAAGCTGGTGGCTTTTCAGAAGGAAGAACTGAAAAATACCTTTGGGGAATATCTGGCGGCTCACGGCCTGAAGCAGGCCCGGATCGCGGAGACAGAAAAGTATGCCCATGTGACCTTTTTCTTCAACGGCGGCGTGGAGGAACCGAATCCGGGCGAGGACCGCATCCTGGTGCACTCCCCGAAGGTGGCGACGTATGACCTGAAGCCGGAGATGAGCGCTTTCGAAGTGTGCGATAAGCTCTGTGAGGCCATGGAATCCGGCAAATATGATGTGATTATCATTAATTTCGCCAATCCGGACATGGTGGGGCACACCGGCGTGCTGGAAGCTGCAGTCAAGGCAGTGGAAGCCGTGGATACCTGTGTGGGCAGAGCGGTGGATACACTGAAAAAAGTGGACGGCCAGATGTTTTTGTGCGCGGATCACGGAAACTGTGAGCAGGAAGTGGACTACGAGACCGGGGAAAGCTTTACGGCCCACACGACCAATCCGGTGCCGTTTGTACTGATTAACTATGATCCGGCCTATACCCTGAAGGAAAACGGATGCTTGGCAGACATTGTTCCCACCCTGATTGAGATGATGGGGATGGAACAGCCGGCGGAAATGACGGGACATTCCCTGCTGGTGAAAAAGGAAAACTGATTGACGATTTCCCGGGAATCGCCTATACTTGACATGCATTCGTTTTGACAGGAAAGGAAAGATTAGATTATGAGCGTACAGGAGTACAAACCATTCAAAGAAGGGAAAGTCCGGGAGATTTACGATATCGGGGATTCTCTGATTATGGTAGCCACAGACCGTATTTCAGCATTTGATGTCATTCTGAAAAACAAGGTGACAGACAAAGGCGCCATCCTGACACAGATGTCAAGATTCTGGTTTGATTATACGAAGGATCTGGTGCCGAATCACATGCTGTCCGTAGATGTGAATGACATGCCGGAATTTTTCCGTCAGGACCGGTTCAACGGCAACAGCATGAAATGCAGAAAACTGAACATGCTGCCCATTGAGTGCATCGTGCGTGGATATATTACCGGAAGCGGCTGGGCCAGCTATCAGGAAAACGGTACCGTCTGCGGCATTCGCCTGCCGGAAGGACTCAAAGAGTCCGAGAAACTTCCGGAACCCATCTACACACCGTCGACCAAGGCGGAGATCGGGGATCACGACGAGAATATTTCCTATGAGCAGAGCATCGATGTCCTGGAGAAAGCATACCCGGGACATGGAGAAGCGTATGCCAGAACCATCCGGGATCTGACCCTTGCGATTTACAAAAAGTGCGCGGATTACGCATGGTCCCGCGGAATCATAATCGCAGACACCAAGCTGGAGTTCGGCCTGGATGAGGATGGAAACATTGTACTCGGCGATGAGATGCTGACTCCTGACAGCTCCAGATTCTGGCCGGCAGAAGGCTATGCGCCGGGCAAGAGTCAGCCGTCCTATGACAAGCAGTTTGTCCGTGACTGGCTGAAGGCAAATCCGGACAGCGATTATCATCTGCCGGATGATGTCATTGAAAAAACCGTGGAAAAATACAAAGAAGCCTATGAGCTTCTGACCGGAGAGAAATTCACACGCTGATCATCTGTTTTCAGATGATGCAGATCAGGAACGTGCCCTGCCCGGGGCGCGTTCCTGCCATGTAACCAGATCAGAGATTACAGAACCAAAGGAGATTTGAATTGAGTACAGACAGATTTTCAAGCCCGCTTTCCGAGCGTTATTCCAGCAAGGAAATGCAGTATATTTTTTCTCAGGATATGAAATTCCGCACCTGGAGGAAACTCTGGATCGCGCTGGCAGAGACAGAGAAGGATCTGGGTCTGGATATTACGCAGGAGCAGATCGATGAGCTGAAAGCCCACAAAGATGATATCAACTACGAAGAAGCCAGAGCCAGAGAAAAAGTAGTGCGTCACGATGTCATGTCCCATGTGTACGCCTACGGCCTGCAGTGTCCGAAAGCCAAGGGAATCATCCACCTGGGGGCCACTTCCTGCTATGTGGGAGACAATACGGACATCATCCTGATGTCAGAAGGACTGAGACTGGTCCGCAAAAAACTGGTCAGCGTCATCGATGAACTGGCCCGGTTCGCGGATAAGTACAAAGCGACGCCGACACTGGGCTTCACTCATTTCCAGCCGGCACAGCCGACTACTGTGGGCAAGCGGGCGACCCTGTGGACCCAGGAATTCCTGATGGATCTGCAGGATCTGAATTATGTGCTGGACAGTCTCCGGCTGCTGGGCTCCAAGGGAACCACCGGAACTCAGGCAAGTTTCCTGGAGCTGTTTGATGGCGATCAGGAGAAAGTGAAGAAACTGGATCCGATGATTGCGGAGAAGATGGGATTCAAGGGCTGCTATCCCGTATCTGGACAGACCTATTCCAGAAAAGTGGACACCCGCGTAATAAATGTACTGGCAGGAATCGCTGCCAGCGCCACCAAGATGTCTAACGATATCCGTCTGCTGCAGCATCTGAAGGAAGTGGAAGAGCCTTTTGAGAAAACGCAGATCGGTTCTTCTGCCATGGCGTATAAGAGAAACCCCATGCGGAGCGAGCGGATTGCTTCCCTGTCCCGTTATGTGATCGTGGATGCGCTGAATCCGGCGATTACCTCCGCGACTCAGTGGTTTGAGCGCACCCTGGATGATTCCGCCAACAAGCGTCTGTCAGTTGCGGAAGGTTTCCTGACCATCGACGGCGTCCTGGACCTGTGCCTGAATGTGGTGGACGGCCTGGTGGTTTATGAGAAAGTCATCCGCAAGCATATGATGGCAGAGCTGCCGTTTATGGCCACAGAAAACATTATGATGGATGCAGTGAAAAAGGGCGGAGACCGTCAGGAGCTGCATGAGAGAATCCGTCAGCTGTCCATGCAGGCAGGCCGCAATGTGAAGGAAGAGGGAATGGACAATAATCTTCTGGAACTGATTGCCGCAGACGAGAGCTTCGGGCTGACCCTGGAAGAACTGCAGTCCGCGATGCAGCCGGAGCGTTACATCGGCCGCGCGCCGCAGCAGGTGGAGGAATTCCTGGCAGAGACGGTACGTCCGGTTCTGGATCAGTTCCATGATCTGCTTGGCGCAACCGCTGAGATTAACGTATAACCTTAACTCCCGGCAAGATTTAACACTCAACCGAAAAAACATCGAGAAACAGCCCGAAAAATCAGCATTTCTATTGATTTTTCGGGCTATCTTTGCCATACTCATTGAGTTAGTATAATACTTATTTTAGAGGTGTAAAAAAGGAGCGGGGGTGCGGACAAAAACCTGGACACATATAGGGCTCTGAAAGGAGTCAATGATGTATTCAGAAGAACAGAGAACAAAGGCACTGCATGTTTTCCATCAGACAGGATCTGTTACAGATGTGGTACGTCAACTTGGTTATCCCAGCAGAAAGCAACTGTATACCTGGATTCGTAACGAGGGAAAAACAAAAGAAAAGCGAAAAAAACTTAATCTTAAAAACACCACCGAGCACCCCAGAAATCCTCCGGCGGAGTTTAAGCTGCAAGTGCTTCGTCGTTGCTTTGAGAATGGAGAGAGTGTAAAATCAGTATCAGAGGAGATCGAATACAGCCGAGCCAGCATATATATGTGGCGAAAGCGATATCTTCAAGGAGGTGCAGCTTCTCTGATGAACACGAAAAATATCAGGCCGGGAAAATTACCGGATATGGATGAAAAGATATCTTCAGAAGAAGTCGAATCGCTCAGAAAGCAGATGTACGAGCTCCAATTGGAAGTAGATATCTTAAAGGAGACAATTAACGTATTAAAAAAAGACCCCGGCGTCGACTGGAAGGACCTGAAGAACAGGGAGAAAGTAGCGGTAATCGACGCCATGAAGGAGAAGTACCCGCTACCGATCCTGCTTCGAAGAATGAAACTGTCAAGGAGTAGTTACTACTATCAGATAAAGGCTTTTGCAGCAGAAGATAAATATGAGTATCTGCGCCATGAAGTTGTTCGTATATTCCTTGAAAACAAAGCTCGGTATGGATATCGCAGGATCCATGCAGAACTAAAAAAGACAGGGATAAAGGTCTCGGAGAAGGTCGTTCGCAGAGTGATGAAGGAAGAGGGTCTTGAAGTAAAAATCCGAAAAACGAGGAAATACAGTTCGTATAAGGGGGAAATCAGTCCTGCTGTTCCAAACGAAGTACAGAGAGATTTTCATAGCGAGAAACCAGACGAACTTCTTTTGTCGGATATCAGCGAGTTTGCTATTCCGGCCGGCAAGGTATATCTGTCTCCGGCAGTAGACTGCTTCGATGGAATGCTGGTCACGTGGAGAATAAGCGAACATCCAAATGCCGATCTCGTCAACGGCATGCTCGACGATGTGATTGCGAACATAGGCGCAAACTCCAAACCAATCATTCATACGGATCGAGGATGCCACTATCGCTGGCCAGGTTGGATCGAGAGAATGAAGATAAACGGGTATACCAGATCCATGTCACAGAAAGGGTGCTCTCCAGATAATGCTGCTTGTGAAGGTTTATTTGGACGAATAAAAAATGAGTTCTTCTACAATCAGGACTGGACGGGTGTGACCGTGGAGGAATTCTCACGTGAGTTAGATCTGTACCTTCATTGGTACAATGAAAAAAGAATCAAGAAATCGTTAGGGTATTTGAGCCCTGTGGAGTACAGGCGATCTCTTGGATTGGTTGCCTAGGCTGTCCAAGAAAACGTCCGCACCCCCAGCCTATGAAATATTCTCTGTAAAAATGAATACTTAATCGTATCATCCAGGTCTTCTATGATAAAATCAAATTTATAGGAGGCCTTTGATTATGGCAAACAAAAAACGAAATATCTACAAACCGAAACCCATGACAGAAAACAAAAGAAATATCATGCAGGGGCTGTTTGAAGAGTACGATATCGAAACAGCGGATGATATTCAGAACGCCCTGAAAGATCTGCTGTCCGGAACGATCCAGGAAATGCTGGAAGCTGAAATGGACAACCACCTTGGCTACGAAAAGTATGAGCGTTCTTCTGAACCAAATGATCGAAACGGAACAAAGTCCAAAGGCGTCCGCAGTAAATATGGTGAGTTTGAGGTAGATGTCCCACAGGACCGGCAAAGCACCTTTTCCCCTAAAGTCCTTCCGAAACGTAAAAAAGATATTTCGTCAATCGATGAAAAAATCATATCCATGTACGCAAAGGGAATGTCCACACGTCAGATTTCGGATACGATCGAAGACATTTATGGCTTCGAGGTGAGTGAAGGCATGGTCTCTGATATTACCGACAAGTTGCTGCCCAAAATTGAAGAATGGCAGAACCGGCCGCTCTCCGCAGTATATCCGATCGTTTTTATTGATGCGGTTCATTTTTCTGTTCGTGATGACGGCGTGATACGAAAACTTGCTGCCTATGTTGTCTTGGGAATCAATGATGAAGGCAAAAAAGAAATCCTAACGATTGTGATTGGCGAAAATGAAAGCAGCAAATACTGGCTGAGTGTATTAAATAGCTTAAAAAACCGTGGGATACAGGATATCTTGATCCTTTGTTCCGATGGTCTGACGGGAATTAAGGATGCCATCAGCACTGCCTTTTCTAAAACAGAACAGCAGCGCTGTATTGTCCATATGGAGCGTAATACGTTGAAATATGTCGCGAACAAGGACATGAAATCATTTGCCAAGGACCTAAAGACGATTGATACAGCTGCGGATGAAAAGGCCGCGCTGGAGCAGGTTGACCGCGTAACAGAAAAATGGTCCGGTCAGTATCCCCATGCCAGGAACCGCTGGCATGAAAACTGGGATGCGATTTTGCCCATTTTCAAATTTTCGAAAGACGTGCGGACGGCTTTCTATACGACAAATGCGATCGAATCCTTAAATTCGTCGTTCCGCCGACTGAACCGGCAGCGCAGCGTTTTCCCGAGTTCCCAAGCCTTGCTAAAAGCTTTATATTTATCATCCTTCGAAATATACAAAAAATGGACTATGCCGATCCGGAACTGGGGCAGAGTCCGCGGAGAATTATCGATCATGTATCCGGGACGGATGCCTGAATAACAAAAATCCGTTGGCAGGTAAAGGGTGAAATGCACGCCTGACCCATCCTTCGAAGCAGGATCGGTAGCGGGTACTTCTCCTTCATGGCGTCGATTACCGCTACTTTCTCCCTGTTCTTCAGGTCCTTCCAGTCGACGCCGGGGTCTTTTTTTATTACATTGAGTGTTTCCTTGAGAATATCTACCTCCGTCTGGAGTTCATATAGTTGTTGCTTGAGCTGATCCACATCATTGGAATCTATAACATTTTGAGTTCGTTTTTTCTATTTTCATCCATGAGAGAAAATACTCCTTCCCGGATATATTTATTGCGCCAGTTATAGATCGTAACATTGCTGCATCCAATCTCCCTTGCTACTAACTCTACAGACTCTTTCCCCTCAAAGCAACGTTTTACCGCATTAATTTTCTCATCGACTGAAAACCTGGGTTTCGACGGACAATGTAAAGTTCCATTTTCTTTTCGTGGGTTCTTTGCTTTCTCCTCGTTTTCAGCCCAGTTATACAGCATCGCACGGCTGGGATATCCTAAGCATCTCACTGTCAATGTCGCAGATCCGCATTTTCGATAAAATCTCAATGCTTCTTCTACTTGCTTTTTTGTGTACATTCATCTGCTCCTTTCGGAGTCCTAACGTAGTCCAGGTTTTTGTCCGCACCCCCATCGGCGTGAGAAAACTTGATGCGTTAGTTACCAAGTATCCGGAGATTTACAAGTGCATTAAGGAAACAGATATCAGCAAGACCTATTCAATGCCGAAACAGTACGTTAATTATCGTAAACCGAGAAGGATATCTGAGGAACGTAGAGAGCAGATAAGGGAACAGATCAAAAATTTTAATGTAAAAAAGCAAGAGAAATAAATTGTATGACAAAAAAGTCAGACACATTTTAATTATAAAGTGAATAGCGTAGACAGAAATGTGTAAATATTATATAATAAATTGGTGTTAGCTGATGATATAGTTGTTATTTTTATACAGTATTAGGAGGTGGTTTATAATGTATGAATATGAATGTCTAACACAAGAGGAGATGGAAGCTGACATTGAAAGTGAAGAGTGCTCGCCATTTATGGGAGAGTGTTATCCGGTTGCTTGTAACCCAGGTTCTTGTTTTCCGGCTTAAAAGTATTTTTGCAAACGGAATATTTATAAAAAGCACGTTACTGATTGGTGGCGTGTTTTTTATATGGGAGGGGATAATTGTGTATTTATCGTTGAACGATGAAACCTATTTAGTTAAAGGGAAAGTAAATGGATGCATATATAGTTTTAAATCAAGAAAAATGTATTCTGTCAATACTGCATTAATGGAAAAGATAGAACAAATAAACGAACATGAGATGACCAAAGATGATATAGATGATGAGCTAAAATCAGTAATTGATGTATTTATTAAGAATGAAATTATTGTTCAAAAGAACTTTCATGAAAGGCATGATATAGAAGATCTAAAATGTCAGACGGTTCCGTCATTTGCATGGATAGAGATAACTACAAAATGTAATCTAAAATGTAAGCATTGTTACAATGATTCGCATCCTCAGAGAGATGAATCAATGTCATTACAAAATTTTCGTACAGTTGTAGATAAGTTAAAGAACTTAGGAATTACAAGAATACAAATTATTGGTGGGGAACCTTTTATGGAAGGCGCCGTTCTTAAGGATATGCTTGATTATTCAAAAAATAAATTTGAATTTATTGAAGTATTTACAAACGGAACACTTATGGATGATGAATGGATCAAGTACATAAAAGAGAATGGGATACATATTGCATTGTCTGTTTACTCATATATAGAAACAGAACATGACAAAGTAACAGATAGTATAGGTTCTTATAAGAAAACAAATGATACTATTAAAAAACTTGAGGCAGCTGATATTCCTTATAGAGTATGTAATGTACTCATGAAAGACTTATGTTTGGGGGTTAAGAACACAGATTTGTATGAATTGAATCCATCAAAAGATGTTGTGCGTATGTCTGGACGTGCTAATACATGCTTATTGTCAGAAGAGTTAGTTAGAAAAAAGTTAATCACAAAGGAAACGTTTAGGAAACCTTTGAACAAAGAAATGTCAATTAAAATGATAAACGGACATAATTGCTTTAATAATAAATTATATATTTCAGCGGATTTAAAAATATATCCTTGTGTTATGGAACGGAGAATGATGCATGGAATGATTGAATCAAATTCTGATATTATACTCAGCAAGAAAATAAGAGAATTAAATAAAGATAGGGTCAGTGGATGTTCACTATGTGAATATAGATATAATTGTTTTGACTGTCGCTCAGATAGTATAAGTGAAATAATTGATGAAAAACCATGGTATTGTACTTATATTCCGGAAGAAGGCAAATGGATTGATGTGGATCAATTCATTGCGGAGTTAAGAGAAAAAGAAATAATCTAAAAGGTTATATAAAGTATGGATAGAAAAGGATTTTTTAATAGTATAAAAAAGATGGATTTATCAGATGGCGAAGCTATCAGTAGAATGATTGAAAAAAAGGGTATCTATAAGGAATCTGATACATTTCCTTTGGCATCTTTACAATTTGAATTGACTTCACGTTGCAATGCTTTTTGCCGACACTGTTATAATAATTCCGGTGCGGAAAACATTGTAAAAGATGAAATGACATCAAAAGAATGGATACGTTTTTCAAATTACCTTGTAGAACATGGAGGTATATTTGAGTGCATTATATCTGGTGGAGAACCTCTATTAATAGGCAATGACATTTTTAAGATAATGGATATTTTACATGATGATGGAACAATATTTACATTTCTTACAAATGGTTTTTTGTTAGATACTGAGAAAATTCATAAATTAGAAAAGTATAAATATCATTGGTTACAAATATCAATTGATGGCTTGCGAGAAGAGTATCATGATTGGTTTAGAAATTGCAAAGGAAGTTGGAAAAAAGCAGTTGAAGCTGCTAAAAAAGTGTCCGAAAGCAACATTCCGTTAAAAATAGCTCATTGTGTTACACCTACTAATATAAATGAAATCGGAGCTATGTGTGATTTTGCATTTAGTATTGGTGCGAAAGAAATTATTGCTGGGGAACTAAGCTTAAGTGGGCGGACGTTTCTAAATAGAGAATTACTGCTTACGGATATTCAGCGTAAAGAAATGATAAGTATCATTCATGAAAAACAAGAACAGTATAATGGAAAAATGAGGATAAAGAGTTCCAATAGTGTGAAAAAGGGTTTAGAACGACATAGGGAAATTCCATATTCTAATGCCGTCATTAGATCAAATGGTGATATTCGACTAGATGGAATGGCTCCATTTGTAGTTGGAAATATATTGAAAGATGATTTTGCTGCAGTATGGAAAAATAGAATAAAAGACAGCTGGGAAGATAAGCGAGTATCGGAATTTATTGACAGTTTTGAAATTGATGATAGAAACTATAAATTTGTGAATTATATTGATGTTGATATTTATATTTAATCATATTGGCCTTGACAAAATACTATTTTAATATTATTCTAATAGCAGAATAATAGTATAATAATATTAAATTCATAGAAAAGAGGTTAACATGGGTATAAATTTACTTTCGGTTTTCAATGCAAAGGATTTAGGTAAATTATCAGCGGAATTGTCAGACATTGTAAGCTTGAATTTTGGTACAAATGGCAAGACGGGGGAAAAATTTGCACGTGCAGTTTTGGATAATGGAACTACGCTGATAAAATCGGTAACCGCGACAGGGGTAGAAAAAAATGTTCAATATATTATTCCAGCATTTACTTCATTAACTGAGCGCAATGAGATAATAAATGACTTATCAAAAAATCAGAAATTGACTCAAGAGATGATTGCAAGCATGATGAATATTTCGCAATCAACTGTTTCAAACGTTTTGAGAAAATCAAAATAAACTAAATATCGCTTTTTTATCGGCACTTTGGATTTTAGTCTAAGGTGCCTTTTTATATGTATTTTTTTAGGAGGTATGAGTAATGATGTAAAGTAAACGGTAAATCATGGTAAACGGTAAACCAGCGCGTGTGAATAATTCTCTGTAAATAATATTTTCTATGTTAATGATTGAGGGCTGGACTGTCAAGGAGTAGTTACTACTATCAGATAAAGGCTTTTGCAGCAGAAGATAAATATGAGTATCTGCGTCATGAAGTTGTTCGTATATTCCTTGAAAACAAAGCTCGGTATGGACATCGCAGGATCCATGCAGAACTAAAAAAGACATGGATAAAGGTCTCGGAGAAAGTCGTTCGTAGAGTGATGAAGGAAGAGGAGCTTGAAGGAAAAATCCGAAAAGCCAGGAAATACAGTTCGTATAAGGGGGAAATCAGTCCTGCTGTTCCAAACGAAGCACAGAGGGATTTTCACAGCGAGAAACCATACGAACTTCTTTTGTCGGATATCAGTGAGTTTGCTATTCCGGCAGGCAAGGGATATCTGTCTCCGGCAGTAGACTGCTTCGATGGAATGCTGGTCACGTGGAGAATAAGCGAACATCCAAATGCCGATCTCGTCAACGGCATGCTCGACGATGTGATTGCGAACATAGGCACAAAATCCAAACCAATCATTCATACGGATCGAGGATGCCACTATCGATGGCCAGGTTGGATCGAGAGAATGAAGATAAACGGATATACCAGATCCATGTCACAGAAAGGGTGCTCTCCAGATAATGCTGCTTGTGTGTGAAGGGTTATTTGGACGAATAAAAAATGAGTTCTTCTACAATCAGGACTGGACGGGTGTGACCGTGGAAGAATTCTCACGTGAGTTAGATCGTCACCTCCATTGGTACAATGAAAAAAGAATCAAGAAATCGTTAGGGTATTTGAGCCCTGTGGAGTACAGGCGATCTCTTGGATTGGTTGCCTAGGCTGTCCAAGAAAACGTCCGCACCCCCATCGGGAAAAAAACTGGAAGTTAAGAGTCATGCAGAAATAGTATTGACAGGATGCACAAATGCGATTGTAAAACGTCGGCAGGAATGTTAATATTATATTATGCAAGATATATCCGTGAGAAAGGAAGGTATTTTTTATGGCAGATTTTAAATTTGAGCCGATGCGCAGCTTCATCTATGTTAACTGCGCAAAAGAAGACTACAGACCGAAACTCCAGCGCTGGCTGTATAAAACCCATGTACCGGACAGCATCGGACAGTTTGAGCCCTATGTGACAAAATACGCGTTTTATCCTTCATTCCCGACACCGCCGGAAGGGGAGCGTTTTGGTTACTGCTCCATGCAGCTGACCGAGCATCACTGGATGGTGAGCGACTTTGATGAGCGCCTGGGCATTAAGGCCATCGCTGAGACATTCCCGCCGGAAGTTCTGTTATGGCAGGGAAATATCACGGAAGGCATGCTGGAAGCCATGAAGAAAAACGGCGGGGCACCCGGTGATGACGGCGGCGATTCCGGCAATGAAGCGCGGAGCACAAATATGGAAGGCGCCAATCCTTTCATTTTCTGTTTTGCGCCTTACTGGTGGGAAGATGATATCAAGGGAAAAGGCCGCACCATTGAGGACGGCGCGAACTACCGCTGGAATGTTGCCATCGGCTATCCGGAAGGGGTATCCGCAGAAGAAGGGGATCGCTGGCTTTTTGAAGAGGTGATCCCTGTCTTTGAGGCAGCGCCGGAATGCACCAGAATCCTTCACAGCAAGGTAAAGAAGGAAATCAACGGCGGCAGCGGCATGGAACATATTCTGGAGTTCTGGTTTGAGAATCAGTCCGGCTGGTATCAGACTGCGGTAGAAGCCACAAAAACACTGAAAAAACCGGCATGGGCCCAGCAGGATCAGTTCCCGTTCCTGAAACCGTACCACAAATTCATTTCTGTGGCAGTGGCTGACTTTACCATGGCTAACAATCTGGTCAATTATCACGGATATATTCCGAGAAGATAGGAACGAAACGATTCCGTTATCCTCCGCGGGAAGTTCATATCATTTCATACAATTCAAAAATCACCCCGGTAAAACCGCTGAAATCTCTTTCGGCGGCAGAACCGGGGTGATTTTTTATTCTGAAAAGCAAAAAAACAGTAGCGGAAACGGTTCAGAAACCGGGAAATGGAGTATAATAAAAAAGAAGAAACGGGCGGTTGATTAGCCGCGGATGAAAAGAGCGAAAGGGGTGCTTGTCATGAAGAAAATGATTATTACCATCGGACGTCAATATGGAAGCGGCGGACATGCCATTGCTGAAAAAGTAGCGGAAGAATTGGGAATCCATTTTTATGATGAGGCGAAAATCAGCGCGTCGGCGCAGAAAAAAGGGCTGAATGTGGCGAAAAAAGATGAGACCAAAGATGTGACCGATTTCGGCAACTATCTCATTAAAAAATACGATCCGATGCTTCAGAAAACCGAGCAGGATGAGATTTTTGATCTGGAGGAACAGACGATCCTGACAGCGGCGGCAGAGGGGTCCGCAGTATTTGTCGGGCACTGCGCCAACTATGTGCTGCGGGATGAGCCGGATCTGCTGTCGATCTTTATCTACGCGCCGGCGGAGTTCCGGATTCGCCGCGTGATGGAAGTGTACGGCGCAGCAGACAGGGGCCGGGCGATCCGGATCATCAAGAAAACAGACCGGACCCGGAGAAACTACAACCGCTATTATTCCGAGTATGAATGGGGCGGAACCGAGGGAAATCATTTTCTGATGGACAGCAGTATTTTCGGGATTGAGGAAACGGCCCATCTGATTGCGGAAATCGCGAGAAAACACTTCAAAGAGTAAGTAATGGGAATAAACAACCAAATAGCATCTGTTTCTTGTATTCAAATAGATACAAAATATCCTGTTGACTCTGGTATGGTACCAGGGTTTAGGGTATAAGTAACTTAAGAATGACAAGAGGCAAGGGAGCTGATTCGCAAACGCGGACAGCTCCTTTTTTTATGAAAACGGAGGCGCGGAAATGAGTGCAAAAATTGATTTTCTATATTTAAGCGAACCGGATATGATTCGGGCGGGAGTCAAGGATATGGCGGCCTGTATTGCATCCATGGAGGATATGCTCCTTCTTCTGAAAAAGGGAGATTACATGATGGGCGGGGAGAACCATAACTCTCACGGCTGCATGGTGACGTTCCCGGATGACCCGAAATTTCCGGGCATGCCGAAAAACACCCAGGACCGCAGATTCATGGCCATGCCCGCATATCTGGGCGGACGCTACCAGATGGCCGGTGTGAAATGGTATGGCTCCAATATCGAAAACAAAAAGAAAGGGCTGCCCCGTTCCATTCTGACTCTGACCCTGAATGATAAGGATACCGGAGCTCCGCTGGCGTTCATGTCCGCCAACCTGCTGTCCGCGTACCGCACCGGCGGAATCCCGGGGGTAGGCGCAAAATATCTGGCCAGGAAAGATTCGGAGACGGCAGCAGTGATCGGACCGGGAGTCATGGGAAAAACTTCTCTTGCGGCTTTTGCGGCGGTCTGTCCGAAACTTCACCGGGTAAAGATCAAGGGAAGAGGAAGAAAATCCATAGATTCTTTCATCGCGTTTGTTAAGAAAGAATATCCGCAGTTTGATGAAATCATCGTGTGTGAGACAGAGGAAGAGGCCGTCAGGGACGCGGATGTGATCTCTTTTACCACCACGGCAATGACGGATGATGATCCGGCGATCGTGGAAACCTATCCTTATATCAGCGGAGACTGGGTGAAACCGGGAGCATTTATTTCCATGCCAAGCGCGGCGCGGTTTGATGATGAGTTCCTCGGCACGTGCAAATTCGTGGTGGACAACCGGAAGCTTTATGAAGCCTGGGCCAGCGAGTACCCTTATCCCACCTATCCGAAAATGGGAATCATCGGATGCAAATTTACCGACCTGATTCATGAGGGCAAAGCCTCCGGGGAAGACCTGACCGATATGGCGGACATCATTGAAGGAAAAGCGGAAGGAAGGACTTCGGAAGATCAGGTCATTATCTATTCCGTAGGCGGTATGCCGGTGGAAGATGTGGCCTGGGGCTGCAGCGTATACCGGAGGGCGGTCAAAGAAGGAATCGGAACAAAATTAAATCTCTGGGAAACACCGGAAATGGCGTAAGGAAAGAAAAACTGCAGAAAGCCGCGCCGGCGGTGACAGACGGATCGGCAGCGGCAGGAAAACAGACAGCGGGAGGAAAATACGATGGCAGGATTATCAAGAATAGAAATTATCTGTGATATGTCGAAATTTCAGACCTTAAAAAGATGCTTAAGCGAAAGCGATCTGCGCGTGGGAGGAATGACTTTTACTCAGGTGCTGGGCTGCGGTATTGAAAAGGGAACCAAAGAATACGAAGTGGACGAGAATTATGAAATGGAATTGCTTCCTAAGATTCAGGTTGCGGTGGTGGTAGATTCCGATGCTGTGGATGCTTTGACCCAGACCTTGATGAAGGAGCTGTATACCGGACATATCGGTGACGGAAAGATATTTGTCTACAGTCTGGACAACGTGATCCGCATCCGCACCGGCGATGAGGGAACGGACGCGCTGTAACTGGAATGGGAGAGGAGCAGATGATGAAAGAAAAAACACTTGGCCTGGGAAATGTGGTGTCCGTCTCCGTCGGACTGGTCATTGCCACAAGCTGTCTGGTATCACTGGGACAGGGAGCAGGCCAGATCGGTGTATTGTTTATCGCGGCAATGGTGATTGCCTGCCTGTTCAATATGCTGACGATGGCCACCATGTCAGAACTGAATGCGCTGATGCCCAACGTAACCGGCGGGCTGGCACAGTACACACTGGCCGGCATCGGACCGATACCCACCATTGTGCTGATGGTTGGCGGATACATGGTATCCAATGTACTGTCCTGCGGCGTGGAAGCATCGATTTTTGCTTATGCCATGGGTGAGATCATTCATCTGCCCTTCGGAATACCCAATTATTTCTGGACGGTACTGGCTTCTGTGATTATTCTGATCGCGAATCTGCGGGGCGTGGATATGTTTGCCAAAGTGCAGAACCTGGTCAGCTATCTGCTGCTGGGCTCCATGCTGATTATGGGTGTCATCGGAATGCTGGGCATGGGAACCGGGGCGGAAGTCAGCCAGCCGGCGGTGATGAACGCGACCCCGCTGAATGTGGTATCCATGACGGCAGTGGCGTTCTGGCTGTTTATCGGGGCGGAATACGCGATACCGATATCCAAAAATGTAAAGAACGCAAAGCGGAATGTGCCGCTGGGAATGTTCATCGGGCTGGCCATTATCTGCGGCATTCAGTCCATTATGGTTCTGGGATTCCACAATTATACCAACTGGCAGGATCTGACTTCTTCCGCGGCGCCGCATCTGCTGTATGGTATGGCGCTGTTAGGAAAACCGGGGCAGATCTGGATGACGGTTGTCTCCGCCCTGGCTGTCGTCAGCACACAGAATTCAACGGTGCAGGGACTGTCCAACATCTTTTCCGGTATGGCCAAGACCAATCTGATGCCCCAGTTTTTCGGAAAACTGAACAGAAAATCTGTGCCGCATATCGGCGTATGGTTTGTGTCTGTGGCGATTATGATTTTTGCTTATATCAGCCAGGATTCATCTGACCGTATCAGTTTCCTGATTCTGGTAGGCTCTGTATTCTGGATGGCTTCCTATATCGCGGCCCATGTGGATCTGCTGGTGTTCCGGCATCGGCTGCCGAAAGCGCCCCGAAGCTTCAAGGTTCCGCTGGGGCCGGTGCTTCCGCTGGTCGGCATTGCGGGAACCGTGTATATGATTCTGAATATTTCAACAGACCCTGTGGAACGGGCAAAAATCTGGCTGGTAACGGCGGCTGTCCTTGGCGTGCTGTTTGTCTACTCCATATTCTGGATCCGGATTAAGATGAAAATCCCGCTGTTTCAGCCTGTGCCGATGGAAAAGGTAATGGCCATGGAAAACATCATGTATTACCGAATCCGAAAGAGCAGGGGAATCTGGAAATAGGAAAGTGGCAGCGCGGGATGGAACCGAAACCGCGCTGCGAAGAAAGATAAGAAAACAGACGCGAAGATAGAAAAAAACAGACGATAAGAAAGAAAAACAGACAGGAGGAAATGGCATGGATCGAATCAGCGAGCATCCAATTCTTGGGACGGAACATAAAGGAAAACAAGTGACTTTTACCTGTGACGGAAAGACGTATCAGGGATACGAGGGGGAACCGATTGCCATGGCGCTGCGGGTCAATGGCATCATGATCCATCGTTACACCGCGAAACACCATGAGCCCCGGGGCGTGTTCTGCGCGATCGGGAGATGTACGGACTGTGTCATGATCGTCAATGGACAGCCTAATGTGCGTACCTGCATTACGCCACTGCAGGAGGGTATGAAAATTCAGACGCAGTATGGGGTATCCGCCAGGGAGGAGGCTTGACATGAAGGTAGAAAGAAAAGAATTTATTGTAGTTGGAGCCGGACCCGCCGGTCTTTCGGCAGCGATTGAAGCAGCCTCCCGCGGGATCAAAGCAACCGTATTTGATGAAAACGCGAGACCGGGCGGCCAGCTGTTTAAACAGATCCACAAGTTCTTCGGATCCAAGGAACACAAAGCCAGGGTCCGCGGATTCCGGATCGGCGAGGAACTCCTGGAGGAAGCGAACAGACTGGGCGTGGAAGTGGTGCTTAACGCTACGGTGATCGGACTTTACAAAGAGAAGGAAATACAGGTACAGATCGGTACAGAGGTCCATCATTATAAGGCGGACGCGATTCTGGTGGCCACAGGCGCATCGGAAAACATGGTGAACTTCAGGGGATGGACACTGCCCGGGGTAATCGGGGCAGGCGCGGCACAGACCATGATGAACCTGTATCGGGTAAAACCCGGCAACCGTGTGCTGATGCTTGGAACCGGAAATGTAGGACTGGTGGTGGCATTCCAGCTGATGCAGGCAGGGTGTGAAGTGGTGGCCCTTGCGGACGCGGCACCGAAAATCGGCGGTTACGGCGTGCATGCCTCCAAGGTCGCGCGCTGCGGCGTACCGTTTTATCTGTCCCATACGATCCTGGAAGTGGAAGGCACCGACTGTGTTACGGGTGTAACCATTGCGGAAGTAGACAGGAATTTTGAATTTCTTCCGGGCACGGAAAAACACTTCGATGTGGATACGGTCTGTGTGGCAGTAGGACTTTCGCCAATGGCACAGCTTCTGAAGATGGACGGGGCGGAAATGGATGACGCAGGCGGCACAGTTCCGAAATGCAGCGCGGCAGGTGAAACATCCATACCTGGAATCTACGCCGCCGGTGATGTGGCAGGAATCGAAGAGGCGTCCTCCGCCATGATCGAAGGCCGCATGAGCGGAGAAGCTGTGGCCGAATATCTGGGCTATGTGACGGAAGAAGAGCGGGATCACAGAGAAAAGGAACTGATGCAGTCTCTGGATGCGCTGCGTCAGGGAATGTTTGCTCCCCAGAACCGGGGAAAAAAGGTGGAGGCCACAGAGGAAGGAATCGCAGTTTCTGAAAATCTTCTCAGGCATGGATTTATCGCGGATGATGAAATCGCGAGATTCCCCGGTTTCCGTTCGGAAGCAAAAGTGCATCCGGTGATCGAGTGTACGCAGAATATTCCCTGCAACCCGTGCCAGACAGCATGCAAAATGAACTGCATCTCCATCGGGGAGCATATCACGTCGCTGCCGATTTCTGTGGAAGGCAGCAAATGTGTGGACTGCGGCATGTGTGTGGCCAGCTGCTCCGGGCAGGCAATCTTTCTGGTCAGCGAGAATCCGGAAGAGGGAACTGCGGAAATTACCATTCCTTATGAATTTTTGCCGCTGCCCCAGGAGGGAGACAGAGGAAAAGGTCTATCCAGAAGCGGGGAGGCGATCTGCGATGCCGAGATTGTCCGGGTGCGTTCCGGCAAAGCTTATGACGGAACCAACCTGTTGACCATGAAAGTGCCGATTGCGGAAAAAGACCGGGCAAGATTTTATGCAAAAGCCTGAACTGCAGACAGAAAAATCGGATAGGAGAAAAAAACAGATGTTTGATATTCAGAAAAAATTAGAGGAAATCGGACCGTTTCTTCCGGAGCCGGATGATGATATTCTTGTCTGCCGATGCGAGGAAGTTACCAAAGGAGAAATCAGAAAAGCAGTGCATGCAGGAATTATGACCATTGAAGAGCTTCGCAGATTTCTGCGCTGCGGCATGGGACTGTGCCAGGGGCAGACCTGCGGAATGCTGACAAGAAGGCTGATCGCGAAAGAACTGAACGTTCCGGTACGTGAGATCGAAGCAGCGACATCCAGGTCGCCGATGCGTCCGATTGCAATGGAAATCGCCGGAAAAGATCTGGGTGAGCAGGCAGAATAGGAGAGCAGAGATATGAAGAAGACAGCAGATGTAATCATAATCGGTGGCGGAATTGTGGGCTGCGCTTCCGCGTATTATCTGGCAAAACGGGGCATCAGAGATGTGATGGTCCTGGAAAGCTCGGATTCCATCGGACATGGCGGTTCCAGCAGGAACGGAGGCGGTGTGCGGCAGTCCGGAAGGGATATCCGGGAGCTGCCCGTCGCAATGGCGGCAGTGCAGAAATTCTGGCCTGGTCTGTCGGAGGAGCTGGGTGTTGATACCGAATATACACAAAAGGGCAATATTCGGATGGGAAAGACGGCGGCACATCTGAATAAGCTGCAGACACTGACCACCAGCTGCAGAAATATGGGGCTGGATGTGGAAATGATCGATGCCAGACAGGTACATGAACTCAATCCCTATCTGTCGGATCAGGTGATTGGCGCCAGCTTCTGTCCCACAGACGGCCATGCCAATCCGCTGACCACAACCCTGGGTTATTACCTGCGCGCGCTGGAGATGGGCGTACGGTTTTATACCGGGGCAAAGGCAGTGGCTCTGCGCAAGGTAAAAGGAAGCGTCCGGAAAGTGATTCTTTCGGACGGAACGGTTCTGGAAGGGGACAATGTCCTGGTGGCCGCCGGATACGCCAGCCGTGCGATTATCAACACGGTGGGACTGGATATTCCGATGGAAGATGAGATTGACTGCTGTTTGGTAACGGAGATGGAGCCGAAAATGTTCCTTCAGATGCTGGGCTGCGCCGATGCCGATTTCTACGGGCATCAGACCAGCCACGGCTCCTTCGTGTTCGGGGCTGTGGCAGGGCCGGAGGCACTGATGGACGAGGATACGGATGAAGTGAATTTCGCGCATGCCGCAACGCTGGGAGCCAGCTGCCGTGCTATTGAAGGCTACGTACCGGCGTTAAAAAACGCGAAAATCATCCGCAGCTGGACCGGATGGTGCGACTGCACCAGCGACGGCGTCTGCGTCCTCGGCAGACCGGAGGAGACGCCGGGACTGATTCTGGCCACCGGGTTTAACGGCCATGGGTTTGGAACAGCGCCGGCAGTGGGGTATATGATGGCGCAGATTGCGGCCGGCGAAGCGCCGATGCTGGATCTGTCCTCCCTGCGCTATGAAAGATTTTATAATCTTTGATTTTCGGATTACTTCAGACAGAAAAAAGAATCCATCCGGTCCGGAGGTCAGCGGATCCTCCAGGACCGGGTGGATTCTTTTGCGACCAGAAGCTGTATTTCTGTCAGATATTCTGACTGAAGGGCAGTTTCGTAGCGATCGATATGGCAGAACTCAATGGGGTCGCCCATGACCTGGAACCGGTGATTCTGCGCGTACCGGAGCATCCGTGGAACGACTTCCCTGGTGTGGCTGTAGTCGCCGCGGTAGCAGGTGCTCAGATAGATTCCGGCAGGCAGGGTATAGTTGGTCTCGAGCTCCAGGTGTTCGGAGTAGAAGAAGACATTTTTGGTACGGTAATCCTGGCAGGTGTCATTGAGGGAGTGGATATCCAGGGTGTAGCAGTCACAGGCACCGATGGTGGCCATCTTTTTTTTCAGATCCACGGTAAAGCGGGCCAGCTGATAGTTGATCATCTGATCCGGCATGTCACTGCGGGAAATCATAAAGCAGTTTCGGGCAGGCAGCTCCAGAAGATTGATTTCTCCGGAACAGTCCCGGGCCAGATTTTCCCGGATGGAAAGCAGGCGGCCGTGAATTTCTTTTTTCTTGCGGCGCAGTTCTTTCATCTCCCGGTCGATGACCGCTTCTTCCTGTTTCAGCATGGCGGTGACGTGATCCAGTGTGCGGTCGTTTTCAAACGCCAGGATTTCCTCCGTGGAAAACCCCAGATCCAGAAGCTCACGGATGGTATTCATGGTACGGATATCATCCAGGGAGTAAAGGCGGTAGTGGTTTTCCGCGCTGCGGACGGGATGGAGCAGGCCGACTTTTTCGTAGTATCGGATGGAATCAACACCGATATGAAAAAGCTCTGAGACCTCGCCGATCTTATAGTATTCTGTTCCTTCCGGCTGTCTTTTCATAAAGAAATCTCCGTAGGTTGGGATAAATGTGTGGATACGAAAAAACAGAAGCTTGCGCTTCTGTTTTCGCAGTGCGGAAGATGGGACTTGAACCCACACGATCTTGCGATCACAAGATCCTTAGTCTTGCTCGTCTGCCAGTTCCGACACTTCCGCATCTATTTGATTGATAACTGCCGCCTCACGCGACTTGAATATAATAGCAAATGAAAAGAAATATGTCAACAGATATCCGGGAAAAATAAAAAGAAAAAAATTGAAATTTCCTATTGACTTCTGGGCGGGAAATGAGTATCATAGTATTCGTTCTGAGGCACATACAACAGAATACCATATGATTTATGCAGGAATGGCGGAATTGGCAGACGCGCACGGTTCAGGTCCGTGTGAGCATTGCGCTCATGAGGGTTCAAGTCCCTCTTCCTGCATTTTTTTTGTTATAAATTTGCAGTGAAAATCCAAAGGCTTGTCTGCGGGAGCATGTCAGCATCCCACAGAGATTCTTTCCTAATAAAGACAAAAGAGAGGCGGAAGCGATGGTTGAAATCAGGCCTGCAGAGGCAGAAGAGTATCCATTGGTGCGGGAGTTCTGCCGACGACTGGCAGAATCCGCAGAAACTCCGGACACTGTGCCGGTGCCGGATGACGCGGCGCTGAAGATGGCAGCGGAACTTGGAGCCGTGTATCTCTGCATCGCGTCAGACCGTACCTCCGGTTTGATGATACTGGGGGACTTTACGGAAGGCTGCGCCCCGGTGTCCGGCGAAGGGCTTCCGGAAGATCCGGCGAAAACGGCAGAGCTCAGGTTTCTCGGAATCATACCGGAAGCGGCGCGGGACGGACTGGGCACATTTATGGTAAAGACCGCGCTGGCACATTGCCGTGCCGCGGGAAAACAGTGCGTGCTTGCGGAAGTGCCGGAAGGAAACGGAGATGCGGAGAAGTTTCTTCTGGCAATGAATTTTCACCGGACGGACACAAATGGAGCGTATCCTAAAGGTACACCGGCGCTCAGCCGGAAGCGGTTTGTTTTTGATCTGACAGAGGCAGATACTGGATGCTGTCATTGACACAGGCAGGAGCAGAGGAATATGTATTACAAGATTCACTCAGACAGAATAGTATTGGAAGATGAGGACGGAACACGGATGGCGGAGATTGACTATCCGGCAGCAGGAGAAGGCGTCCGGGAGATTACGCATATTTATGGCAGTGATTCTCCGGAAGGGATCCGCTATGCCAGAAATCTTATGGATCTCGCAGTCCGGGAACTGCGGAAAAACGGCCAGAAGGTGATCGCCACCAATGCGTTTGCGGCCGGCTGGTTTCGGGATCATCCGGAAGCGCAGGATCTGCTGATATCCGGTACCGGTCAGAAGTATACCGGTCAGGAAGACAGCAGATACGCTGTCCGGGAGGCGGATATGGACCGTACCGCGCCCCTGTATCAGGAACAGACGGTGCGCAGAGAAGCTGTGCCGTATCCTGTATCGCAGAAATCCGGAGGGAAAAAGAAGGAAGCAGCCGCTCCGCTGCAAAAGGCCAGCCGGATTCTGCAGATGGTATCGGCGCTGGTCATGCTGGCAGTGCTTCTGCTTAATTTTGCGTCTGTATATCAGAACGGAGGACTGACTGGCGGACCGACCCTGGCGGCGGAAGCCAGCACGGGCTTTTTGGTGCTGTCAGTTCTGTTTCTCCTGTGGACACTGATCCAGCTGATCTGGATACTGACCCGGAAGGCTTACCGGACGGCGGGCAGAGTGCTGCGCCTGGACCCCGGCCGGGGACTGTTCGGCTTTGTGGTGGTGCTGATCGTTTCCTGCGTCTGCAAGTCCATCACTTATTTTGTGCCGACTGCAGCCGGAATATTTGCGGGGATCATTCGCTATTCAGAAGTATTTAATCAATCCGGAACCGTGATTACACTGCTGGCAATCCTCGGCATTGCGCTGTGCATTGTCCGGAAGGTTATCCGCCGCTGAAATTCTGCCGGACGCATCCCTGCCTTTGCGGGACTTTCCCGGGACGGGAATTTGTGCTATGATCAGACTGTAATCTGCTTGATCCCGCAGAAACATGAACGAATACGAATGGATTAAATTACTGGGAGCCGGCGGCACCTCCCGGGTATATCTGGTGCGCCACCGCCGTCTCCGTATCTATCGAGTGGCAAAAGTGATTCGCCGCAGTGTGCCGGATCAAAGGGCACTGCATGAATTCCAGATTCTGCGCCATCTGAATCACTGTTCAATTCCACGAATTATCGACTACAAAGAAACAGACACCCATATCATTATTTTTATGGATTATATGGAAGGCCGGACCCTGGCGTCGGCCCGGGAGCTGACGGACGGATTTCCGAAGCAGACGTTCTGCGCGGTGGTGCTGGGGCTGATGGATGTGCTGATGTATCTGCATACCTGCCCCGTTCCCGTGGTTTACCTGGATCTGAAGCCGTCCAATGTAATTCTGCAGGCACACGGACGCATTGCCCTGATTGACTTCGGCTCTGCGCTGCAGCTTCAGGAAAGCCGGGAAAGAAGCGGAGCAGTCACCTGGTGGCTGACCGAACACTACGCAGCGCCGGAACTGACAGGAACGGACAGAAAGGCGGGCAGGGGAGAACACGTCTTTTATCCCCTGTGTCAGCGGGGAACCGGAAGAAATGGGGGCTTTGCCGTAACGGAAGCGGCAGACCGCTACAGCCTGGGCGTCCTGATGTATGTGATGCTGACCGGTGAATATCCGGGACGCAGCAGAAGGCAGAACCGCTGTGTGTTGAATCACTGCGCCACCCGGCGGCTGACAGAAGTGATCATGACCTGCCTGAGCAGGAATCCGGCCCTGCGCTATGAAGAGGATACGGTACTGCTGGCAGCTTTAAAACAGGCGCTTCGGTGAAGCCTGCCGCAGGCGGAGTTTTCGGGCATTTGATCTGCTTTGCGGATTTTTTGAAAAAGAAAAAAGGAAATCCGGTACGGACGCGGAATTATATATACAGAGACGTTTTCGTTGATTACGGAAAGGCGGTGAAACGACTGATGACCATTCGGGAGCAGCTGGAGCTGACAGAACGGGAGTATCTGAGCCCTTTTGCCATGCTCAGCGAAAATTCAAAAGGCAGAGACCGGGAAGAGGCGCAGTGCGATCTCCGGCCGGTGTTTCAGCGCGACCGGGACAGGATCCTTCACTGCAAGTCGTTTCGCAGGATGAAGCATAAGACACAGGTATTCCTGGAGCCGAAGGGCGACCATTACCGGACACGGCTGACACATACGCTGGAAGTCTCCCAGACGGCCCGGACCATTGCAAAAGCGCTGCGGCTGAACGAAGACCTGGTGGAAGCCATCGCTCTGGGACACGACCTGGGCCATACGCCCTTCGGGCACGCCGGGGAAAAAGTGCTGAATGATCTGTGCGAAGGCGGATTCCGCCACAATGAACAGAGTGTACGGATCGTGGAAAAACTGGAAAGTGACGGCAGAGGGCTGAACCTGACCTGGGAGGTCAGGGACGGAATCCGGAATCACCAGCTGGCCGGCATGCCTTCCACGCTGGAAGGGCAGATTGTGCGGCTGTCCGACAAAATCGCCTATATCAACCATGACATGGATGACGCGATCCGCGCAAAGCTGCTGCGGGAGGAAGATCTGCCGGGCCCGATCCGGGATACGCTGGGGGGATCCACCAGAGAGCGTCTGAACACTTTAATTCATGATGTGATCATCAGCAGCCAGGGCCTGCAGGAGATCCGTATGTCCGCGGAAAAGCAGGAAGCTATGGGAGACCTGCGCCAGTATATGTTCCGGCATCTGTACAGCAATCCCATCGCGAAGAGCGAAGAGGAAAAAACCAAAGGCCTGCTGGGCGGGCTGTTTGAAGTCTATATGGAACACTGGGAATGTCTGCCGGCATATATGCAGCAGATGTATCACAGCGGCGAACCGCTGGACCGGGTGGTCTGCGATTATATCGCGGGTATGACAGATCAGTATGCCATCACCATGTTTGAAGAACATTTTGTGCCGAAGGCATGGTCCCACTGACAGACGGCGCGAAGAAACAAACAGGAGATATTATGCCGTTTTATTCGGAAGATTTAATTGAAGAGGTCCGGTCACGCAATGATATCGTGGACGTGATCTCTCAGTATGTGAAATTACAGAAAAGGGGCAGTACCTGGTTTGGCCTCTGCCCCTTTCATAACGAAAAAACCCCGTCTTTTTCTGTGTCCAGGAACAAGCAGATGTTTTACTGTTTCGGCTGCGGCGCCGGCGGCAATGTCATCACATTTGAGATGAAGTATCAGAATGCGGGATTTCCGGAAGCGCTGCAGATGCTGGCGGACCGGGCCGGCATGAAACTGCCCCGCCAGGAACTGTCGGCAAAAGACAGACAGAGAATGAACCGCAGACAGAATCTGCTGGATATCAACCGGGAGGCCGCCAGGTTTTACTACCGGAAGCTGCACACCGGCCAGGGAGAACGGACTCTGGCATACTTTCATGGACGGGGGCTGACGGACGAAACCATCCGCCGCTTCGGGCTGGGGTGTTCCGGAACGTACAGCAATGAGCTGTACACCTATCTGAAACAGAAAGGCTATCCGGATGAACTCTTAAAAGACAGCGGTCTGATTTCCTACCGGGAAGACCGGGGCGGATATGACCGATTCTGGAACCGGGCCATGTTTCCGATTATGGATGCTTCAAGCAAAGTCATCGGTTTTGGCGGCCGTGTGATGGGAGATGCCGAGCCGAAGTACCTGAATTCGCCGGAAACGCCGATTTTTGACAAAAGCAGAAATCTGTACGGATTAAACTACGCCAGGGCGTCACGCAGAGATTATATGCTTCTATGTGAAGGGTATATGGATGTGATCGCGCTGCATCAGGCCGGGTTTGACAACGCGGTGGCATCCCTGGGGACGTCGCTGACATCCGGGCACGCCAGTCTGCTGAGCAGATATACCAAAGAAGTCTGTCTGACGTATGACAGCGACGGCGCAGGGGTGAAAGCGGCCCTGCGGGCCATTCCGATCCTGAAGCAGGCCGGGATTACAGCAAAAGTGGTAAACCTAAAGCCCTATAAAGATCCGGATGAATTCATCCGGGGACTGGGGGCGGAGGCCTATCAGGAGCGGATCGACCATGCGGAAAACAGCTTCCTGTATGAAATTCGGATGATGGAGCGGGAGTATGACCTGACGGATCCGGAAGACAAGACCCGGTTCCATCGCGGAATTGCCCGCAGAATCCTGGAATTTTCCCAGGAGCAGGAGCGGGAAAATTACATCGAGGCAGTGGCGGAAAAGTATCAGATGGGATTTGAGAATCTCCGGGCACTGGTGCGGGAAGAAGGCACCCGGGGCGGCATCGCCGCAGTTTTGCGGCAGAAGCCGAAATCCGGCATCCGCAAGAAGGAAAAGGAAGACGGGATCGTCATGTCCCAGAAACTGATGCTGACCTGGCTGACAGAGGACGAGTCCCTGTTTGAGGTGACGGCTCCTTTTATCGGGCCGGAGGATTTCACAGATGAAATCCTTCATGAAGTCGCGGTGGAAATCTACGCCCAGCATCAGCAGGGCATGTTGAATCCAGCGAAAATCATCAGCCGTTTTGAAGACGAGGAACAGCAGAAAAAGGCGGCTTCGGTATTTCACGCACGGCTGGTGTCGCTGGAAAGCGAGGCAGAGTGGAACAAAGCAGTACAGGACACCGTGCTCCGCATCAAGCAGAACAGTATTGATACCAGGCTGAGAAGCGGGCAGCATCAGGATCTGGCCCGGATGCAGCAGATCATGGAAGAACAGAAAATATTAAAGCAGATCAGGGAGAAAAAAGTATGGCCGAGAGCAAAAAGACAGTAAAGAAAAGCACGAAAAGCACAAAAAGCACAAAAAGCAAAAAGTCTGCCGGAACCAAAGCGGCTCAAACACAGAACGGCACCGCGCTGACACCGGAACTCCTGCTTGAAAAGCTTCCGGGTCTGCTGGATCTGGCAAAAAAGAAAAAGAATGTGCTTGAGACCGACGAGATCAACGATTATTTTAAAGATACGCCGATGACAGAGGAGGATATCGAAAAAATCTTCGCCTATCTGGAAGCAAACGGGATTGATGTCCTGCAGGTGTCCGAGCACGGGGACGATGATTTCATGGACGATGACGATGATGACGGAGAGTCCAAGGATGATGTGGATATCGAAAACATCGATCTGTCTGTGCCGGACGGAATCAATATCGATGACCCGGTACGCATGTATCTGAAGGAAATCGGAAAGGTGCCGCTGCTGACAGCAGAGGAAGAGATTGATCTGGCCATGAAGATGGAAGCCGGAATCAATGCGGACAAAGCACTGGAGGAAGATACGGAAAACCAGCTGTCCGAAGAAGAGAAAAAGCAGCTGACCATTACTTCCAGAGAAGGGGAAAACGCGAAAAAACGGCTGGCTGAAGCTAATCTGCGTCTGGTTGTCAGCATCGCGAAGCGCTATGTAGGACGTGGTATGCTGTTCCTTGACCTGATTCAGGAGGGAAATCTGGGCCTGATCAAGGCAGTGGAGAAGTTTGATTACCGCAAGGGGTATAAGTTCAGTACCTACGCAACCTGGTGGATCCGCCAGGCAATTACCCGCGCGATCGCGGATCAGGCCCGGACCATCCGGATTCCGGTGCATATGGTGGAGACCATTAACAAGCTGATCCGTGTTTCCCGCCAGCTTCTGCAGGAACTGGGCCGGGAGCCGCTGCCGGAGGAAATCGCCAAAGAGATGGAAATGCCGGTGGAGCGTGTGCGGGAAATCCTGAAGATTTCACAGGAGCCGGTATCCCTGGAAACCCCCATCGGCGAGGAACAGGACAGCCACCTGGGCGACTTCATCCAGGACGACAACGTGCCGGTGCCGGCAGATGCCGCGGCCTTTACCCTGCTGAAGGAGCAGCTGGTGGAAGTGCTGGGAACCCTGACCGAACGGGAGCAGAAAGTGCTGCGCCTGCGTTTCGGGCTGGATGACGGCCGTGCGCGCACCCTGGAAGAGGTGGGCAAGGAATTCAATGTCACCAGGGAAAGAATCCGCCAGATTGAGGCAAAAGCCCTGCGCAAACTGCGCCATCCGAGCCGCAGTCGGAAGCTGAAGGATTACCTTGACTAGGGAAGAGAAGCTCTCGGCACGGATGGAGGCAATCGGATCCATGGTGACGGCGGGGTACCGTCTGGCGGATATTGGCACCGATCACGGGTATCTGCCGATTGCGCTGACGGCCCGCGGCCGTGTGCCGTCTGCCATTGCCATGGATATTAATGCGGGTCCTCTGGAGGCTGCGCAGAGACACATCCGGGAGAGCGGACTGGAAGACCGGATACAGACCCGGCGTTCCGATGGTCTTGCGAAGCTGGATCCGGGAGAGGCAGAAAGCATTGTGATCGCCGGCATGGGCGGCGCCCTTATGCTGCGGATCCTGTCCGAAGGAGCATCCAGATTGGCGGGGGTCCGCGAACTGATTCTGTCTCCCCAGTCGGAAATTCCCCTGGTGCGCAGTTCGATGTGTCAGGCGGGCTATGAGATTGCCCAGGAGCGCATGATAAAGGATGCAGGCAAATATTATGTCATCCTGCGTCTTGTGCCCTCTGCCCGCAGGCAGACACTGACGGAAGAGGAGGCGGCCTTCGGCCCGCGGCTGCTGCAGAAAAAAGATCCGGTACTGGCGGAATGGCTTCTGAAAGAGCAGCATACCGCGGCAGCCATCGCGAAGCGTCTGCACGGCGCAAAAGACACAGCGGAGAATGCGGCGCGCCGGGAGGAAGTCCGCCATAGGCAGGCACTGATTGCCCGGTCCCTGAAAAAATGGAGCAATGAGAAATGAAGACAATATGTCAGATTACCATCGATGGAAAAACAGAGGAGTACGCAGAGGGAATCACTTACCTGTCTCTGGCCAGAGAAGAGCAGGAGCATTATAAGGAACCGATTGTACTGGCCCGCTTTAACAACAGTATCCTGGAGCTGAGAGACCAGATCTTTCAGGACGGGACACTGGAGTTTCTGACAGTCACAGACAAGGACGGGGCCAGGGCCTACCGCCGCAGCCTGACCATGCTGATGCAGGCGGCGGCTTTCCGCGCGCTGAAGGGATATACCATCCGTGTCTACTATTCGGTAAATAACGGATATTACTGTGAACTGTTTCAGAACGGAAAGCCATGTGTCATTACCGCGGAACAGCTGAAACTGCTGGAAGAACGGATGCGGAGTCTGCAGCAGATGGATCTGCCCATTGAAAAAATATCCGCGGACCGCAATTATGTCAGCCGCCAGCTGAATGTCTGGGGAATGCCGGATAAGGCGAAGATGATTAAATTTCACCAGAATAAAGAAATCACTGTTTATGTGCTGGGAGAGTATTATGACTTCTGCTACGGCCCGCTGGTGCCTTCCACAGGATACCTGAATCAGTTTCGCCTGAAAAAGTATCAGCGCGGTTTCATGCTGATTTTTCCGGAGGGAGAACAGTTTAAAGTAGAGTCTTTCCAGAAAGCGGACAAATTGTTCGGCATTTTTGACGAAAGCATGCGCTGGAGCGAGATGCTGGGAATCCGTACCGTGGGCTTTCTCAACGAAAAGATTTCACAGGGCAGGGTACAGGAGATTATCCTGGTGCAGGAAGCGCTGATGGAGGGGAAGATCGCATCCATCGCGGGACAGATTGCCGCAGAAAAGAAAATTAAATTTGTATTGATCGCGGGGCCTTCTTCTTCCGGAAAGACCACCTTTTCCCACCGCCTGTCGATTCAGCTGTCTGCCCAGGGAATGAAGCCCCATCCGATCTCCATGGATGATTTTTACCAGGACAGAAGCCATACGCCGCTGGATGAAAACGGTGACTTTGACTTTGAGGCGGTGGAAGCCCTGGATATTCAGTATTTCAACCAGACGCTGACGGATCTGCTGGAAGGCAGGGAAGTGGAGATGCCGACCTTTAATTTCAAGACCGGCAAACGGGAATACACCGGCAGGACGCTGCAGTTGGGCCCGGATGATGTGCTGGTGATCGAGGGAATACACGGACTGAATGACCGGCTGTCCCAGAATATTCCCAAAAGCGCGAAATTTAAAATCTATATCAGCGCGCTGACACAGCTGAACCTGGATTATCACAGCTATCTTTCCACCACGGACTGCCGCATGATCCGCCGCATGGTCCGTGACGCGCGGACAAGAAATACGACAGCACGGCAGACCATTGCCCGCTGGGCGTCGGTGCGCCGGGGAGAGGAACGCCATATTTTTCCCTATCAGGAAGAAGCGGATGTGATGTTTAACTCCTCCCTGATCTATGAAATGGCGGTCTTGAAAACCTACGCGGAACCGCTGCTATACGGGATACCAAATGACTGCCCGGAATATTCGGAAGCACAGCGCATGCTGATGCTGCTGGATTATTTCCTTCCGGTTCCCAGTGAGAGTATCGGCCATAATTCCATCCTGCGGGAATTTATCGGAGGAAGCTGCTTCAATGTCTGAAAATAGCTGGTTTCTGAAAATTTTTTTGGCTCTTCCGGAGAAAATGATTTGATTCTGCCGGAGAAAAAATCAGTTCTTATGGAGAAAACCCTTTCCGCCGGAACTGGAATATGTTAAAATACTAATATTGTTTTGCAAAAAGAGTGGAACAGGTGATCGCGGCTGCAGGCGCCGAAAGGACGCAGCTGAGGAAAGTCCGGGCTTCACAGGGCAGGATGCCGGATAACGTCCGGTGGAGGCGACTCCAAGGATAGTGCAACAGAAATATACCGCAGGATTTTCGAATCCTGTAAGGGTGGAAGGGCAGTGCAAGAGACTACCGCCCGGCTGGTGACAGCCGGGGCATATGTAAACCCCATCCGAAGCAAGACCGAACAGGAAGCGTACGCGGCCCGCCAGCTTCAGGTAGGTCGCTAAAGGCAGCTGGCGACAGCTGTATCAGACAGATGATCACCCAACGACATAACCCGGCTTATCGTTCCGCTCTTTTTACTTCTAAAATGTTTCTTAAATCCCTGTCCCGTTTCTTGACAGTATCCGCGGCAAAACGTAACATCTATACTGTAGAGTATCAGTTGCAATGATAAATCAGGTGACAGAATGTTCGGATACATACAGATCAATGACAGAGAGCTCTCAAAAGAAGAGAACAGAATATACCATGCGTACCGCTGCGGACTGTGTCAGTGCCTGCGCAGGGAGTTTGGCCGTCTCGGCCCTCTGTTGCTGAATCATGATATGACATTTCTGGCGATTCTGCTCAGCGCGGTCTATTATCCGGATGAAAAGCCGGTGCCGTTTACCTGTGCGGTACATCCCGGAAAAAAGAAATATGCGCTGATCAATGATGCCATCAGGTATGTAGCGGATATGACCTTGGTGACAGCCTATCACAATCTGCAGGATGACTGGCTGGATGACCATTCCTACTCCAGCCGGATGATGGCAGGCATGCTGAAAAAAGCCAACCGCAGAATCCTGAAGCAGTATCCCCGTCAGGCAAAGGCAATTTCAGAATATATGCATCGGACGATGCTGTGTGAGGCATCCCGGGAAAAGAACATCGATGTGATTGCCGGACTGGCCGGCGACCTGTTTGCCGAGATCTTTGCCTGGAAAGAAGATGCCTATGCGGAAGAACTGCACTGCATGGGATTTTATCTGGGCAAGTTCATGTATCTGATGGACGCCTATGACGATATGGAGCGGGACAGCAAAACCAGGTCCTATAATCCGTTCCTTCCGATGGCAGCGGAAATACCGGAAGACTATGACACTATCAGCCGTCTGCTGCTGACCAGTCTGATTACCGAGTGCAGCCGTTCCTTTGAACGGATGCCGGTGGTACAGCATGCGGGAATTATCCGCAATGTGCTGCGCTCCGGGGTCTGGATCAAATATGAGGAGATTCAGGACCGCCATTTGCTGAAGAAAGAACGGGAACTGAAGAAAAAAATCCGCAGTGACAGAAAACTGGAAAAAAACGACCGCCGGCAGATTCGCTTTGAACAGCAGAAAAAGAAGCTGGAGGCCCTGACCAGAGTCGGAAGAAAACGCGGAATACAGAAACATGCAGAAGAAAAGAAATCCACAATCGCAGAGTAACGGATTATGAAGGAACAGACCATACGGATCTCCGTGCGCGGACTGGTGGAGTTTGTGCTTCGCAGCGGAGATATCGATAACCGTGCAGGCGCCGGCGTGCAGCAGGAAGCGATGCAGGCCGGAAGCCGCATGCACAGAAAAATACAGAAAAGCATGGGAACGTCCTATGAGCCAGAGGTCTTTTTAAAGACTATCGTGGACATGGGACGTTATTTCATGTCTGTGGAAGGCAGAGCGGACGGAGTGATTACGCATGTCCGGGAGGACGGGTCGAAAGAAGCGGTAATTGACGAAATTAAAACCATGTACTCGGATGTGATGAAGCTGGAGGCGCCGGTGGAGGTTCACAGGGCCCAGGCCATGTGTTACGCGTATCTGTACGGAACACGGCATGCCCTGTCTGAGGTTTCGGTGCAGATGACCTACTGCAGTCTGGAAACGGAAGAAATCCGGCGGTTTCGGGAAACTTTTTTACTGGAAGAACTGACGGAATGGTTCGACGGTATGCTGCAGTCCTATCGGAAGTGGACGGATTTTCAGTATGACTGGGGACAGATCCGCCAGAAGTCTGTCAAAGGCCTGGAGTTTCCGTTTTCCTACCGCAGCGGGCAGAAAGAGCTGGTCAGGGATGTATACCGGACGATTTTGCGGAAAAAGCAGCTGTTTCTTCAGGCCCCGACGGGAGCGGGAAAGACGATGGCTGCGGTATTTCCGGCAGTAAAGGCAACAGGGGAAGAACTGGCGGACCGGATTTTTTATCTGACTGCCAAGGGCGTAACGGCAGCAGCGGCCATGGACGCTGCGCGGATCCTCATGGATCGGGGATACCGCGGCAAAGTCATTCGCCTGACGGCCAAGGAGAAACTGTGCCCGCTGGAACAGATGGAATGCAATCCCGACGCGTGCCCCCGGGCAAAGGGGCATTTTGACCGGGTGAATGAGGCCGTCTATGAACTGCTGCTGGCGGAGGACTGCTTTGACCTTTCCCGGATTCAGAAACAGGCAGAAAAATGGAGGGTATGTCCCTTTGAGTTCCAGCTGGATCTGTCCCTGTGGTGTGATTTGATTATCTGTGATTACAATTATGTCTTTGATCCCAATGTATATCTGAAACGTTTTTTCGGGGAGGGGACCGCCGGCAATCCGGTGTTTCTTGTGGATGAGGCGCACAATCTGGTGGAACGCGGGCGGCGCATGTACAGTGCCGTGCTGGTAAAGGAAGAGCTGCAGCGTCTCCGGCGTCTGGTCAGAGGCGAGAAGAAACTGTGCAGCGCCCTGGATGCCTGCTGCCGGCAGATGCTGGAGTGGAAGCGGGACTGCAGTTCGGTTATGACACTGGAGACCATCGGATCCTTTCAGTTTCAGGTAATGCGGGCATACGGGCTTTTGGAGACATTCCTGAAAGAACACAGGGAATATCCGGACCGGGAGGAGATCGCGCAGGAGTTCTTTTCCCTCCGGCATTTTCTAAATATGGCGGAACTGACCGGTGACCGGTACGTGATTTATACAGACTATGATGAGGAAGGACAGTTCCTGCTGCATCTGTACTGTGTGGATCCTTCGGAAAATCTGCAGCACTGCCTGGACCGGGCCAGAAGCACGGTGTTTTTTTCGGCTACGTTTCTGCCAATTCGCTATTACCGGAGCTGTTTAAGCGCCAGGGAGGATGACTACGCCGTCTATGCGGATACTTCCTTTTCCCCGGAACAGCACCTCCTGTATATCGCCAGGGATGTGAGCACCCTTTACCGGAGGAGGACGGCCGGGGAGTATCAGCGGATTGCCGCATATATCAGCCGTACCGTAGAGGGCAAATCCGGCAATTATATGGTATTTCTTCCTTCCTACCGCATGCTGGAAGAGGTGGGGAACGCATTCCGGCAGATGACGGAAGAACGGGGACAGGAGATCCGGTGCGTCTTCCAGGACCCGGGTATGGATGAGGAAAAACGCCGTCAGTTTCTGGAAGAATTTGAAGAAAGCCACAGACAGACACTGGTGGGCTTCTGCGTCCTGGGCGGAATCTTCGGAGAAGGGATTGATTTGAAAGAGGACCGTCTGATCGGTGTGTTGATCGCGGGAACCGGCCTGCCGCAGATCTGTACGGAGCGGGAAATTCTGCGGGACTATTATGACAGGAAAAACGGCAGCGGATTTGATTACGCGTATCGCTATCCCGGGATGAACAAAGTGCTGCAGGCAGCCGGCCGCGTGATTCGGACGGCAGAGGACCGGGGCGTGATCGGCCTGCTGGATGAACGGTTCCTGCGGCAGGAGTATCTGAAACTGTTTCCGCGGGAATGGAAGCAGTGGGAAGCCGTGGACCGAGACAGGCTCCCGGAGCTCCTGGACCGTTTTTGGCAGAAGACCCGGGGAGGGCAGTTACAATTTCCGGAAAAATAGTGTATGATAGCCTATGATTGCAGAAGCATACGGCAGAAAACGCAAGTCAACTACCCACGACCTAAAGGTCATGGGCTTGTAACTGCCCAGTCGTACTAACGACTTGCGTCTCCGACCTTTAACCCCAATAGATATTACTATAAAACCTCATATATACTTTTCAAAGGAGTTAATTTATGAATCCAATTTATGAAAAACTGATGCACTGCTATAAGCAGGTGCGTGAAAAGACTGATTTTGTACCGAAAGTCGCGCTGGTGCTCGGATCGGGACTGGGCGATTACGCTGATCACATCCGGATCGAAGCAGTGGTGGACTATCATGACATTGACGGATTTCCGGTTTCCACTGCGTTGGGCCATAAGGGACGGTTTGTCTTTGGCTATGTCCGGGAGGTCCCTGTGGTGATTATGCAGGGAAGAGTGCATTATTATGAAGGATACGCCATGGAGGACGTGGTGCTGCCGATTCGTCTGATGGGAAAGCTGGGAGCGGAAATCCTTTTCCTGACAAACGCCTCCGGCGGGATCGCGGATGGTATGCAGGCCGGGGATTTTATGCTGATCAGCGATCAGATCGTGGATTTCGTTCCGTCGGTTCTGCGGGGACCGAATATTGAGGAACTGGGTACCAGATTCCCGGATATGAGTGATATATACCGGGCTTCCCTGCGTGAGATTATCCGGAGTACGGCAGCAGATCTGAAGATACCGCTGCGGGAAGGGGTTTATGTGCAGCTGCCGGGACCGAATTACGAGTCGCCGGCGGAAATCAGAATGTGCCGGGCCATCGGCGCGGACGCGGTGGGAATGAGCACAGCCTGCGAGGCAGTGGCGGCCAACCATATGGGAATGAAAGTGTGCGGAATTTCCTGCATTTCCAATCTTGCCGCGGGAATCGCGGAGCATCCCCTGACCCATGCGGAGATCCAGGAGACAGCGGACCGTGTGGCTCCGCTCTTTCGGCAGCTGGTGACCGAATCCATCGTAAATATGGCAGCCGCATTATAATCACGGACAGAAGGAGAACACAGTTACATGAATACACGGTTTTATCACGCGAGAATCCTGCAGACCAATGAGGATGAGACATTTGACGTTATCGAAGGGGAACTCTGGGTAGAAGGCAGCCGCATTGTCTATATCGGAGACGGGCAGAAAAAGCCGGCCCGGGTGCCGGATTTTGACCGGCAGATTGACGTGCAGCGCAATCTGATTATTCCGGGATTTAAAAATGCCCATACGCATACGGCCATGACTTTTCTCCGGTCCTATGCGGATGACCTGCCGCTGCAGGAATGGCTGTTTCACCGGGTTTTCCCCAAAGAGGATCAGCTGACGCCGGAATATGTCTACCACCTGGATATCCTGGGCATTATGGAATATCTTACCAGCGGGATCACTTCCAATTTTGACATGTATTTTTTCCCGCCGGAAAATGCGCAGGCATCCATTGACTGCGGGTTCCGTACCGTTCAGGTCCCCGGGTTCAACGATTTCGGCGGTTCGCTGGATGTGGTGGAGGAGAATTACTATAAAGTCAATGAGATGAGCGACCTGTCCACCTATATGATCGGCTTCCACGCGGAGTACACCACATCCCGGGAGCATATGGAGGGAATCGCGGCTCTGGCGCAGAAGCTGCACTCGCCGGTATTTATGCACAATTCCGAAACCGAGCTGGAAGTGCGGCAGTGCTACGAACGCTACCAGATGTCCCCAACGGAGATCACCGACGCGCTGGGAATGTATGAGTACGGCGGCGGCGGTTATCACTGCGTCTATATGAATGACAAAGATATTGAGATATTCCGCAAAAAGGGACTTTCCGTCGTGACCAATCCGGCCTCCAATCTGAAACTGGCCAGCGGGATCGCGCCGCTGAAGCGCTATACCGATGAGGGAATTAATATCGGAATCGGTACAGACGGACCGGCCAGCAACAATTGCCTGGATATGTTCCGGGAGATGTTTCTGGCGGCCGGCCTGGCAAAAGTACGGGAAAAGGATGCCGAATGCGTCAGCGCGGAAAAAGTGCTGTATATGGCGACTGCCGGAGGCGCCAAGGCCATGGGACTGACCGACTGCGACCGCCTGGCGGAAGGCAAGCTGGCGGATCTGGTGATCCTGGATCTGCAGCAGCCGAATATGCAGCCGGAGAATAATCTGGTAACGAATATTGTATACAGCGGCAGCAAGCAGAACGTGAAGATGACCATGGTCAATGGCCGGATCCTCTATGAAGATCAGAAATTCAATATTGGCATGGATCCCGCAGATGTATACCGCAAAGCGAATGAAATCATCCGCAGCATGAAGTAAGGACACAGCAGCATGAAAGTGACAATCTATACCGATGGTGCCGCCCGGGGAAACCCGGACGGACCGGGCGGATACGGGGTAATCCTGGAATACGTGGACAGAAGCGGAACCCTGCACACCAGGGAACTGTCCGCCGGATACCGGAAAACGACAAACAACCGAATGGAGCTGATGGCGGCAGTTGTGGGGCTGGAGGCCTTAAACCGGCCCTGCCAGGTGGACCTGTATTCAGATTCCAGATATCTGACAGACGCGTTTAATCAGCACTGGATTGACGGCTGGGTCCGCCATGGATGGAAAAAATCAGATAAAAAGCCGGTGAAAAACCGCGCCATCTGGAAACGGCTTTTAGCAGCCATGGAACCCCATTCCGTGACGTTTCACTGGGTGCGGGGGCATGACGGGCATCCGCAGAATGAACGCTGTGACACACTGGCCACTTCCGCCGCGGATGGAGACGAACTGCTGGAGGACGATCTGGGAGACTGACGTCCGGCGGAAGGAAACGGATAGGCGGATATCCGGCGGGAGAAACGGAAAGGCGCAGTTGTATTTCCGCAGGCGCTGTGCTAATATTTAATATGTTGTCTTCTGACTGCTGACCGCAGGCAGAGACAGAAATCAAATTATCTTATTTTTTCATCCGGAGCCCTTTCCGGAGGGAAAATACTGTTTGGAGGAAACGCTGTGAAAGCTTATGGAGTAAATGAGTTACGAAGAATGTTTCTTGACTTTTTCAAGTCCAAAGATCATCTCACGGTGCCGAGCTACTCGCTGGTGCCGCACAATGACAAGAGTCTTCTGCTGATTAATGCAGGTATGGCTCCGCTGAAACCGTACTTTACCGGACAGGAGATTCCGCCGAAACGGCGCATGGCGACCTGTCAGAAGTGTGTGCGCACCGGTGATATTGAAAATGTGGGAAAAACGGCCCGGCATCTGACCTTTTTTGAGATGCTCGGAAATTTTTCGTTTGGAGATTACTTCAAGACAGAGGCCCTGCACTGGTCCTGGGAATTTCTGACAGAAGTTGTGGGACTGGATCCGGAGCGTCTCTATCCGTCCATTTTCTTTGAAGATGACGAGGCATTTCGGATCTGGACCGAAGAGATCGGTGTGCCGGCGGAAAAAATCACACGTTTCTACCGGGATGAAGACGGAAAGAGTGACAATTTCTGGGAACATGGGGCAGGTCCCTGCGGTCCGTGCTCTGAGATTTACTATGACCGGGGCGAAAAATACGGCTGCGGCAGACCGGACTGCAAAGTAGGCTGTGAATGCGACCGTTATATGGAAGTGTGGAATGATGTGTTCACACAGTTTGAAAGTGACGGAAAGGGAAATTACACCGAACTGGCGCAGAAGAATATTGATACCGGCATGGGACTGGAGCGTCTGGCAGTGGTCGTGCAGGATGTGGATTCTGTCTTTGACATTGATACGATGAAGGCCATTCGGGACCGGGTATGCCAGCTTTCGGGAACCACGTATCATACCGATGCCATGAATGACGTATCCATCCGTCTGATTACCGATCACATCCGTTCTTCTGTATTTATGATTTCAGACGGTATTACACCGACGAATGAAGGCAGAGGCTATGTGCTGCGCCGTCTGATCCGCCGCGCGGCAAGACATGGCCGTATGCTGGGGATTGACGGAGTCTTTCTGGCAGAACTGAGCAAAACGGTAATTGCCGAGTGCGAAGACGGCTATCCGGAACTGGAAGAGCGCCGGGAGTTTATTTTCAAAGTCCTGACTCAGGAAGAGGAACAGTTCGCAAAAACCATTGACCAGGGTCTGTCGATTCTGGAAAAGATCCAGAAGACCATGCAGGAAAACGGCAGCAAAGTGATGACTGGCGAAGATATGTTCCGGCTGTATGATACCTATGGATTCCCGCCGGACTTGACAGAAGAAATCCTGCAGGAAAAAGGACTGACGGCAGATTACGAGGGATTCCGAAAAGAGATGGAGCATCAGCGGGAGACTGCCCGCAAGGCCCGCAAAACCACAAACTACATGGGAGCGGACGTGACTGTTTACGAATCTATCGATCCGGCGGTCACTTCGAAGTTTACCGGTTATGACACCCTGAGCCAGAAGTCTCCGGTAACAGTCCTGACGACAGAAAATGAGATCACTGAATCTCTGACCGAAGGACAGAACGGCACGATCTTTACCAAAGAAACACCGTTTTATGCCACCATGGGCGGCCAGACGGCCGATACCGGTGTCATCGAGGGACCGGAAGGGGTCTTTGAAGTAGAGGATACCATCCATCTGCTGGGCGGTAAGATCGGACATATCGGCCAGGTGAAAAGCGGTATCATCCGCAACGGCGACACAGTGACCCTGACTGTAGATGCCCGCAGAAGAAGCCTGATCGCAAGAAACCACAGTGCCACCCATCTGCTGCAGAAAGCCCTGCAGACTGTTCTGGGCGATCATGTACAGCAGAAAGGCTCTGATGTAAATGAGCAGAGACTCCGGTTCGATTTTACCCATTTTTCAGCCATGACCGAAGAGGAAATCCGCCGGACCGAAGATCTGGTAAACCAGGAGATCCAGAAGGCACTTCCGGTTGTCACAGAGGTTATGAGCCTGGAAGACGCGAAAAAATCCGGTGCCATGGCACTGTTTGGTGAAAAATACGGAGAAAGTGTACGTGTAGTGGAAATGGGAGATTTCTCCCGGGAACTCTGCGGCGGTACACATGTGGCAAACACATCCTCCATTGCGGCTTTCCGCATTATTTCAGAAAGCGGAGTGGCCTCCGGTGTACGCCGGATTGAAGCGCTGACTTCGGAAGCGCTGTTCGCATATTACAATGATATGGAACAGAAGCTGAAAGAGGCGGCTCAGCTGCTGAAAACCACGCCTTCGGAGGTCGCTGAAAAAATCAGCCATCTGCAGAATGAAGTCAAGGAGCTCCATGGAGAACTAGAATCCTTAAAGAGCAGGGAAGCGAAGGCGGCATTAGGCGATGTGTCCGGTGAGATCCGGGAGATCGCAGGCATCCGTCTGATCGCCAAAGCTGTGGACGGCGTGGATATGAACGGCCTGCGGGAGCTGGGCGATTCCCTGAAAGAACAGCTGGGTGAAGGCGTGGTCCTTCTGGCATCCGCGGTCGGCGGAAAAGTGAGCCTGGTTGCCATGGCGACGGATGGAGCCGTAAAGGCAGGCGCCCATGCAGGCAATTTAATCAAAGCGGTAGCCGGTATGGTCGGAGGAGGCGGCGGCGGCCGTCCGAATATGGCCCAGGCAGGAGGAAAGAATCCGGCCGGAATTCCGGAGGCCGTAGCTGCTGCAGAAGAAATTCTTGCAAATCAGCTGAAAAAATAGCTTGACGAATATTGGATTTATGATATAATTGGTTTCGTGCAAAATTACCCAAACAGTTGAATATGCACAATACGCAACTGGAGGGAGGTTAGGTGGTTCTATGTCAAATGTAATCGTTAAAGAAAACGAATCTTTGGATAGTGCATTACGCCGTTTTAAGCGTAACTGCGCGAAAGCCGGAATCCAGCAGGAGATCCGCAAAAGAGAGCATTACGAGAAACCAAGCGTAAAGCGTAAAAAGAAATCCGAAGCAGCGAGAAAACGCAAATACAAATAAGAATCAGAGGGATCGGTTCTTATTCCAACAGCTCAGAGCCAGACTCTGAGCTGTTTTGTTGTCCTCTGTTCCGGCAGCAGACAGACTGGCGGGGGCCGGCAGGACAGAAAAGTCAGGAGGCGGATGATGAAGCGAGTATTTCTTATTGTACTGGACAGTGCGGGAATCGGTGAGATGCCGGATGCGGCAGAATTCGGCGACGCAGGAAGCAATACCCTGCTGAGCTGTTCGAAAAGCCGGTATTTTCATATGCCGAATATGGGAAAACTGGGATATTTTAATATTGACGGAGTGACCTGCGGGACACCGTCTGCGCATCCGGAAGGAGCTTTTGCCCGCCTGGCAGAGCGTTCCAAAGGCAAGGATACAACGACCGGGCACTGGGAGATTGCGGGACTGATTTCCGACCGTCCGATGCCCACGTTCCCCAACGGATTCCCGGAATCTTTTATTCATCGGTTTGAAAAAGCGATCGGGAGGAAAACCTTGGTGAACCGCCCTTATTCCGGTACGGATGTCATCCGGGATTACGGGGAAGAGCATATGAAGACAGGGGCGCTGATCGTCTACACATCCGCGGATTCCGTATTTCAGATCGCGGCCCACGAAGAGGTAGTGCCGGTGGATCAGCTGTACCAGTACTGTGAAACGGCCCGTGCCATGCTGACCGGAGACCTTGCGGTGGGCCGGGTGATCGCGCGGCCTTTTGTCGGCACACCGGGTAATTTCACCCGTACATCCCGCCGGCATGATTTTTCTCTGGAGCCGACCGGGACGACGATGCTGGATCAGATCAGCGGCAGCGGCATGGATGTCCTGGCAGTAGGCAAAATCAACGATATCTTCGCAGGAAGAGGCGTGACGGATTTTGTGCGTACGGCGGGCAATGCGGAGGGCATAGACCGCACACTGGAATGGATGGACCGGGAGTTTCACGGACTGTGCTTTACCAATCTGGTGGACTTTGATATGCTGTACGGCCACAGAAATGACGTAGACGGCTACGCGAAGGCGCTGAGTTACTTCGACAGCCGCCTTCCGGAACTGTTGGCAAAGCTTGGAGCGGATGATCTGCTGATGATTACTGCGGATCACGGATGCGACCCGGCCACGCCTTCCACGGATCATTCCAGGGAATACATTCCCCTGGTGATCGCGGGACCAAAGGCAGCTGCAGGAACAAATTACGGCACCAGAAGTACCTTCGCGGATATTGGCGCCACCGTGCTGTCCTGGTTGGAAATTCCCAGAAAGATTGCCGGCACGCCGCTGTTTTAGACATGGGCCGGAGGGGAAGCAGGTGAAAGCCGGAGGACAGAGGCGGAACCGAAGCCTGTACCCGGCAGTTTGAAAAGAAAATATGGAGTAAGCAGTTTGACAGATTACAGAAAAGAAATAGAAAGAAGAAGAACCTTCGCGATCATTTCGCATCCGGATGCCGGAAAGACCACACTGACAGAAAAATTCCTGCTGTACGGCGGGGCGATTAACCAGGCCGGTTCCGTAAAAGGGAAGGCCACAGCGCGCCATGCGGTTTCGGACTGGATGGAAATCGAGAAACAGCGAGGAATTTCGGTCACTTCTTCGGTACTTCAGTTTGAGTACGAAAATTACTGCATTAATATCCTGGATACACCGGGACATCAGGACTTTTCCGAAGACACTTACCGTACGCTGATGGCGGCGGACTCCGCTGTCATGGTGATTGACGGGTCCAAAGGCGTGGAGGCACAGACCAGAAAGCTGTTTAAGGTCTGCGTCATGCGGCATATCCCCATCTTTACCTTTATCAACAAGATGGACCGTGACGCGAAAGATACCTTTGAGCTTATGGATGAAATTGAGAAAGAGCTGGGCATCGAAACCTGTCCCGTGAACTGGCCGATCGGTTCCGGCAAAAATTTCCGGGGCGTCTACGACCGGGCAAGCCAGACGGTTATGACCTTTTCTGACACACGGAAAGGCACCAAAGAGGGCACAGAGACAGATCTGGGCATTGACAGCCCAGAACTGAAAGAATTGATCGGCGCGGAAGCCAGAGAGCAGCTCCTGGACGAAATCGAACTGTTAGACGGCGCCAGCGCGGAATTTGACCAGGAAAAAGTATCCGCGGGGGAACTGTCCCCGGTGTTTTTCGGATCCGCGCTGACCAATTTCGGCGTCGAGACATTTCTGAAGCACTTCCTGGCCATGACCACTTCCCCGCTGGCCAGAAAGTCCAGCGCAGGCATGATTGATCCGTTTGCGGACACGTTCAGCGCCTTTGTGTTTAAAATTCAGGCAAATATGAACAAAGCCCACCGGGACCGTATCGCGTTTATGCGGATCTGTTCCGGAAAATACGAACCGGGCATGGAGGTTTTTCATGTGCAGGGCGGCAAACAGATCAAACTGGCCCAGTCCCAGCAGCTGATGGCGCAGGAAAGAAAAATACTGGAAGAGGCCTATGCCGGTGATATCATCGGCGTGTTTGACCCGGGCATTTTTTCCATTGGTGATACTCTGACTACCGCAAAGGAAAAATTCGAATTCGAGGGAATCCCCACATTCGCGCCGGAACATTTTGCCCGGGTGCGCCAGATCGATACCATGAAGCGGAAACAGTTTGTCAAGGGCATCTATCAGATCGCCCAGGAAGGCGCCATTCAGATTTTCCGTGAGCATGATGCCGGTATGGAGGAAATTATCGTAGGCGTGGTAGGCGTGCTGCAGTTTGATGTGCTGAAGTTCCGCCTGGAGAAGGAGTACGGCGTGGAAATCCGTCTGGAAAACCTTCCCTATGAATACATCCGGTGGATTGAAAATGAGACCATTGATCTGGAACATCTGACCGGTACTTCGGATATGAAAAAGATCGAAGATCTGAAGGGACGCCCCCTTCTCCTGTTTGTAAATTCCTGGAGTATCGGAATGACGCTGGAGCGCAATGAAGGTCTGGTCCTCGCGGAATTTGGTAAAAACTGACATTGACGGCTTTCTCCGGATCGGGATAAGATGAGAGTGCAGCGCGGCTGCACTCTTTTTTCTGATGGTGCGCCCGGAATCGAACACGGATTCGAAAACCGTTGACTTTGCAGAAAGAGTGTAATATAGTTAATACAATACAAGCGAACGCTAGTTCGAAAAAGGAGAAAGAATCTATGGCAAAAGATGATAAATTAAAGGCACTGGACGCGGCGATCAGCCAGATTGAGAAGCAGTACGGCAAGGGCGCGATCATGAAACTCGGCGATTCCGGCGCGGCACTGAACGTGGAGACTATCCCCACCGGCTCCATCAGCCTGGACATTGCGCTGGGACTGGGCGGGATTCCCCGCGGCCGTGTGATTGAGGTGTACGGCCCGGAATCCAGCGGCAAGACCACGGTTGCCCTGCATATGGTTGCGGAAGTGCAGAAGCGGGGCGGCATTGCCGGATTTATTGACGCGGAGCACGCGCTGGATCCGGCTTATGCGCGTAACATAGGCGTAGATATCGACAATCTTTACATTTCCCAGCCGGACAATGGCGAGCAGGCGCTGGAGATTACAGAGACCATGGTTCGTTCCGGCGCTGTGGATATTGTGATCGTGGACTCGGTGGCGGCACTGGTGCCAAAGGCGGAAATCGACGGCGAAATGGGGGATTCCCATGTGGGTCTGCAGGCCCGCCTGATGTCCCAGGCACTGCGGAAACTCACCGGAGTGATCGCCAAGTCCAATTGTACGGTGATCTTTATCAATCAGCTGCGTGAGAAGGTAGGCGTGATGTTCGGTAATCCGGAGACCACCACCGGCGGCCGCGCGCTGAAGTTCTATTCCTCTATCCGCATGGATGTGCGGCGGATTGAGGCGATTAAGCAGAACGGCGAAAATGTGGGCAACCGTACCAGGATTAAAGTCGTAAAGAATAAGATCGCGCCGCCGTTTAAGGAAGCAGAATTCGATATCATGTTCGGACAGGGGATTTCCCGGGAAGGGGATGTGCTGGATCTGGCGGCCAAGTGTGAAGTCGTGGATAAATCCGGTGCATGGTACTCTTACCATGGAGAAAAGATCGGACAGGGCAGGGAGAATGCCAAGGCATTTCTGCGGGAGCATACCGACATTTTTGATGAGATTGAACGTCAGGTACGTGTCGCGTACGGCCTGGAAGAACCGGAAGAAGCCAGGACAGCAGGAGCGGACCCGGATGCCGTAAGCGCGGCAGGCAGTCCGCAGGAACAGTAAATCATGGAGATTACAGAGATTTCACCGGCGAAAAACGGACGCAGAGTGGTGTCGCTGGAGGACGGAAGCAGTTTTCCGCTATACAGCCGCGAAGTATCCGTATACGCGCTTCGGGCCGGTTCGGAGATTGCGCAGGAGAGCCTGGAGGAGATTTTCAGGGATGTTCTGCTTCCCCGGGCGAAAAAGCGCCTGATGTATCTGCTGCAGCGGCAGGACCGGACGGAATATCAGCTGCGGGATAAACTGCGCCGGGACGGCTATCCGGAAACGGTGGCAGATGAGGCGGTTTCCTATGTGAAATCCTACCATTATGTGGATGATTACCGCTATGCCTGCGCTTATATCAGCAGCCAGCAGCAGACAAAAAGCAGGAATCGGATCCGGGCAGGACTGCGGCAGAGGGGGATTTCCGCGGAACTGATCGAGCAGGCGCTGGAAGAAGTGTACGAAACAGAAGAAGAGGAGCTGATTGCCCGGCTTCTGGTCAGGAAAAAATATGATCCGGAGACTGCGGATTACCGAGAAAAAGGCAGAATATACCGGTTCCTTGCCGGCCGGGGATTTTCTTCCGATGCCATCCGGCGGGTGATGGAACAGCAGCGGAATAACTGCCGCTGACCTTGACAGATGCGCCAAAAAAGGATACTATTAGAACGTTGTAATTTATGATCGAATGGAAGCAATTTTACAGTTCGTTATATGTACAATGAAAATGAAATAAGGAGGTGCTCCTGTGGCCAGTAATCCGATTATCGTCACAATAATCGCAGTAGCAATTGCAGCCGTAGCAGCATTCTTCATCGCGTATGCAGCTGCCAAATCCAAGATGGAAAAGGACGCGGCAGCCAAGATCGGAAGTGCGGAAGACCGTGCCCGCGCCATTATTGACGAAGCTGTCAAAACAGCGGAAGGCAAAAAACGCGAGGCGCTGCTGGAGGCGAAGGAGGAATCGATCAGGTCGAAAAACGAACTTGACCGTGAAATCAAGGACCGCCGGCAGGAGGTATCCCGTGCAGAACGCCGCGTCGAGCAGAAAGAAGCCAATTTGGACAAAAAGATTGACGCGCAGGAACGGCGGGAAAAAGATTTTGCAGTACGTGAGGAGAAGCTGAAAGCTACCCAGGCGGAAGTTGCCAAACTGAATGAGCAGCGCATACAGGAACTGGAACGAATCTCCGGATTAACCTCCGAACAGGCAAAAGAGTATCTGTTAAAAAGCGTAGAAGAAGATGTAAAGCTTGACACAGCTAAGATGATTAAAGAGCTGGAAAGTCAGGCAAAGGAAGAAGCCGGAAGGAAAGCCAAGGAATACGTGGTTAATGCCATTCAGAAGTGTGCGGCGGACCACGCGTCCGAAGCGACGATTTCTGTCGTGGAACTTCCGAACGATGAGATGAAAGGGCGTATTATCGGGCGGGAAGGACGGAATATCCGCACGCTTGAGACGATGACAGGCATCGACCTGATTGTGGACGATACGCCGGAAGCCGTGATCTTATCCGGCTTTGATCCTATCAGAAGAGAAGTGGCGCGCGTTGCCCTTGAAAAACTGATCGTAGACGGACGGATTCATCCGGCCCGCATCGAGGAAATGGTGGAAAAGGCACAGAAAGAAGTAGAGACCATGATCCGTGAGGAAGGAGAATCTGCTGCTTTGGAAGTTGGCGTGCATGGCATCCACCCGGAACTGATCCGGCTTTTGGGCCGCATGAAGTTCCGTACAAGCTACGGACAGAATGCGCTGAAGCATTCCATCGAAGTTGCTCAGATCACCGGTCTTTTAGCCGGCGAAATCGGCGAAGATGTGCGCATTGCAAAACGTGCGGGACTGCTTCATGACATCGGCAAATCCGTGGACCACGAGATGGAGGGATCCCACATCCAGATTGGTGTGGACCTCTGCCGGAAGTTTAAGGAATCCCCGATTGTGATCAATGCAGTCGCATCCCATCATGGGGATACCGAACCGGAATCCCTGATTGCGTGTCTGGTGCAGGCTGCAGATGCAATTTCTGCTGCACGGCCGGGTGCCCGCAGAGAAACTATTGATACATATTCTAATCGCTTACAGAAACTCGAAGACATCACGAATAGTTTCAAAGGTGTCGAAAAATCTTTTGCTGTTCAGGCAGGCAGAGAAATCCGCGTGATGGTCGTTCCAGACCAGATCAGTGATGCTGACATGGTACTTCTTGCCCGTGATATTTCCAAGCAGATTGAAGCTGAACTGGAATATCCGGGACAGATTAAAGTAAATGTGATCCGTGAAAGCAGAGTGGTCGATTATGCGAAGTAACTGTTTCAGTTAACAAGAAGAGAATGAAGCCAGAATCCGGTAATTACGCAACCGGATTCCGGCTTTTTTCATTTCCCGGAACGATTCTTAATATTCCTATCGGAGGACTATGAATTATGCGGTAAGTGTGGAAGAATGCATGGGAATGTGCTATACTGATTTCGCTTATGTACATTTGAAAACTTTGAAATGCATAAGAAAGCAGAAGAATCGGAGAAGAATTGGAATGAAATTTATTTCCTGGAATGTAAATGGAATCCGTGCATGTGTAAACAAGGGATTTCTGGATTATTTTCATGCGGCAGACGCAGACATTTTCTGTCTGCAGGAGACAAAGCTGCAGGAGGGCCAGCTTGCGCTGGATCTGGAAGGATACTTCCAGTACTGGAATTACGCGGAAAAGAAGGGCTATTCCGGTACGGCGGTTTTCACAAAGGAAGAACCCCTGTCGGTATCCTACGGCCTCGGGATCGAGGCGCATGACCAGGAAGGACGTGTGATAACCCTGGAATACGAGACTTTTTATTTTGTGACGGTATACACACCGAACTCCCAGAGCGAACTGAAACGCCTGGATTACCGTATGGAATGGGAAGATGATTTCCGGGCTTATCTCACCGGCCTGGACAGGGAGAAACCTGTGATTGTATGCGGTGATATGAATGTGGCCCATCAGGAGATTGATCTGAAAAACCCGAAAACCAACCGCAAAAACGCCGGATTTACGGATGAAGAGCGGCAGAAGTTCACAGAGCTGCTGGATTCCGGGTGGATTGATACCTGGCGTTATTTTTATCCGGATCAGGAGGGGGTTTATTCCTGGTGGTCCTACCGGTTCAAAGCCCGGGAGAAAAACGCCGGATGGAGAATTGACTATTTCCTGGTATCTGACAGGCTGAAGGATCGTCTGACAGATGCAAAGATTCATACAGAAGTGATGGGATCCGATCACTGTCCGGTGGAACTGGATCTGAACTGATGATCGCACCATACTATACAGCAGGAGTACGAGAAGATGAATAATAATATTGACTATATTGTGGAAGATCTGGTGGAGAATTATAAAAAGACGCCCAGCACCGCAAAGATCAATGGAATGACACAGCCCAACAGAGACGTGATCAAGGGAATTATCGCCAATCTGCAGAAGCTTACCTTTCCCGGATATTTTGAGCAGAAACATCTGAAAGAAGAGACGATTTCCTACCATGTGGGCAATCTGGTAGAAGATATTCACTATAATCTTCGGAAGCAGATTATCAAGGCAAGCCTGTGCTGCGGCAGACAGACGGAGATCTGCGAGGAAAAGCGGGAGATGGAGGCAAACAAGATCTGCCTGAAATTCCTGGAAAGCATCAGCAGTGTCAGGGAAGTGCTGGCCACCGATGTGCAGGCGGCATATGACGGGGATCCGGCAGCCTACAGCATGGATGAGATTATTTATTCCTATCCCGGGCTGTATGCGATTATGGTATATCGGTATGCCCATGAACTGTATAAACTGGAGGTACCGCTGATTCCCCGGATTATGACGGAACATGCCCATGGAAGAACCGGAATCGATATTCATCCGGGTGCCATCATCGGCAGATATTTCTTTATCGACCACGGCACCGGCATTGTCATCGGTGAGACCACAATCATCGGTGAGCATGTCAAAGTATATCAGGGCGTGACTCTGGGCGGGCTTTCCACCAGCGCCGGCCAGCTGCTGAAAGGGGTCAAACGGCATCCCACGATTGAAGACAATGTCACCATCTATGCCGGCGCATCCATTCTCGGCGGAGAATCCGTGATCGGCCATGATGTCACCATTGGCAGCAACGCGTTTGTAACGAAATCTGTTCCAGCCAACAGCAGAGTGGTATCCAGAAATAACGGAACCAAATACCACAGTGACGCAGAATCATCTGACCGAAATTAGGGAAAGAGGCGACTATGAGCGAGAATACAACTCCAAAGCAGAAAGATTCCGAACCCCAGGCAAAGTCAGACAGAAAAAAAGAAATATTCAGCTGGATTCGCACCTTTGCCATTACCATTGGTGTGGCGCTGGTGCTGATCTTTTTTGTATTTATCAATGCCACGGTGCCTTCCGCTTCCATGGAGAATACGATTAAGACCGGAAGCCGGCTGATTGGGTTCCGGTTCAGTTACTGGTTTTCCAGCCCCAAACGGGGAGACATTATTCTTTTTCGTTTTCCCCTGGATGAGTCGGAAACCTATATCAAGCGGGTCATCGGGCTTCCGGGCGAAACGGTGACAATTCATGACGGCAAAGTATATATCGACGATTCCGAACAGCCTCTGACAGAAAACTACCTGAAGGAGACCTGGACCTGGAAGACGGGGGATTATACTTTTGAAGTGCCGGAAGATTCTTATTTTGTAATGGGTGACAACCGGAATGATTCTGAAGATTCCAGAAGCTGGGCCGAAGACGCCATCCTGGAAGGAAAAGCAACGACAGAAAAGGAAGCGAATCAATATTCTTTTGTCAAAAAGAGCGCGATTAAAGGAAAAGCCATCTGGGTATATTACAAATCCCCGCATCTTCTGACAGGCACTGCGGATTACGGAAAGGAGCAGAAGTAATGGAAGAAAGTATGAAAGATTTTGAAAAAGAACTGGAAGAATCCTATAAAACCATGGGGGACGGTGTGCACGATACGGATGAGCTGCTGGCCTGGGAAAAGATTGGGAAAGACAAGGAAGCGGGCACCGATCTGGAAGTGGAGATTTCCGGTATCGTCAATAAAGGCGTCATCGCTCTGGTAGAGGGAATACGCGGATTTATTCCCGCCTCCCGTTTGTCTCTCCGGCATGTCAGCGATCTGAACGAATGGCTGGGCAGGACGGTGCGCGTCCGGGTCATTGAAGCGGATCCGGAGAGAAATAAACTGGTGCTATCCGCCCGTGAGATTCTGCGGGAGGAGCGGGACAGCCAGCGTGCCCGCAGAGTTTCCGAAATCAAGACAGGTACCGTGCTGGAGGGAAAGGTAGAGACCATCAAAGACTACGGCGCGTTTATCGATCTGGGGGACGGCGTTTCCGGCCTTCTGCATATTTCTCAGATTGCACGGGAACGGATCAAACATCCTTCTGACCGGCTGAAGGAAGGGGATACGGTGACTGTGAAAGTCATCAGCAATAAAGACGGAAAAATCGGACTCAGCATCCGGGCGCTTCTGGAAGAAAAACAGAGAGAAGAAGAGGTCAAAGTGGATCTTCCGGAAAGCGAAGCGATCGGCACCAGTCTGGGCGATCTGCTGAAAAATATCAACTTGTAAGAAACACACCGGCAGACCTGCAAAGCTGCTTAGCCGCGCGTATCTGCCGGCTTTTTCCGGGAGGCGGAATTTAAGATGGCAAATAAGATTGTACATGAAAAAGGCAAAGCGTTTGATGTATCTTCCATGCATGGCAAATGGTGCAACATTACATTCGTGGGAAATGATATCGGCTATGCGCAGGTGGGAATTATCGGCTCAGGCAGAGATTACATTTATTTCCAGTATAAAGACCGCAAAGGAATTGCAGCCAAATCCTTTATCAAAGATCTGACGGAATGCCGCATGAATGAACGGAAGCTGAAACGGCAGCAGGAACTTATTGTGGAGGAAAACTGGGACGAAGGGAAAAATCCCTATGAGATGTTTCTGGGAAAACGCTGTGATATCCACATTCATTCCACCCATATGTTCGAAGGAAATCCGGGCCTTTTCGCGGCACTGATTCTGGAGACGGAGCAGGGCAGAGTGACCGTCAAGGAAAACGGCAAAACCTTTGATCTGAATCAGTATATGATAACCGGCATGATGGAGAGTCAGTATGAGTAAACAAAGAGTAAATGATGAGGCGCTGAATATCAGCAATCCGGAGCTGGACGCGGCGATTGCCGCATTTCAGAAAGAGGCTACCCGGGACAATCTGGTGCGTCTGATGACGACTATTCGCACGGCGCGTCTGCTGATTCCGGCGAAGTTTCATTCGGAACTGACCCCGGCGCAGCAGGAGGTCATCAACCGGGGCGAGCTGTTTGAAAAAGGCAAAGCTCCGGAGATGCATCCGATTCTCGTGGAAAATCAGAACAAAGAGCAGTTTGCCCCTGCGTTTACATCCCGGGAAGCGCTGGATGCGTCCGATGAGGAGTATCCGGTAGTGATTAATGTGAATTTTGATGAAGTGATGCGGATCGCTTCCCAGGAAGTGCTTCAGCTCAAGGGCATTCTTCTGAATCCCTATACCTCCAAGATGGTGCTGCACCCGAATTTCATCACGGCCATGCAGGAGATGAACCAGAACCTTGCGGCGGCGGAGGCGGAAGGAACCAAAGAGGTGCAGATGTCTCTGGCGGAGTTTGTTGTGTTTGCAAGGAAAAACGTCGAGTACGGCATTCTTCCGAAACTGCTGATGACCCGGACCGAGGAGTTTATGAAACAGCTGGATAAGGAGCGGGAAGCCTTTGTCCTAAAGCTGTATCAGGAGCCTTATGGAGAAAATATTCCGTGCAGTTACGGCGCCTCAGACTTCGATGTAATGCTGCTGAATGTGGATGAGGATACGGCGGTGGCATCCATTGATGTACCGGTTCCTTCGGAAGAGGGACTTGCGCATGCCCTGTATGTAGTGTATAATCCGAAAACGAAACAGGCGAGATATTTCATTATCGCATGCGGAACGGAAGATCAGGAAAATCAGCTGATTGAGCTGGATCACACGGGTGAGCAGAAAAACCTGGGTGACGCGCCGGCATTGGGCAGCGGATTGTACTACATCCTTGATCTGATCAAAGAAAACTGATTGTGAAAACGGACAGTTCGTTGGCACCATCCTGTCCTTAAAAAAAACCAGGGCTGTACAGAAGCATAGGAACAGGAAATGAGCCATTCATTGTCCGTCGGGCTGCTGCAGCGCACTGGTAGAAATCAGTTTGCTGCAGCTTTTTTATCTGCGAGAAATTGCAGCATCCGGAATTACAGACGCGGAAGGAGCAAATATGTACAGAATACAGACGGAGACACATTTTGACGCGGCGCATTTCCTGGCCGGATATCAGGGAAAATGCAGGAATCTTCACGGCCATCGCTGGCGGGTGGTGGTACAGATCAGCCGGGAGGGGCTGCGTCAGGATCCCCAGGATACGGGGATGGTGGAAGATTTTTCAACGGTGAAAGACGCGCTGAAGGAAATCAGCGCCTACTTCGACCATTCGCTGATTTATGAAAAAAACAGTATGAAGGATACGACAGTTGCCGCGCTGGAGAGCGAAGGATTTCTCCTGCGGGAGGTGGAGTTCCGCCCCACAGCGGAAAATTTTGCCAAAGACATTTTTGACCGACTGACTGCCCTTCAGTTTCCGGTCAGTGCAGTGGAAGTGTATGAAACGCCGAACAACTGCGCAATCTATGAAGCATAGGAGTCCGGCAGGCACCGGAAGAAGGAGCGGCAGAATGGAAGAAACGTATTACTATCAAGTGGCAGAGCTGTTTACCAGCATTAACGGGGAAGGCGTCCGGGCCGGCCAGCTGGCACAGTTTCTGCGATTTGCAGGCTGTAATATTGCCTGCAGCTACTGCGATACCGCATGGGCAAATCAGCCGGATACTCCGGTGATCCGGATGAGTGACGCGGAAATCCTCGCCCAGGTGCGAAAGAGCGGCATAACGAATCTGACAGTTACCGGAGGTGAACCTTTAATCCAGCCAGGCATCATCCATCTGCTGGAGTATCTGGCCCGGACGGATCAGCTGCGGATTGAAGTGGAAACAAACGGAACCGCTGCGCTGCCGTCCTCCGAAGCCTGGGGAGAAAAAGTGACATTTACCATGGATTACAAATTGCCGGGAAGCGGCATGGAATCCTTCATGTGTATGGAAAATCTTACACGGGTCAGACCCTGCGATACCGTAAAATTTGTGGTTTCTGACCGGCAGGATCTGGATCGGGCCCGGGAAGTGATCCGTGCCTATGACCTGACGGTACGCTGTCACGTGTATCTGAGCCCTGTTTTCGGTTCGATTGATCCGGAAACCATCGTGGAATATATGAAAAAATATGAAATGAATAATGTAAACCTGCAGATTCAGATCCACAAAGTGATCTGGGATCCGGAGAAAAGAGGAGTATAGACAATGGCAATTGACCGGGAAGCAATAAAAATGCACATCAGAGGGCTGCTGGAAGCGCTCGGAGATGATCCGGACCGAGAAGGCCTGAAAGAGACACCTGACAGAGTGGCCCGTATGTATGAAGAAGTATTTGAAGGGATGAATTACACCAATCATGAGATTGCGGAGATGTTCAACAAGACATTTGAAGATAAGCTCAGTTTTTCAAAGAGCAGCAATGATCTGGTGATTATCCGTGACATCGATATCTTCAGTTACTGTGAACACCATATGGCCCTGATGTATGACATGAAAGTCACGGTGGCGTATCTGCCGAAAGACAGGGTGATCGGGCTGAGCAAAGTGGCCCGGATCGCGGATATGGTATCCAAACGTCTGCAGCTGCAGGAGCGCATCGGTACGGATATTGCGGAAATCATACAGGAAGTAACCGGATCCGAAGATGTGGCGGTACTGATCGACGGATGTCACAGCTGTATGACAGCCAGAGGGATCAAAAAGAGTACGGCCCGGACATCCACCAGCACCCTGCGGGGACGTTTTGAAACGGATCCGGCGCTTCAGATGCGTCTGTACGGGAACCGGTAAAACAGATCCCCGCCGCATTGGCGGACGGATCCGGTGGACGCGACTGTACGGAAACCGGTGAAGCAGCAGACCGTTTCGGACTGCGGCGGCAGTCCGCGGAATGGAAAGGAGAGAAAGAATGAAGGCGATGGTATTGTCCAGCGGCGGCGTGGACAGCACAACATGTCTGGCCATGGCAGTGGATGCCTATGGAAAGGAAAACGTAATTGCGCTGTCTGTTTCATACGGACAGAAGCATACAAAGGAACTGGAAGCATCGAAAAAGATAGCGGAATACTATGGGGTGGAGCACATTTACCAGAATCTGGAGAAGATTTTTGCATACAGTGACTGTTCGCTGCTGAGCCATTCCGATCAGGAAATTCCCAAGGAAAGTTACGCGCAGCAGCAGCAGGGAGCAGAAGGGAGACCCGTGTCCACCTATGTTCCGTTCCGCAACGGGCTGTTCCTTTCCAGTGCAGCAAGTGTGGCGCTGTCAAAAAACTGCGGGGAAATCTGGTACGGCGCCCATGCGGATGATGCGGCAGGCAGCGCATACCCGGACTGCAGCCTGGAATTCTATGAAGCCATGGACCGGGCCGTTTATGAGGGCAGCGGAAAACAGCTGAAAATAAAGGCCCCCTTTATCCGTATGCCGAAGGCAGAGGTGGTGAAGATCGGCCTGTCTCTGGAGGTGCCCTATGAACTGACCTGGAGCTGCTATGAAGGCGGGGAACGCCCCTGCGGCGTCTGCGGCACCTGCCGGGACCGGGCGCAGGCTTTTGCGGCGAACGGGGTGAAAGACCCGGCCCTTGACTGATGCTGCGGCAGAATGCACTGGTATGCATATATCGGTATGGAACGTATCGGTATGGAACGCAATGGAAAGCATCGGTGTGGAGTGCATCAGGATAGAATGCGGTAAAATATGAAAAAATGCGAAGGAGTATCGATCAGTATGAGCACTGAAAGAAAAGAAGAAGATCTGACCCTGCTGGGCGCGGCAGGGGTCAAATACCCGGAAGGTTATGATCCGGATATCCTGGAAACCTTTGAGAACCGTCACCCGGACAATGATTATTTTGTGAAATTCAACTGCCCGGAATTTACCAGCTTATGTCCGATTACCGGTCAGCCGGATTTTGCCACAATTACGATTTCCTACGTGCCGGGAAAACGGATGGTAGAGAGCAAATCCCTGAAATTATATTTGTTCAGCTACCGCAATCAGGGAGAATTTCATGAAGACTGTGTCAATCGGATCATGAAGGACTTAATCCGGGTGATGGATCCGAAGTATATTGAAGTCTGGGGCAAATTCCTGCCGAGAGGCGGACTGTCCATTGATCCCTACTGCAATTATGGGAAAAAAGGCACTCCCTGGGAGGCCGCGGCCACGGACCGCCTGATGCATCATGACATGTATCCGGAAAAGGTAGACAACCGGTAATCACAGGGAGAGCAGGACAGCGATGGAACAAATGAAACGGAAGGAACGCAGGCTGAAATACAGGGGCGCGATTGTGGATTTTTATGAAGATACCATGGAAGCGCCGGACGGCAAAAACACAGCCTGGGATTATATCGAACACAGAATGGGAGCGGCGGCAGTGCTGCCGGTGCTGCCGGATGGAAAAATTCTTCTGGTGCGTCAGCACAGAAACGCGCTGGATCGCGATACGCTGGAAATTCCGGCCGGCGCCAGAAACGGGCGGGAGGAAGATCCGAAGATCTGCGCCGCCCGGGAACTGGAAGAGGAAACCGGGTATCAGGCGGAGTCCCTGACGCCGCTGCTTACTGTGGCTACCACAGTGGCCTTCTGCAATGAGGTCATACCCGTTTATCTGGCAGAAGGACTGAAACACAGCAAAGAGCAGCATCTGGATGAGTTTGAGTTTATTCAGACCGAAACATGGACACTGCAGGCACTGAAGGAAAAGGTCCTGTCCGGTGAGATACAGGACTCCAAGACCGCTGCGGCGATTCTTGCCTACTACGCAAAAACACACTAGCAGTGTTCTGCCACATAATAAATCAGCTCTTTGGAATCCTCAAAACCAAGGCAGGGATCGGTGATGGATTTGCCGTAGATGTGTTCGCCGATTTTCTGATTTCCCGGTTCGATGTAGGACTCAATCATCAGGCCTTTGACCATGGTGCGGATGGCGGTGTTTTCCCGGCGGTTGTGCAGGACTTCTTTGGAAATACGCACCTGTTCCTGGTATTTTTTGCCGGAATTGTTGTGGTTGGTGTCAATGATGCAGGCGGGGTTTTTCAGATCCATGGCCTGATACATGCTGATTAAGCGGGTCAGATCCTCGTAGTGGTAGTTCGGGTTGCTTTCCCCCCGCTTGTTGACAGCGCCGCGAAGGATGACATGGGCCAGCGGATTGCCGTCGGTATCCACTTCCCATCCCCGGTGTACAAAATGGTGGGGATGCTGTGCGGCATAGACGGAGTTCAGCATAACACTGAAGTCGCCGCTGGTGGGGTTTTTCATGCCGCTTGGAATATTGAAGCCGCTGGTCGTCAGCCGGTGCTGCTGATCCTCCACAGAACGGGCGCCGATGGCCACGTAGGAGATCAGGTCATCCAGATAGTCCCAGTTTTCCGGATAGAGCATCTCGTCAGCACAGAAGAGACCGGTTTCTTCGATGGCACGCAGATGCAGTTTGCGCACAGCGATGAGACCGGCCAGCATATCCGGCGCGGCTTCCGGATCCGGCTGAGTGGCAATGCCCTTGTAGCCTTCTCCTGTGGTACGCGGTTTATTGGTATAGATACGGGGAATGATGATCAGCCGGTCCTTTGTTTCCTCCTGAATCGGAGCCAGACGGCTGATGTAGTCGCAGACGGAGTCTTCGTTGTCCGCGGAGCAGGGACCGATGATCATCAGGAATTTATCGGATTCGCCGCGGATCACGGCAGCGATTTCGGCGTCTCTTTTTCTTTTTGCCTCAATCAGTTCGGAAGAGACCGGATAACGGGATTTGATTTCTTCCGGTGTGGGCAGTTCATTTAAATACTTAAAACTCATGGGATTCTCCTTATGCAAGTGTCAGACAGTAAAATATTTCGCGCGGATATGCTCGACGGGCATCTGCCTGCCGGTCCAGCACTGGAAGGATGCGGCGCCCTGGAACAGAAGCATATACATGCCGTTGAACACTGAGCAGCCGGCGGCTTCCGCCATCTGATACAGTTTCGTGTGCTGGGGATTGTAGATAATGTCACATACAATCAGCCCCGGGCGCAGAAAAGAGGAATCCGGGATCAGGCAGCCCTCCGTATTGGGAGCCATGCCTACATTGGTCGCATTGGTAAGCAGATCGGATGCGGCAATGCAGCTGCGGAGATCTTCCGGATCTGTAATATCGTGAACGGTCACTTCGCAGGCGGTATGTTCCATGACTCTGGAAGCAAACGCCCTGGCGTGGGAAGCGAAGGGTTCCGCAGGCTGCTCGAAGATCGCGATGGATGATACGCCGTCTAAAGCAGCCTGGGCGCAGATCGCAGTGGACGCGCCGCCGCATCCGAGAATCGTCATGCGTTTGCCGGTGATTTCATAGCCGGCATCCCGCACAGCGTCCATAAAACCGATGCCGTCGGTGGTATGTCCGATCAGCCGGCCGTCTTCATTGATGACGGTATTGCAGGCACCGGCAATCTGCGCGGCAGGCGTCAGCTCGTCCGCCAGCTTCGCAACCGCCTGCTTATGGGGCATGGTGACATTAAACCCGCGAATGCCGATCTCTTTGAGCCCTCTGACTGCGTCTGCCAGATGCTCTCTGGAGACGTCAAAGGCCAGGTATACATAATCGAGGCCGAGGGTGCGAAAGGCTTCGTTGTGCATCTGAGGGGAAATGCTGTGGGCAACCGGGGTGCCAATCAGTCCGGTAAGCCTTGTTTTTCCGGTAATTTCTATCATGGTAATCGGTTTCCTTCTGTAAATCATAGCTGTGGATTGGTTCCCGCAGCTGTGTCTTTGACACAGGTGCTGTTCTATTATATACTGTTTCAGATAGGATTACCAGTCAATGATTCCCTCCTGACAGGCAGCGGATCCCCGCAGTCTGTGCCGGAGGAATCAGCAGATCAGACATCCGGGAGTACAGAAGAGAGAGATATGAATGGTTCATTTGAAGTAAGGGGGATCACCTTTGGAAGCGGAAAGCCGGTGATCTGTATCCCAATCGTGGAAAAAGATGCGGAAGGCATTCTGGAACAGGCGCGCAGGCTGGCGAAACTGCAGGTTTCCATGGTGGAATGGCGGGCAGACTGTTTTGCACAGCTGGCAGAAATGGACGCAGTGGAGACGGTGCTCAGGCAGCTGAGAGAGATCCTGAAGGATACCGTGCTTCTTTTTTCCATCCGCACCGTACATCAGGGCGGACATGCCGCCATCGATGAAAAGCTGATTATCCGTCTGAATGAGATGGCAGCTTCCGGGGGACTGGTGGATTTTGTGGATCTGGAGTTTTTTGAAGCGTCGAAACCCATCCGGGAAATTGCCCGTCTGAAAAAGAAGGGGGTCCGGGTTATCGCGTCCCATCACGACTTTGAGAAAACACCGGATGACCGGATTCTCCATATGCTGATGGACCAGATGTACAACGGCGGCGCGGATATAGCAAAGATAGCGGTTTATCCGAAGAGCCGGGAAGATGTGCTGCGTTTGATGAAGTTTACCGAGGATACCGGCCGGCAGTATCCGGAGCTGGTGGTGGTGACAATGGCCATGGGAAATCTCGGCGTGCTTTCGCGGATATCCGGAGAACTGACAGGATCGGCCATCACTTTCGGCACATGCGGAGCAGAATCCGCTCCGGGGCAGATCCCTTTTGAGGAACTGACGCAGATTCTGGATATTCTGCATTCCCGTATGGAGGAGAAACAGGCATGAACAGACATATTTTTCTGATTGGATTTATGGGAACCGGCAAAAGTACGGTGGCCCGGGAGCTGGCGCGGCTTTCAGGCACAGATGTCTGCGAGATGGACGAACAGATTGAAGCAGACAATGGGATGAGTATTAAAGAAATTTTCAGCCGATACGGCGAACCGCGGTTCCGGGAACTGGAGACAGAGATGTGCCGCAGATTTGCCGAACTCCCCCCCGCAGTTGTATCCTGCGGCGGCGGCGTGGCGATGCGGCCGGAAAATGTGGCCCTGCTGAAGGCGTCCGGAATAGTGGTTTTGCTGAAAGCGGCGCCGGAGACCGTATACGAACGGGTCAAAGACAGCGATACGAGGCCGCTTTTAAACGGGCAGATGCGGGTAGACGCAATACGTGATCTGATGGAGCAGCGCCGTGCCGCCTATGAATCAGCCTGTGATCTTGCTGTGGATACCGATGGAAAGACGCCGGAGGAGATCGCGCGGGAGATCCTGTCAGAGGCAGACGGGCAGCCAGCGAAAGATGCTTAAATTTATTTTCGAAATGTACAGCCGCGGGACAAGACGCATGGGTTTGCCTTGCGGCTGTTTTTCCACACATTTGCCACACATGAATGGCATAAAAAAATCAAAAGCCCCTGAAACCGTTGGGTTTCAAGGGCTTTTTGCAAAAAAACAGAATGCAACTGGCGGGAATCGAACCCACATCGCAGGAGTCGGAGTCCTGTGTTCTATCCGTTAGACTACAGTTGCGAAGCGCTGTCACATACAGCATGCATATCTTAGCACACTTAGCCAAACAAAGTAAAGACCTTTTGTGCAAAAAGTTAAAAAAATCGTACAATGTTGAAAAACAAGTATTTTTTGCGGGAGAAAGCCTGTCTATATAACTGTAATAGTAGTACAATGAAACGGGTTATTCTGTCTTTTTGTTTTTTAAGATGGGCAGAAAATATAACAGGTAGCAGATAAACAGCAGATATCCAGGAAGGGAGGACAGGATATCAAATGAGAAAGAAAGGGATTTTTAAGAAATTGTTCTGCATGCTTCTGGCAGCAGTCCTGATCTGTACATTGACGCCGCCGCTGACTGCAGCAGAGAAACCGGCCGCCGGGGAGCAGCAGACGATCCACAGGGAACAGCCGGCGGATGTTTCCGGGACAGAAGCGTCAGAGGCAGCGCGCAAAGAAACGGCCGCTGTGACTGAGGCAGGGAAAGCAGATCCCGCAGAAGAACCTGCGGACAGCACGCCGGCTGCCGCAGAAAAAAAAAGCAGAACGTATCGGAACCTTCTGCAAAGGCTGACGGGCAAAGAAAAGAGCAGCAGAATAAGCCGAAGCAGCAGACGGCAGAACAAAAGGCCGGGTCTGCAAAGACCAGAAGAAAGGCAGTACTGCAGAAGGCCCCGGGCGCAGACCGGGAAGCCGGAGCGGCGTCTGTAAATGGCAAGAAGTACGAAACCCTGCAGGCCGCCATTGACGCGGCAGAAGCCGGGGATACGGTGCTTCTTACGGCAGACCGTACAGAAAATGTCAAGATCGGAAAAGCCATCACGCTGGATCTGCAGGGGCATACGCTGAAAAAATCCGACGGGAATACACAGGAGCAGACCCTGCTGATTGAAGATGCTGGCGGTTCCGTGACGGTGAAAAACGGGACGGTTTCCGGCGGAAATACCAAATATATTTCCAGTGTCGGTGCAGTACAGATTACGGATACCTGCGTGGATTTTGAAGATCTGAATATTACCGGATGTACGGGAAACGGCTATGCAGTGGAAGTATCCGCCTATTCGGATCTGAGCGGAACCATTCATTTTACCAATGTGTCTGTCAGCGGAAATCAGACCAATGCAGTCCGGGGCGGAACAAAAAATGCGATTCTTTTTCAGAACTGCCGGTTTGACCGCAATACACCGGAACACCCGGGGATGCTGGTAACCCTTGGCGGTACAGGAGACAAAACATTTGATCATTGCAGCTTTCAGCACAACAGCAATGTCCAAGGCGTGACTGGTACAGCCGGAACCTATGCCGACTGTGTGATTCAGAATAATGCCACTACAGATTTCGGTGCGGTCTATGACAGCAGAGGGTGGAAGTATACCTTCGTCCGTACAGTTGTAAAAAAGAACAGCTGCGCTTCGAAATACGGAACCGCAGGTGTAGATGTGAAGAGCCTGGAACTTACGGACAGCGCCGTCTATGACAACATAAATTCCGCCGGCGGCCGCACGGATTTTGGAACTGCGCTGCAAAAAACGGATGTAACGGGTATGAAAGACCCTCTGGATCCCTCCAGAAGTTTCAGTGACTGTGGGATTGACGCAAACGGGACAGTGCGCAGGATTGTTCCGGTCTATGAAGCAGAAATCGGCAGTATCAAATACAAAACTCTGAAAGAGGCGCTTGCCGCGGCAAAAGACGGAGATACCATCCGCCTGATTCATACCACGGAAACCGGAGATACGCGGGAAGTGTCTGCAGATCAGCTCTGGATTACAAAACGGATTACCATCGATCTCAATGGAAGGAATATCAGTTCGGAAAGCGGATGGTCGTTCTGTCTCCACGGTGCGTCGGCAGATCTGACGCTGACAAACTCCGGGGAACAAGAAGTTTCCATTCAGGGTTCCCTGTACTGTGATGACAAAGACAGCCATCTGACCATCGGCGGCCGTATGCGTGTGAAGAACTGGATCTATCCCAGCGGGAATACGGTGATTGACGGTACCCATGATACGCTGAAACTGTATATGGATTCGAAGATAAACAGCGGAAAGAGCCTGCCGGTGACACTGGGGAAGGATTTTCGCTATACCGGTAAAGAAGACGGATTTCAGGTGCGGCTGGCGGAAACGGCGGATCTGAATGACCCTGACAAACCGGTTGAAGACATCGTCATCGCCCGTCATGCGGACAATACGCTGGCAGACATGGTAAAACTGTCTGCTGTCAAAAATCCCCTGGTGAGCGCGTCCGTGGAGAATGGGAACCTTGTGGTTCATAAGGATACGGCAGACAGGATTTATCTGAACGGAAAAGACGGAGATGATACCGGGGACGGCAGTACAAAAGAAACAGCGGTCAAAACCTTTGAACGGGCAAAAGCCCTGGCTGAGAGCCGGAAAAAGGCCATGATCCTGGTAACCGGTACGGTTGCAGTGGATCGCGAAGCGGTCTGGGAACTGGCGCATCCGGACCGGGTAACGCTGTACCGGGATCCGGAATTTTCCGGCCATTTGGTCAAGGTGGGAACACAGGGCAGCCTGACATTGAAAAATATTGTGCTGGATGGCAGCCGAAAAGTGGCAGATGCCGGAAAGAACAGTCTGATTTCTGTGAATGGCGGGAAGCTGACGCTGGAAAAAGGAGCGTATCTGCAGAACAACTGTCTCACCGACAGGACTGCTTATCCTCCGGCAGCCGGCGGCGCGATTTTCGCCGCAAACCATGCAGCGGTAACGATAGACGGCGGCACAGTCCGTGGAAACACGGCGGTCTGGGGCGGCGGAATCTTTCTCCAGGATTCCATACTGGATCTGAAGGATGGACAGATCGCGCAGAATCAGGCAGTTGGCAGCCGGGATGAAACAGCCTGCGGCGGCGGAATTGCCGCCTGGTACGCTTCCGATATCAATATCAGCGGAGGAACCATTGCGGACAACCAGTCGGAAGGCATCGGCGGCGGTCTGTCTCTGGGTGTATCCCGTGTGTTTCATGCTTCGCCGCAGCTGCATATGACCGGCGGGTCTTTCCGGGGAAATGTGGCAGAAACCTGCGGCGGCGGATTGTACGTGCAGGGCGGACAGCAGGAGGGATATTCCCGGGCATATGTCAGCGGAGGCAGTTTCCGGGACAATACCGCGAAAAACGGAGCCTTCGGCGGCGGCGGAATATACGTCAACGGCGGACATGATTTGTCGGGTTTTCATTCCGGGGAACTCTATCTGACCAATGCCATTATTACAGAGAATGATGCCGGTGAATCCGGCGGCGGCTACGCGGCATGCCCCACATCCCAAACAGTGGTGCGCCTGAAAAACGGTGCCGCGGTATATGGAAATAAGGCGAAGACCGGAAGAGAAGTGCATATCAATGCATCCGTAATCTGGCACGGAAAGTCTGCGCAGCCGGAATATGAACTGGCGGAATCCATGCTGGGAGGTGCTCCCTATCACTGGAAAGTCGATGATACTTCTGATAAAGAAAACGGCAGGGAACTGTCCCATGGGCGTCTGCACGGAAAGCTTGCGTCCGGGAAACTGAATCTGGCCAATGATGTATCGGAAGAAGGGATCGCTGCCGCAAAAGAGCTGGCTGCGGTGGAAATCATCGGGAATCATGCGGGAAAACGCGGCGGCGGAATCGGAACCAACGGAGATGTATATATCGGAACCGGCGGACAGATCGCGGTACATGTAAAGAAGATCTGGAAGGATAACGATAACGCCCGGGGCGCGCGCCCGAAATCGGTACGGGTCGGCCTGTATCGGCAGACAGAGGGAAGCAGCGGAGATCCGACTTATATCGGACATGAAATACTGCGTCCGGACGCGGAGGGCAAATGGGAAACCGAATTTTCCCGCCTGGCAGATGCTGATGCAAAGGGAAATTACTACGTATATACGGTCCGGGAACAGCTTGACGAGAAGGATTCGCTGGAATACCGGAGTGAAGTTCGGGGAAGTGTATCCGGGGCAGATGGAGTGATTTATCTGACGAATACCTATCAGGAAAAGGAGATCCAGGGCAAAAAGATCTGGAAGGACCAGGAGAACCGGGAAGGAATCCGTCCGGATCAGATCACGGTAAGACTGCTCAGCAACGGGACGGAAATCGCGAAAAAGACGGTAACCGCCGCGGATGGCTGGCGCTGGTCCTTTGGAAAACTCCCGCTGTACGAAAACGGAGAGAAAATCGATTATGTGGTAACGGAAGACGCGCTGCCGGATTATTCTTCGGAGAGAGACGGCGCGGATCTGATCAATCACTATACCCCGGGAGAAACCAGTGTAACGGTGACCAAGGCCTGGGAGGACAACGGCAACCAGGACGGCATCCGTCCGGATCACATTCTGGTGCAGCTGTACGCAGACGGAAAGCCGGTCGGAAAACCGGAGGAACTGAATGAAGCCGGCAAATGGAGCAGAACCTGGGACAAACTGAAACAAAAAGCCGGAAAACATATCATCCGGTATACCGTAACAGAAGTGAATGTACCGGAAGGCTATCAGTCTGAAATTACCGGAACAGCCGAAACCGGCTACCGGATTCGCAACCGGCATGTACCGGAAACGCGCAGGGTTTCTGTAACGAAAAAGTGGATGGATGATGGAAACCGGAAGGGAAAACGTCCGGATCATGTTACCATTCATCTTCTGGCGGACGGAAAAGATACCGGGAAAACACTGACGCTGAAGAAAGCTTCCGGATGGAAGGGCAGTTTTCAACAGCTGGAGAAGTACCGGGAAGGCAAGGAGGTATCTTATTCGATTTCTGAAACGAAAGTAAAAGAGTACAAGTCAAAGATCATCGGCAGCGCAGAGAAAGGGTTCATGGTAACCAATACGCTTGTGGAAAAGAAGCAGAAGGTGAAACATCAGGATTCCGACAAAAAGAACACCTCGGGAAAACACACCGGTAACACATCGGGAACCCGGAATAAAAATACATCGGGGACCCAGTCCGCAAGCAAGCCCAAAACCGGCGACACGAACCGGGCGGCGGGCTACCTGATCCTTCTGGGGGCCGCCCTTGGAGTCCTTGGAATCCTGCAAAAGAAAAGAAAGGCATGAAAGGTCAGCAGGAAAAATAATTTGACAGACTGCGGGAAAATATAGATAATGGTGTGAAAGCTTAAAAAGCAAGTTTACCAGTATCTGACAGATGCTGTAGGAATTATAGATTTACAAGGAGTGTGTAATTCATGACAGACAAAAAAGAACTGCAGTCTGACATCGATACGGCGCGGAACGGACAGGCCGCGGAAGAACCTTTGGCGGAACCGTCAGAGACTCCCGCGGAAACTGCCGGTCTGCGTGATACGGAAACCGGCCGGCACGCGGATGCGGAGCCTGTGTCAGGGGAAACCGCAGACGGGAATCCGGCGGCAGAAGATGCCGCGGATGCGGAGACGGACCGGGAAGACGATTTTACATTTATTGATACTGACAGCGTGAAAGACCGTTCCAAACTGGTTGCAGAGACAGAAGGATCGGAGGAACCCCGGGCGGAAGAGCTAAAGCATGCCAAAACGGCCCGGCGCAGAACGGATCATACCGAATACAGGATTCTGCGCCGCCGCAGGTTCCTGCGCCGGGGACTGCCGATCCTTATTGTGGCAGCGGCGGCAGCCTGCGTATGCGGCGTATTCGGCTGGAAAAAGTACAGTGCCTACCGTGCCGGACAGGAAAAAATCCAGCAGACGGAGCAAAAGAAACAGGAGCAGGAACAGGCGGCAAAGGATCTGGTGGATCAGAATATTACCGCAGTGGTAACGAATTACCTGAATACCTATGCTTCTGGTGACACCGCCACACTCGGGACTTACGCGGCGCCCTTAAGCGACAGTGAAAAGTCTTATATTTCCGCAGATACGCAGTATATTGACGGATATAAAGACGTAAGCTGTACAAAGAGCCGGGGAACTGCGGACAATCAGTATTTTGTCACTGCTGTATACAATATGGCGATGAAAAACGCGTCGACGGCGTATCCGGGATATTCCTACTTTGTCATCGAAAAGAATGACCAGGGCGCGTATATCATTAACAACCGCTACAGCCTTTACAATCGGAACTACCCGAATACAGAGATTGACCAGAACGTAAAGACGGCATTTGACAAGTACCTGGCCGACAATCAGAAAACGGTCTATGACGCGATCGCGAAAAAGCAGGGGGAAGCCACAGCCGCGGATCCCACATTAAAAGCCGCCATCGATGCCAAGAACAAGGTGGATCAGGCATGGCTTTCCGCTACCGGAAACGGAAAGAATCTGAGCGCCTGGAATACGGCTGCCGGCACAGCGCAGCAGAAACAGGAACAGGCAAAAAAAGTAAAACTGGTAAAAAAATATAAAACCGGCACAAAAGTCTACCCGATTGACAATATTGTCATCCGCAAGTCTCCTTCCAAAAAGGGGAAAGCGTTGGCAACCGCCTTCGCGAATGAGGGACTGTATCTGCTGGGACAGACAAAGAACGGATGGTTTTATATAAAAACCGGCAATGTCACAGGATATGTGAATTCTGATTATGTAGTTGGCAGATGATCGCAGAAAGCGGTCCGTATGTCATACAGGGCTGGCGTACTGCGGGCGGATTCTCCCGCTGCAGAGCGTCAGTCCTTTTTGCGCGGACCTGCGGAAAGGAGCGTTTGGTGGAAGAACAGGAAGGAATCAGGATCAACCGTTTCTTAAGTGAAGCGGGGGTCTGTTCCCGCAGAGCCGCCGACCGGGCCATCGACAGCGGTCAGGTGCGCATCAACGGGAATCCCGCAAAGAAAGGCACACGGGTGCGGCCCGGGGACCGGGTGGAATATCAGGGGCGTCCGGTGAGCCGGGAGGAGGAGCCGATCCTCCTGCTTTTGCATAAACCCAGGGGAATTGTATGTACTTCGGATCCTTCGGAGCCGGACAACATCATCAATTATCTGAATTATCCCAAACGGGTGTATACAGTGGGACGGCTGGATAAGGAATCCGAAGGCCTGATTTTGCTGACCAACCAGGGAGATCTGAGCAATAAAATGATGCGGGCAGGAAATTTCCACGAAAAAGAGTACGTGGTGACCGTGGACCGTCCAGTGGGTCAGGAGTTTCTGGACAGAATGGCTGCCGGTGTGTATTTGCCGGAGCTTCAGGTGAAAACCAGGCCCTGCCGGATCCGTCAGCTGGACAGATACCGGTTCCAGATTGTTCTGACCCAGGGCTACAATCGGCAGATCCGCCGCATGTGCGAGGTCTTTGGCAGAAAGGTGGAACGCCTGGTTCGGGTCCGGTTTATGAATTTTACCCTGAAAGGTTTGAAACCGGGGGCCTGGCGGCCGGCGACTCCGGAAGAATGGAAAACGATTCGGAAACTGACCCGGGATTCCAGTAATATTCCGGGAAAGTACCGAATTCCTGCTTCTGAAGGCCGCGTACTGCGTACAGCGTCCGAAGGGCAGACAGGAGTTTTGAAAGAATCCCCACAGGAGACAGAGGATGGAAAGAAGTAAAGCAGAAGCGCGGATCAGAGAACTGCGCGGAATCATAGAGCACCATATGGATCTGTACTATAATCAGGATGCGCCGGAAATCACTGATTTTGCGTACGACCGTCTGATGCAGCAGCTGAAGGCGCTGGAAAAGGAGTATCCCGATCTGGTTACACCGGATTCACCGACCCAGAAAGTCGGAGGCACTGTGAAAAGAGAAGCCGGGGTCACGGTGACGCACCGTGTGCCGATGCTCAGTATACAGGATGTGTTTTCCAAAGAAGAGGTGCATGCCTGGATGACAGAGGTGCTTGCGATGCATCCGGATGCCCGGTTTTCTGTGGAGGAAAAAATCGACGGCCTCAGCATGACGCTCCGATACGAAAATGGAAACCTGGCGCTGGCGGAAACCCGCGGCGACGGATTGGTGGGGGAGGATGTGACGTTAAACGCGAAGGCCATCCCGGATGTACCGCTTAAGATCCCGCTGACCGGTTATCTGGAAGTCCGCGGGGAAGTGTATATGTCCCATGAAAAGTTTGACGCGTTCAATGCGCAGCAGACGGAACTGGGGAAAAAACCGGCAGCCAATCCCCGCAACCTGGCGGCAGGAACCCTGCGTCAGCTGGATGCGGAGGTAACACGACAGCGCGGATTAAAACTGTTCCTGTTTAATGTGCAGGATGCTTCCGAAGAAAATCACAGCTTTCTGGTCCGCCACACCGAGGCGATGGACCAGCTGGAAACCCTGGGAATGAAAACGGTACGCCATACGCTCTGCAGCACGCCGGAGCAGGCACTGGAAGAGATTGACCGGATCGGGGAATCCAGGGGCACCCTGGATTATGATATTGACGGAGCGGTGGTGAAGATCGATCAGATTGCCTACCGCGGCGATTTTCCGGCCGGAAGCAAGTACTCGGCAGGGCATATTGCCTACAAATATCCGCCGGAGGAAAAAGAAGTTACCATCGAATCCATTGAAGTGGATGTGGGGCGTACGGGCAAACTGACCTTCCGGGCACTTTTCCGCGAGCCGGTCCGCCTGTGCGGAACCAGCGTGCAGCGCGCGACCCTCCACAATATTGACTACATCCACAGTCTCGGAATTGATGAAGGCTGCCGGGCCATCTGCCGGAAACAGGGAGAAATCATACCGGCGATTATCTCCGTTACACACAGTACAGGGACCGAATATCAGCCTCCGGCAGTCTGTCCGGTCTGCGGGCACACACTGGTCCGGGAGGCGGATACCGCGGATATTTACTGCGAAAACCCCTCCTGCCCGGCACAGCTGAAGCGGACGGTTGCCTATTTCGCCGGCAGGGATGCCATGGATATCAAGTCCTTCGGACAGACGTATGTCAATACCCTGACGGACCTGGGCTACCTGACCAGTTACGCGGATATTTATCATCTGAAAGATCACAGAGAGGAACTGATTGACCGGGGCATTATGGGCAGGGAAAAAAATACAGACAAAATTCTTGCGGCCATCGAAGCCTCCAAACAGAATGACGCGGCACGTCTTCTGACCGGGCTGGCGATCCGAAATGTGGGGCGTACCTCTGCCCGGGAAATTATGAAGCATTTTCCGGATATCCGGGCGCTGTCAGAAGCTTCTGTGGAGGAACTGACCATGATTCCGGATGTGGGGCAGATCACGGCACAGGCAATCTATGATTTCTTTCATGAAAAGGACAATCTGCAGATACTCCGGGACCTGGAGGAATCCGGCGTAAATATGCAGTCTGAGCAGCATGTCGCGGCAGCAGATGAACTGGAAGGTCTGACGATTGTAGTGACAGGTACCCTGCCGACCCTGGGACGGAAAGAGGCACAGCAGCTGATTGAGGCCCATGGGGGCCGATGCACCGGATCTGTGAGTAAAAAAACAGATTATCTGCTTGCCGGCGAGGCAGCCGGATCCAAACTGGAGAAGGCAAAGAGCCTTGGTGTGCCGATTATAAACGAGCAGGAGTTTCTGGAGATGATCCGAAAGCCCCGGTGACCGGCGGCAGACCGGGAAAAACAGTTTTCAAACAGAGTAATTTTTGATATACTTTAGTTCATGAGAACAGAAGAAAATGGCCTGTGTGCATGTTAAGGAGAGTATTATGGCAGAAGACAGAAGAGGCTTTATTATAAAAAGTGATGAATCCGGCAAGGTGCAGATCGCGGACGAGGTAGTGGCTATTATCGCCGGACTGGCGGCAACAGAGGTGGATGGCGTAACATCCATGGTAGGCAATATTACCAACGAGATCATCAGCCGGCTGGGAATGAAGAACCTCTCAAAGGGCGTGCGTGTGGAACGGCAGGAGGAGTCCGTGGCTGTCATGCTTGCGCTGAATATCGCCTACGGATATTCCATTCCGGATGTAACCGTTAATGTACAGAACAAAGTGAAGGCGTCCATCGAGACGATGACCGGCCTGCATGTATCCGCTGTCAATATCCGTATTGCAGATGTGGATATGAAGGCAGAGGCATAGAGGCAGAGCGGCTGATCAGCGCCGGCGGAGTCCGGCAGCTGATCTTTCTGCCGCAGGGATTAAGGAGTGTTATGACCAGAAGAGAGATCAGAGAAGAGATCTTCAAGATTCTTTTCAGTTTGGATTTTTATGAAAAAGACAGCCAGGAGGAGCAGATCAGGCTTGCGCTGGCGGAACTGCAGTCCGGAGAAGAAAAAAAAGTTCCGGAAAAAGACTATCAATATATTCACGACAAGGTACTGGATATTCTGCACAGCTGTCAGAGTATCGATCAGAAGATTAACGAATCTGCAGACAAGTGGAAGACTTCACGTATCGGAAAAGCGGAGCTGACGATTCTCCGTCTGGCGGTATATGAGATTTTTCAGGAAGACAGTATCTCAACGGCGATTGCTATCAATGAGGCAGTGGAACTGGCCAAGAAATATGGCGATGACAACGCGCCGAAATTTGTCAATGGTCTGCTGGCAAAGGTATTATGACAAAAAACATTTATTCTGTCGGACAGATCAATTCCTATATCAAGAATATGTTTGCGCAGGATTTTATGCTGCGAAGAATCTATGTCCGGGGTGAAGTGTCGAACTGCAGGTACCATTCTTCCGGACATATTTATTTTTCCTTAAAAGACAGTGACGGCGTAATCGCGGCAGTCATGTTTTCGGGAAACCGGGCCAAAGGTCTTACGTTCCGCATGAAAGACGGGGACCGGGTGATTGTCCGGGGAGGCATCCGCGTTTATGAACGCGCCGGTGTCTATCAGCTGTACGCAGAGGAAATCGAACCGGCCGGCGCGGGAGAACTGTACCGCAGATTTGAGGCACTGAAGCGGGAACTTGCCGAAATGGGCATGTTTGCTCCGGAATACAAAAAACAGATTCCGCCCTTTCTGAAGACGATCGGTGTGGTTACGGCGGCTACAGGAGCCGCGATCCGGGATATTCAGAACATTTCCCACCGCAGAAACCCATGTGTCCAGCTGATTCTGTATCCGGCGCAGGTGCAGGGAGACGGGGCAGCGGCTTCGATTATCCAGGGAATTCATGCACTGGAAGCAACCGGGGTCGATGTGATGATTGTCGGCCGGGGCGGCGGATCCATGGAGGATCTGTGGGCCTTTAATGAAGAGGCCGTGGCCCGGGCGATTTTCGAATGTTCCGTTCCGGTCATTTCTGCAGTGGGACATGAAACAGATACAACAATTGCGGACTTTGTGGCGGACCTGCGTGCCCCGACACCTTCAGCGGCGGCAGAGCTGGCAGTCTGGGACATCCGGGAAGCCAGTGACAGGCTGGAACATATCTCCCGGTCCCTGCAGCAGCGGATGCGCCATCGGCTGGATTTTTTCCGTGAGACACTGAAACAGAGGGCCGCAGCCATCGCTGCCTTCAGCCCGCAGTACCGGCTGGAAAGCAGCCGTCAGCGTGTGGATGAATACACGGACCGTCTGCGGGAGCGAATGGAACACAGCCTGTCTGTCTGCCGGTTCCGGCTGACACACCTGGCAGAACAGCTGCCGGCGGCCATGGAACAGAAGTACACCGCCCGAAGGCATGCGCTGTCTCTTTACGCGTCCCGTCTGGAGGGGCTTTCGCCGCTGCGCAAGCTGTCGGGCGGCTATGCGTTTTTGAGCGATACCCAGGGAAGGCCGGTGCACAGCGTGGAACAGCTGACACAGGGAAGCCTTCTGACTGCGGATCTGGCAGATGGAAGAATCCTTGCGGAAGTGAAGGAAACAGAAAAACACGGGACAGGAGAAGCAGAATGAGTGAAGAAACAAACAAGACACCGGAACTGGAGGAACTGTTTGAACATCTGGATACAATAGTAAGGCGCATGCAGGAAGATCATGTCACTCTGGACGAGTCATTCCGGCTGTATGAGCAGGGAATGAAAGACATCCGCATCTGTACGGATCTTTTGAACGGCATAGAAAAGAAGATGTTGGTACTGTCCGGGGACGGCACCATGGAACCGCTGGATGCGGAAGAGGAGCAGAACTGATCTGCGGCACAGGAAAAGAGCAGGTGATTGCATGGAATTCAAGAAGGAACTGTCCCGGCGCATCGAAGAGGCCGAGGCGACGATATACCGTTATCTGCCGAAAGAAACCGGCATGCAGAAAATGGTGATTCAGGCGATGAATTACAGTGTCCGGTCCGGCGGCAAGCGCCTCCGGCCGATTCTGATGCGGGAAACGTACCGGCTGTTTGGCGGAAACAGCACAGTGATTGAACCTTTTATGGCTGCCATTGAGATGATTCATACCTATTCTCTGATTCATGATGATCTGCCGGCCATGGACAACGATGAACTGCGGCGGGGCCATAAGACAGCGCATGTGGTTTATGGAGAAGCCATGGCAATTCTGGCGGGTGACGGACTGCTGAATCTGGCCTACGAAACAATCGCAGACGGAATTCTGGCACATCCGGAATGCCGAGGCGCCGCAGCTGCTTTTGCCAATCTGGCCCGAAAGGCAGGCATATACGGAATGGTCGGCGGGCAGGCAGTGGATGTGCAGAATGACGGCAGATCCATCGATATTCCTACGCTGGATTATATTAATGAGTACAAGACGGGGGCGCTGATTGAAGGGGCGATGATGACCGGCGCGATTTTGGCGGGCGCGGAGGATGCAAGGATTACAGAAATTGAATCTGCGGCAGCAGACTTCGGCCTGGCTTTTCAGATCCGGGATGATATTCTGGATGTGACGGGTACCGAGGAGCAGATCGGCAAGCCGGTGGGCAGCGACAGCCGCAATCAGAAAGATACTTATGTAACGCTGCGGGGGCTGGAACGTGCCTCCGAGGATGTACAGATGCTGTCGGAGCGGGGACTGGATGTCCTACGCAGCCTTCCCAGGAGAAATTATTTCCTGGAGGAACTGATGGGGCATCTGGTACACCGTACAAAATAAAGGTTCTGCCGGACAGGCAGGACATGGAAAAGAGAAAGAATCGTATGGCAATACTGGATAAAATCAATCACGCAAATGATATCAAAAAGCTGACACCGGAGGAACTTTTGCTTCTGCCGGATGAGATCCGGGAATTTCTGATCCGGCATGTGTCCGAGACCGGTGGACATCTGGCATCCAATCTGGGCGCGGTGGAACTGACCATGGCGCTGCATCTGATTCTGGATTTTCCGGAAGACAAGTTAATCTGGGATGTGGGGCATCAGTCTTACACCCACAAGATACTTACCGGCAGAAAGGACGGATTCGATACCCTGCGTCAGTATGGCGGTATGAGCGGATTCCCCAAACGGTCGGAAAGCATCTGCGACAGTTTTGATACAGGGCACAGCTCTACCGCAATTTCCGCCGGCATCGGCATGGCGGAGGCAAGGGAAATCCTGGGGGAAAATTATAAAGTGGTCTCTGTCATCGGAGACGGCGCCTTTACCGGCGGGCTCGCCTTTGAAGGACTGAATAACGCCACCGCGCTCCACAGTAATTTTATTATTGTGCTGAATGATAATCAGATGTCTATTTCACCGAATGTAGGCGGATTTTCCAACCATCTGGCTTCGCTGCGCACGGCCGACGGCTATAAAGAATTTAAGAGCGGCGTACACAGCAAACTGGAAAAGCTGCCTTACGGGGAGCGTGTAGCCAGACGGATGCACAAAGCTAAGAACAGTCTGAAGCAGCTCCTGATTCCTGGCATGCTTTTTGAAAACATGGGCATTACGTATCTGGGACCGATTGACGGACACAATCTTGCCGATCTGGTCCATATTCTTACGGAAGCCAAAAGAATTCAGGGGCCTGTCCTTGTGCATGTGATGACAAAGAAGGGCAAAGGCTATTTTCCGGCCGAACAGCATCCGGACAAGTTCCACGGCGTGGGACCGTTTGACGCGGAAACCGGAAAACTGAAAAAAAAGAAAAACAACCCGGATTATACAGAGGTGTTTTCCACAGTCATTACCAATATGGCCAGGAAAAATGACCGGATTGTGGCGATCACGGCCGCTATGGCAGACGGCACCGGACTGAACCGGTTTCGTCAGAATTTCCCGAACCGCTTCTTTGATGTGGGAATCGCGGAAGGCCACGGCGTGACCTTTGCCGCCGGGCTTGCGGCCGCCGGGATGCGCCCGGTGTTTGCGGTATATTCTTCTTTCCTTCAGCGGGGATTTGATGAGCTGATTGAGGATGTCTGTCTGCAGAAACTGCCGGTGCTTTTTGCCATTGACCGGGCCGGACTGGTAGGCGCGGACGGAGATACCCATCAGGGAATTTTTGATCTGAGCTATTTGAATCTGGTGCCGAACCTGATGGTTATGTCTCCGAAAAACGCGAAGGAACTTGCGGATATGCTGCGATTTTCCATGCGGCAGGACGGGCCGGTAGCAATCCGCTATTCCCGGGGAGAAGCCTGCATGGAATTTGAGGAAATGCGGGCAGAGATCGCACCGGGCAAATCAGAAGAGATGGCACAGGGAGATGACCTGGTGATCTACGCGCTGGGCTCCATGGTTTCGGAAGCATGGAAAACCGTGCAGATACTGAAACAGAGGGGCATCCACGCCGCGCTGGTGAATGCCAGATTTTTAAAACCCCTGGATCGGGAGAGTATTCTCCGGGCGGGAGAGAAGTATCCGCTGCTTGTCACGATGGAGGAAAATGTACTGACCGGCGGATTCGGCCAGAGTGTGGAAGCAGTGCTGGAACAGGCAGGCATCCATACCGATGTGCTGACCATCGGAATCGAAGACTGTTTTGTACCGCATGGAAATGTGGATGTACTCAGACAGGCGCTGCGGATCGACAGCGAATCGGCAGCCGAACGAATTGAAAGGAAACTGAGAGATCTGTGAAAGAACGACTGGATGTGCTGGTGGTCAGGAGAAATCTTGCGCCATCCAGAGAAAAAGCAAAAACAATGATCATGGAAGGAAATGTCTTTGTGAATCAGCAGAGAGAAGACAAGCCCGGCTCCATGTTTCCGGATGACGCGGCGATCGAAATCCGGGGAAAAACATTAAAATATGTCAGCAGAGGCGGACTGAAACTGGAAAAAGCCATGAATTCCTTCCCGATCGTGCTGGAAAACAAGGTATGCATGGATATCGGGGCTTCTACCGGTGGATTTACAGACTGTATGCTGCAGAACGGAGCCGCAAAGGTATACGCGGTGGATGTGGGCTACGGACAGTTTGCCTGGAAACTGCGCCAGGATGAGCGGGTGGTATGCATGGAAAAAACCAATATCCGCTATGTAACGCCGGAACAGATCGGTGAACTGCTGGATTTTGCCTCCGTAGATGTGTCGTTTATTTCACTGAGCAAAGTGCTTCCGGTGGCCTGGAATCTGCTGAAAGAAGGCGGAGAAATGGTCTGCCTCATCAAACCGCAGTTTGAGGCGGGAAGAGAAAAAGTTGGAAAAAAAGGCGTCGTGCGGGACTGGAAAACACATCTGGAAGTCATTCGCAAGGTAATCGGGTTTGCAGGGGAAGCCGGGTTTTCCGTCTGCGGGCTTGACTATTCTCCGGTAAAGGGGCCGGAAGGGAATATTGAATACCTGATTTATCTGCGTAAGAGCGCGCAGAATTCATCCGGATTTTCACAGGATATCTCCGGATTTTCAGAAGATACAGCAGAAACAGTGGTACATCAGGCGCATGGGGAACTTGACAGATAATAATGAAGAATTTTTTATTGATTACCAACAAAAGCAGGGACAAGGATCTGGAATTTACACGTCAGGTCATCCGTTATATTACAGACAAAGGGGGAAAAGCCTGCAGTATTGTCACAGGTAAGGAAAATTACAAGACAGAGACGGACAGCAGGACAGACAGTTATCTGCCGGAACAGATACGAAAAGGGCTGGCACGGGCGGTAGCGCCGGACTGTATTATGGTATTCGGCGGAGACGGTACCTTTGTACGCACGTCCAGGGATCTTGCAGAGCTGAAGATCCCTGTGATCGGAGTGAATCTCGGTACGCTGGGCTATCTCTGCGAGCTGGAGCGCAGCAATGTATTTCACGCGATTGACCGGCTGTTTCAGGATGAATATGAAGTGGAACACCGGATGATGCTGGAGGGAATCAAGTGCGGCGGCAGCGGAGAATACATACGTGCTCTGAATGACATCGTAATTCACAGGAAAGAGCCGACCCAGCTGATCAATCTGCGTATTTCCGTCAACGGAGAATTCCTGACTTCCTATCATGCGGACGGAATTATTATCGCGGCGCCGACAGGCTCCACCAGCTACAGTCTGTCTGCAGGGGGACCGATTGTGGATCCCAAGGCGGATATGATTCTTCTGACCCCCATCAATCCGCACAATATGCAGTCCCGCAGCATTGTCATCGGTTCTGATTCCACGATTGAGGTGGAACTGCTGCCCCGGCGTCCGGAGCAGGATGAACAGGCAACGGTTGATTTTGACGGAGACAGCTGCGCGGTACTGTCAGTCGGGGATAAGATCACGGCACACCGGACCAGTGAGGATGTTAAGATATTGAAACTGAATAAAGTAAGTTTCCTTCAGATCCTCAGCAAAAAAATGGACAGTATTTGAGTATGAAAGAAAAAAGACACGCAAAAATTCTGGAAATCATCCGGGAACACGATGTGGAAACACAGGAAGAGCTGTGCGATTATCTGAACCGGGAAGGATACCGTGTCACACAGGCCACAGTATCCAGGGATATCAGGGAGCTGCAGCTGACCAAGGTATCGATGCCCGGCGGACATCAGAAATACACGCTTTTTACAAAAAATGAACTTCACTTAAAAGATAAGTATGGCAGAGTATTCCGGGAAGGAGCAGTATCCATTGAAACCGCCCAGAACATCCTGGTGATCCATACGGTGACCGGTATGGCCATGGCAGTGGCGGTGGCGCTGGACTCCATGGACTGTGAGGAAATCGTGGGAACGATAGCGGGAGACGATACGATAATGTGCGCGGTCAAAACCTGTGAAGAGGCGGAAACCTTAAAGGAACGGCTGCGGGGAATCATGCTGGAATAGCTGCAGAAAGAGGAGAAGACTGCCGTATGTTATGGAATCTTTATGTAAAGAATCTTGCGCTGATTCATGAATCAGAGATTGCGTTCGGACCGGGACTGAATATTCTGACCGGTGAGACCGGCGCCGGCAAATCCATGATCATCGGTTCCGTGAATCTGGCGATGGGCGGACGGGCCCCGAAGGGGCTGGTGCGGGACGGCGCGGAATCCGCGCTGGTAGAACTGACCTTTCACACAGACGAGGAGGAAGTACGTGACCTCATGCGGCAGATGGATCTGGACGACGCATCCGGAGAAATCATCATCACCCGCAAGATTACCGCTGCCGGCAGGAGTGTGTGCAGAGTGAACGGAGAAACCGTATCTCTGTCCGCTTTAAAAACACTGACAGCCCATCTGATTGATGTGCATGGCCAGCATTCCCATGAATCACTGCGTACGGCCGGAAATCACAGGACATTCCTGGATGCCTACGCGGGGGAGGATCTGAAGACGCTGCTGGCAGATATGAAGGACCTTTATCATACCTGGCAGAAACAGAAAAAGATTCTGCAGGAAAATTCCATCAATCGGGAAGAACAGCTCAGAGAAATTTCCTTCCTGGAATTTGAAATCCGTGAGATTGAAGAAGCCTCCCTGACGCCCGGGGAAGATGAAACCCTGGAAAAGGAATACCGCAGACTGAGCCACAGTCAGAAAACGGCAGAAAGTTATGCCGCAGTGAACGGATGGTGCGCTTCCGGTGAGGGCAGCGCCTCAGAACAGATCGGAAGAGCGCTGCGGGAACTGCTGGAAGCATCCCGCTATTCGGAAGAGGCCTCGGAATTTGCAGACCGGCTTTCGGAAATCAGCAGCCTGCTGGATGATTTTAACATGGATCTGTCTTCCGCCATGGAAGAAACGGAAGACAGCGGTCAGGCGCTGGCAGAGGCGGAAAAACGATTAAACGAAATCAACCGCCTGAAGGAAAAATACGGTCATACGATCGCGGATATTCTTGCCCTTCGGGAAGAAAAGATCCGGCGTCTGGAACAGCTGAATCACTATGAGGAATATCTGGGACAGCTGCGGAAGGATCTGGGACAGACAGAAGAGAAACTCTATGCCTGCGCGGAGCGGATTTCCGCGGTTCGAAAGAAAAAGGCGGCGGTTTTCGAACAGGCCGTATGCAAAGTGATGAAAGAGCTGAATTTCGCGCATGTGGAATTTTCCGTGGCATTCAGCCGTCTGGAAGAACCGGCTGCGCACGGAATAGACGGGGTTCGTTTCCTGATTTCCACGAACCCCGGGGAGCCGGTGCGTCCGCTGGATCAGGTAGCTTCCGGCGGCGAGCTGTCGCGGATCATGCTGGCAGTGAAGACGGTGCTGGCCAGAAAAGATCATACCGGTACATTGATTTTTGATGAAATTGACAGCGGAATCAGCGGCCGTACCGCACAGTGTGTAGCGGAAAAACTGCGGGAAACGGCACGGCATCATCAGCTGATCTGTATTACGCATCTGCCCCAGATCGCAGCCATGGCGGACACACATTTTCTGATTGAAAAATCCACAGACGCCGGCCGGACTGTTTCTGAGGTGCGCGCCCTTGACCGGGAGGACAGCATCCGGGAATTGGCCCGTATGCTGGGAGGCGCGGAAATTACAGATACGGTGCGCGATAATGCGCGGGAAATGAAAGAAATGGCGGAAAATATTTTATGAAAAAAGTATTATTTGCTGCATCCGAAGCAGTTCCATTTATAAAAACAGGGGGGCTGGCAGATGTTGCCGGCACGCTGCCGGCAAATTTTCCGAAAAACCAGTATGATGTACGGGTGATTCTGCCGCTGTATGCCTGTATGGATCCGGCACGGAAGAAGAACATGAAGCGGATTCTGGAGTGTCAGGTTTCCCTGAACTGGCGGACCCAGTATGCCGGTGTATACCAGACCCAGGCAGCCGGTGTGACCTATTATCTGATTGATAACGAATATTATTTTTCCGGTCCCTCACCCTATGACGCGATTTATCTGGACGCGGAGAAATTTGCGTATTTTTCCAAAGCTGTGCTGACGGTGCTTCCGCTTATCGGATTCCAGCCGGATATCATCCACTGCCACGACTGGCAGACCGGACTGCTTCCCGTTTTTTTAAAGGAACAGTTTGCAGGGGATCCGTTCTATCGTAGGATAAAAACAGTATTTACCATTCACAATCTGCGTTATCAGGGCCGGTGGTTTATCGATGCAATCCGCGATATTACCGGTCTTGCGGATCACTGTTTTACTTACGACCGACTGGAATCCTACGGGAAGGCAAATCTTCTGAAAGGCGGCATTGTATACGCGGATGCGGTCACAACGGTCAGCAGCTCTTACTGTAAAGAAATATGCACACCGGAAGGCGGCGAGGGTCTGGATGGAGCCCTGCGCGCCCGCGGAAGCTCACTGCAGGGAATCCTTAACGGACTGGATTATGAGGTCTACCACCCCGGGAAAGATCCGCTGATTGCATATCCCTATACGCACAGTTTTTCCGCGTATAAGGCGTCGAATAAAGCAGTGCTGCAGGAGCGGATGGGACTGAAACAGGATCCGGATACGTTTCTGATTGGAATTGTATCCCGTCTCACAGACCAGAAAGGCATGGACCTCATTGCCTGCCGGATAGATTATGTGCTTCAGTCCGAGGAGCGGATTCAGCTGGTGGTTCTGGGAACAGGCGAGGAGCGTTACGAGCATATGTTCCAGGAGCTTGCAGCGCGTTATCCCGGCAGGGCTGCGGCGCAGATTGCCTATCAGGAAGATGCTGCGCATCAGATTTATGCCGGCTGCGATGCGTTTCTGATGCCGTCCATGTTTGAGCCCTGTGGTCTGACGCAGATGATGAGCCTGCGTTACGGTACAGTGCCGATCGTCAGAGAAACCGGCGGTCTGAAAGATACGGTAGAGCCTTACAATGAATACGAAAATACCGGGACGGGATTTTCTTTTTCACATTATAATGCGCACGAAATGAGTGACATCATTGCGTATGCGGCAAAAGTGTTTTTCCAGAATCACTCCGCATGGGAGCAGATCGCGGTGCGCGGTATGCAGAAAGACTTTTCCTGGAAGCATTCGGCAGGAATCTACCAGAAGCTTTACGAAAGTCTGATGCCGCCTGCGGCGCCCCGGGGCAGAAGAGCGGTTGCCCAGTCCAAGTCCGCGAAAAATCGCAAAAAGGGAAAAACAGGAAAATCCAGATCCGGTTCCCGCGCAAAAAAATAAAAAAACTATTGCAAAACCGGAAGGCATTCTATATAATAATTAAGCATGCGGGTGAATCCTGTATGTTTATGCTAACGTGGCTCAGTTGGTAGAGCAATTGATTCGTAATCAATAGGTCGTCGGTTCGAGTCCGATCGTTAGCTTGTGTATGAGAAGTCCTGAACTCCAGTGTTTATAAGGGGTTCAGGGCTTTTTGCTTTTGAAAAAAGAATATATGTTCTTATTACATTTATACTAAAACTAACGATTTTTTACATTTTCGTATGCACCCATATATGCACCCATTTTAGTCCCCTGTGATCAATCGGGCAGCTGTCAAAGAAACTGCTTCTTATACCGGTCTGTCCGCGGAAAAAACCTTCAAAATCGTAAAGAAAGACTTGAAAGTCAAGGTGAAAAAAGGTTCAGGAAAACTGACGATTAAATGGACAAAGGTCAAAGGCGCGGCTTACCAGGTAAAAGTAGGAAAGAAGACCTACAAAGTAAAAGCAACCAGTAAGACCGTCAAGGTAAAACGGGGGAAAAATATACGGTTACGGTAACTGCAAAATCCGGAAAGACTGCTGTGGGATTCGGTAAGAAGATGGTTTATGCAGCAAAACAATCCGTACGGGGATCCTCCGGCAGAGGAAAATCAGTGGATTGCCACAAATTTACAGAGGAAAAGAAGGGAATGGCAGACGCCTTGCGTCTCAGGAACTTTATGCACATATACCATTGACGGAGTTTCGTTGGAAGTGTAGTATCGAAATCAGAATTCTGTTCCTGATTTTTCTTTCCGGGGAGTTTCTGCTTCCCGTTTATCCCGGGTTCTATGCCTATGACATATCAGAGTTTCATTGCTTCGGTGCAGCAGCGCCTAGAGGCAGATGTACCGGACCCGAAAACAATCGAAATTTATAAAATCACAAAAAATAACGGTCAGATCCTGGATGGACTTGTGATCCTGGAAGAGGGGAGAAATATTGCCCCGGCCATCTATCTGGATTCTTTCTACCGGCTGTACCGGGAAGGAAGGGATTTTGAGGAGGTCTACCACAGGATCCTGTTAAGCTATCAGTCCCATCGGGCGGACACCAGTGTGGATGTCAGCTTTTTTACGGATTACCGGAAGGTGAAGCACCGGATTGCGTATAAACTGGTCAATTATGAAAAAAACAGAGAGCTTCTGACACAGGTGCCCCATGTGCCTTATCTTGATCTGGCAATTGTATTTTTCTGTCTGGTCAGAATGGATGCATCGTATGGAAATGCCACGATTCTGGTCACAGATACCCATATGGAGTACTGGCAGGTGACTGCCGGGACTCTGCTGGAAGCGGCAGCAGAAAATACGGAGCATATGCTGGGCAGTTCCTTGAAGAATATCCGTCAGGTGATTCAGGAACTGGAGGAGAATCCGGCGGAGTGGGAAGAAAACCGGCCGGAAGAACCGGAACTGCCCATGTATGTGCTGACGAATGAAAGCAGCTATTTCGGTGCGGCCTGTATGCTCTATGAAGGTCTTCTGGAAAATTTTGCCCGGAAGCTGAACGCGGACCTGTATATTCTGCCCAGCAGTATTCATGAGGTGATTCTCGTGCCGGCTACACGCGCGCTGAATCCGGAGACCCTGTCCCGGATGGTGCGGGAGGTAAACCAGAGTTCTCTGATGGAAGAGGAGATTTTATCGGATCATGCGTATTACTATCGGCGGACGGATCATGCGGTAAGCTGCTGCTAATGCTGTTGATGATAAAAGGATTGCGGCTGGACGTGAGCGGTGATCTATGGTAGTGTAAAGTACAGTGTCCGTGGATGCTTCGGGATTTACGGACGGCTGCAGGCCCAGGCCTGTGCCTCATGGAACCAGATAGAGGAGAGAACGCACAGATATGAACAAGATCAATTATCAGAAGCAGCTGGATGCCGTGCTGGCACAGCAGCAGACAGAGGAAAAAGTTCCTACACTGCTGCTGCATGCTTGCTGCGCGCCCTGCTCCAGTTATGTACTGGAATATTTGTCTGATTATTTTTCCATTACCGTATTTTTTTACAATCCGAATATTACGGAGCAGGCGGAATATGAAAAACGCGCCGCAGAGGAGAAACGAATGATCCGGGAAATGAAAGTCCGGCATCCGATCTCTGTGATTGACGGACGCTATGAGCCGGAGCGTTTTCTGAAGATGGCGGAAGGCTATGAAGATGTGCCGGAGGGGGGCATCCGATGCAGACGCTGCTTCGAGCTACGCCTGGAGGAGACAGCCAGGCTGGCACATGACAGGCAGTTTGACTGGTTTACCACATCGCTGACGATCAGTCCGTTAAAAAACGCGGAACTGCTTAACCAGGTGGGACAGCAGGCAGCGGAAAAATATGGCGCCCGGTTTCTCCCGTCGGATTTTAAAAAAAGAAACGGTTATAAGCGCTCAGTAGAGCTGTCTGCCCGGTATCATCTGTACCGGCAGAATTACTGCGGCTGCGTTTTTTCCAGACGGGAAGCTGAAGAACGTGAGGCACGGCATGCGGCTGGCGGGACAGACCCGGCGGAAACAGCCGAAACCAGCCGATAAAAAACAAGAACAGGATAAAATGGAGGTACCAAATGGCTCAGTTATGGGGTGGACGTTTTACCAAGGAGACCGATCAGTTAGTCTATAATTTTAATGCATCCATATCGTTTGACCGGAAATTATACCGTCAGGATATTCAGGGCAGTATTGCCCATGTGACGATGCTTGGACGAACCGGCATCCTGACGGAACAGGAGACACAGGACATCATCCGCACACTGAAGGAGATTCTGGCCGATGTGGAAGCCGGCAGACTGGAGATCACACCGGAGTATGAGGATATCCACAGTTTTGTGGAAGCCAATCTGATTGACCGTCTGGGTGATACAGGCAAAAAACTGCATACCGGAAGAAGCCGCAACGATCAGGTGGCGCTGGATATGCGTCTTTTTACCAGAGCGGAAGTGCAGGAGACAGACAGTCTGCTGTATGATCTTTTAACAGAGCTGCAGGAGATTATGAAACAGCATCTGGATACGGTGATGCCCGGCTTTACCCATCTGCAGAAGGCCCAGCCGGTGACGCTGGCGCATCATGTGGGCGCGTATTTTGAAATGTTTAAACGGGACCGGGGACGCATGGCAGATATTTACCGCAGGATGAATTACTGCCCGCTGGGTTCCGGAGCGCTTGCAGGCACAACCTATCCCCTGGACCGGGATCTGACGGCAGAGCTTCTGGGATTTTACGGTCCCTGCTTAAACAGCATGGATGGCGTGTCTGACAGGGATTATCTGATTGAGTATCTGGCAGCTTCCGCTACGATCATGATGCATTTGAGCCGTTTCTGCGAGGAAATTATCCTGTGGAACTCCAACGAATACCAGTTTGTGGAAATCGATGATTCCTACAGTACCGGCAGCAGCATTATGCCCCAGAAGAAGAACCCGGATATCGCGGAGCTGATTCGCGGCAAGACCGGACGGGTCTATGGCGCGCTGGTGTCCCTGCTGACCGTTATGAAGGGAATCCCCCTGGCGTACAACAAAGACATGCAGGAAGATAAGGAACTGGCTTTTGACGCTATGGATACGGTAAAAGGATGCATTCGTCTGTTTACCGGTATGATTTCCACGATTAAATTCAACAAAGAACGGATGAAAGACAGCGCCCGCCATGGATTCACCAATGCCACAGACGCGGCAGATTATCTTGTGAACAAAGGCGTGCCGTTCCGGGATGCCCATGGAATCATCGGCCGTATGGTACTTTACTGCATCGATGCCCACAAAGCGATTGACGACCTGACCCTGGAGGAGTTCCGTCAGTTTTCGGATGCCTTTGAGGAAGACATCTACGATGCGGTATCCATTCATACCTGCGTGGAAAAACGTCTGACCATCGGAGCGCCTTCCCGCAGCGCAATGGAGCAGGTGATTGCGCTGAACGATCAGTACCTTGCGGAGCAGGGCAGGCTGACCGACCGGGAAGAATAAAACAGATGAAAAATGTTGGCTTTTTCGTACTTGATTTTTTCAGGCGGCTGCCGTACAATGTCTAACTGAAAGACAAATGTTCGCGACTGACGGACTACGGCGGTCAGCTGCAGCGTGAATCTAAATCAAAATACGGAGGAATCTTTTCATGAGTGAAAAATTAAAAGTTGGTATTTTAGGCGGAACCGGCATGGTGGGGCAGCGGTTTATTTCCCTGCTGGACAACCATCCCTGGTTTGAGGTGACAACGATTGCAGCAAGTCCGAGATCCGCGGGCAAACGATATGAAGACGCGGTAGGCAGCCGGTGGAAACTGGAAAAACCCATGCCGGAAGGCGTAAAAGATATCATCGTAAAAAATGTCAACGAAATCGAACAGGTTGCTTCGGAAGTGGATTTCTGCTTCAGCGCGGTAGATATGTCCAAAGAAGAGATCAAGGCGATCGAGGAGGCCTACGCCAAGACAGAGACTCCTGTGGTATCCAACAACAGCGCCCATCGTTGGACACCGGATGTGCCCATGGTTGTACCGGAAATCAATCCGGAGCATTTCGCGGTCATTGAAGCACAGAAAAAACGTCTCGGAACCAAACGCGGCTTTATCGCCGTAAAACCGAACTGTTCCATTCAGGCATACGCGCCGGCTCTGACCGCATGGAAAGAGTTTGAACCCTATGAAGTAGTGGCAACTACTTATCAGGCGATCTCAGGCGCAGGCAAGACCTTTAAGGACTGGCCGGAAATGGTGGAAAACATCATTCCTTATATCGGCGGCGAAGAAGAAAAATCCGAGAAAGAGCCGCTGCGTATCTGGGGCGAAGTCAAAGACGGAGAGATCGTACCGGCTTCCGAACCGGTGATCACCTGTCAGTGTGTACGCGTGCCGGTATTATATGGACATACCGCAGCTGTTTTTGTGAAATTCCGCAAAAATCCCACCAAAGAGCAGCTGATCGAGAAACTGGTGCACTTCAGCGGACTTCCGCAGGAGTTAAAGCTGCCGAGCGCGCCGGAACAGTACATTCAGTACATGGAAGAAGAGGACCGTCCGCAGGTACAGGCAGATGTAAACTTCGGCAATGGCATGGGCGTCAGCATCGGACGGATCCGTGAAGACAAGGTATATGACTGGAAGTTCATCGGTCTGGCACACAATACGATCCGCGGCGCGGCAGGCGGAGCGGTTCTCTGCGCGGAACTGCTGACAAAACAGGGATATATTCAGAAAAAATAATCCGTACAGCTGGACAGCCGCTCTGCGGCAGTACTTATGTATCACTTATGTATAAGGAAGGCTCCGACAGAGCCTTCCTTATACTTTGACAGGCGGAACGTGCTCTGATGATATCCGGAGTTCCAGGGAAACAGTGACAAAAAAAGGAGCATGGCATGTCAAAGTCTCTATATATTGCAGAGAAACCAAGTGTGGCCCGTGATTTCGCGGCCGCGCTGAAAGAAAATATGAAGCGTTTCGACGGTTATATGGAGTCGGAGCAGTCAGTGATCACCTGGTGCTACGGGCATCTGGTAACCATGAGCTATCCGGAGGCGTATGATCCGAAACTGAAGCGGTGGAGCCTGAATACCCTTCCCTTTCTTCCGGAGAAGTTTAAATATGAAGTAATTGCTTCCAATGAAAAGCAGTTCCGCAATGTATCTGCGCTGCTGAACCGGCCGGACGTGGACGTGATCTATATCTGCACGGACTCCGGACGGGAAGGGGAGTATATTTACCGTCTGGTGGATCAGATGGCCCAGGTGAAAGGCAAAGAACGAAAACGGGTCTGGATTGATTCGCAGACAGAAGAGGAGATCCTGCGGGGGATCCGTGAGGCGAAGGACTGGTCGGAATACGACAATCTGTCGGCGTCTGCCTATCTGCGGGCAAAGGAAGACTACCTGATGGGAATTAATTTTTCCCGCCTTCTTACGCTGAAATACGGCAATGCGCTGGCTGCTTTTCTGCATCAGAAGTATGCGGTGATTTCCGTGGGTCGGGTCATGACCTGCGTTCTGGGAATGGTGGTACGCCGGGAAAGAGAAATCCGCAATTTTGTAAAAACGCCGTTTTACCGTGTGGCTGCCGGGCTGGAGTACAATGGATTTTCGATTGACAGTGAATGGAAAGCCGTGGAGGGATCCCGGTATTTCGGTTCGCCAAAATTGTATAAAGACAATGGATTCCGCAGAAAAGAAGACGCGCAGGAGCTGATTGACACCCTGCGGACCGTCAGTCCGCAGGAGATGACGGTTTCCTCCGTGACGCGAAAAACAGAGAAGAAAAATCCTCCCCTGTTATATAATCTGGCAGAACTGCAGAATGACTGCGCCAGGTTTTTCAAAATCAGCCCGGAGGAAACCCTGAAAATTGTGCAGGAACTCTATGAACGAAAACTGGTCACCTATCCCCGTACCGATGCCAGAGTGCTGTCTTCCGCCATCGCCAAGGAGATCGACCGAAATCTCCGCGGCTTAAGGGCAATCCCAGGGGTGAAAGACTGCGCGGAACAGATCCTTGCGTCAGGCTCCTATAAGAAAATCGGGTCAGGCCGCTATGTCAATGACAGTCAGATCACAGACCATTACGCCATCATCCCTACGGGGCAGGGATTTTCCGCGCTGCGGGGACTGCCGGCTGTTTCGTCGAAAGTGTACGAAGTGATTGTCCGCAGATTTCTGGCGATTTTTTACCCGCCGGCTGAGTATCAGCGGATCAGACTCACAGCGGATCTTGACCGGGAAAAGTTCTTTGCCGGATTTAAAGTCCTGCGGACACCGGGATATCAGACGGTAATGAAGTATTCTTTTTTAAAAAAGAAAAAGGAAGAAAAGGAGGACGGCCTGTCCGACGGATCGGCGGTAGATGCGCTTGCCACTCTGAAAAAAGGAATGAAACTGCCGGTCACAGATTATGCGATCCGGGAAGGCGAAACATCACCTCCGAAGCGGTATAATTCCGGATCCATTATCCTGGCGATGGAAAACGCGGGCCAGCTCATCGAAGATGAAGAACTCAGGGAACAGATCCGGGGCTGCGGCATCGGCACCAGCGCCACACGAAGCGGCATCCTGGAAAAATTGATCCGCAACCGGTACCTGACCAACAACCGGAAGACCCAGATCATCACACCGATGTTGCAGGGGGAACTGATCTATGATATCGTGGAGTCATCCATACGATCCCTGCTGAATCCGGAACTGACGGCCAGCTGGGAAAAAGGATTGACTTATGTGGCGGAGGGCAGCATCACCGAACAGGAATATATGGACAAGCTGGAGGCTTTTATCCAGAAAAAGACCTCCCAGGTGCTTCAGCTGCACAACCAGTACCAGATCAGCGAATTTTTCCGCAGAGACGCGGGATACTACAGCAAACAGACAGACAAATCTTCCGGCCGCAGGGCGGCGGGAGATAAGGAGAAACAATAATGGAATCTTGTAAAATCAGCAGCCTCTATGACCTTTCCGAGACCATAGCGGCAGATTATATGAAAACCGCGGAGTATCCGTGGGAATTGCTGGAAGGCCTGGCGGATTACATCCGACGGCTGGGGCCGACACTGGATCCGGCAGTTTATGAGCAAAGAGGCGAGGAAGTCTGGGTGGCCAGAAACGCAAAAGTATTTGACAGCGCCTATCTGGGCGGCCCTCTGATTATTGACGAGGGCGCGGAAGTGCGTCACTGCGCTTTTATCCGCGGTTCCGCCATCGTAGGCCGCGGCGCTGTAGTGGGCAATTCCACCGAACTGAAGAATGTGATACTGTTTAACGGCGTACAGGTGCCCCATTACAATTATGTCGGGGATTCGATCCTCGGATTCCGGGCGCATATGGGAGCGGGATCCATTACATCCAATGTAAAATCGGACAAAGCCCTGGTTGTGATCCGGGACGGAGCAGAACAGATCGCCACCGGCAGGAAAAAAGTGGGGGCTATGCTGGGAGATCTGGTGGAAGTCGGATGCAACAGCGTCCTGAATCCCGGGACCGTAGTCGGCAGAACCACAAATATTTACCCGGTGTCCTGTGTCCGCGGAGTGATTCCGGCAGACAGTATCTACAAGGATCCGGCCCATATCATCCGGAGAAAGCCGGAGGATCCGTCAGGATCATGAGCTGCAGGGCAAATACTTTAGTGCGATAAACTATTGACAAAGAAAATGTATGTTGCTAGAATTAATCTTGCGTAATTTTTTTACATACTGGATTCAATTGATGCAGGCGGATTCTTTACGGAGAAGCCTTGTATAGGGAGATGCTTTATGAGAAAAGTTATCTTTTCCCTGCTGGTTGAGAATACATCCGGAGTGCTCAGTCATATCTCCGGTCTGTTCAGCAGAAGAGGGTACAATATCGACAGTTTTTCTGCAGGTATTACCGCAGATCCGCGGTTTACCCGGATCACCATCGTATCCACCGGAGACGATGATATCCTGGAACAGATCGAGAAGCAGCTGGCAAAGCTGGAAGATGTCATTGACATCAAACAGCTTCGTCCGGAAGATTCCGTGACCAGGGAACTGATTCTTGTTAAGATTCACGTAGATGCGGACAAACGCTCCGAAATCCTTTCCGTGGCCAATATTTTCCGGGCCAACATTATCGATGTATCACAGGATTCCATGATCGTCGAGCTGACGGGAACACAGAGCAAGTTAGACGCCTTTGTGGATCTGGTCAAAGATTATAACATTCTGGAACTTGCGCGAACCGGTGCTTCCGGCCTGAGCAGGGGTTCCGCGAATGTGTCCAATTTGCTGGTATAATTAAATACTATATATAGTTATGGAGGTCAAATTAAAATGGCAAAAATTTATTATCAGGAAGACTGTAACCTTTCCCTTTTAGACGGAAAAACAATTGCAATCATCGGATATGGCAGCCAGGGTCATGCGCACGCAAAGAACCTGAAAGATTCCGGATGCAATGTGATCATCGGTCTGTACAAGGGAAGCAAATCCTGGGCAAAAGCTGAAAACGAGGGATTTGAGGTATATGAATCTGCTGAAGCAGCAAAGAAAGCAGATATCATCATGATCCTGATCAATGATGAGAAACAGGCAAAACTGTACGCAGACTCCATCGCTCCGAACCTGGAAGCAGGAAACATGCTGATGTTTGCCCATGGTTTCAACATCAACTACGGCACAATCGTACCTCCGGCAGATGTGGACGTAACCATGATCGCACCGAAAGCTCCGGGTCATACTGTAAGAAGCGAATACCTGGCCGGCAAAGGAACTCCCTGCCTGATCGCGGTAGAGCAGGATGCAACCGGCAAAGCGCTGGATCTGGCTCTGGCTTATTCACTGGCAATCGGCGGTGCCCGTGCCGGTGTCCTTGAGACCACATTCCGTGTAGAAACAGAGACCGACCTCTTTGGTGAGCAGGCAGTCCTGTGCGGCGGCGTAACCGCTTTAATGCAGGCAGGTTTTGAAACTCTGGTAGAAGCCGGATACGATCCGAGAAATGCTTACTTCGAGTGTGTACATGAGATGAAGCTGATCGTTGATCTGATTTACCAGTCCGGTTTTGCAGGCATGAGATATTCCATCTCTAACACAGCAGAGTATGGTGACTACATCACCGGCCCGAAAATCGTTACAGAAGAGACCAAGAAGGCAATGAAGAAAGTACTGGCAGATATTCAGGACGGTTCTTTCGCAAAAGAGTTCCTGCTTGATATGTCTGACGCAGGCAAACAGGTTCATTTCCGTTCCATGAGAAAGAAAGCAGCAGAAACTCAGCTGGAGCAGGTGGGCAAAGAGATCAGAAAGATGTACAGCTGGAGCAACGAAGACAAGCTGATCAACAACTAATAAGCATCATACTTTTTATGGGAAAATTGTGGGCTGTCGCTTATACGGCAGCCCGTTATTGATATATCGGAGGAAAATATATGGGAATGACGATGACCCAGAAGATCCTTGCGGCACACGCAGGATTGGATTCTGTGGAAGCAGGACAGCTCATAGAAGCGGATTTGGACCTTGTACTCGGGAATGATATCACTTCGCCGGTAGCCATTCACGAAATTGAAAAAATGAAGGTGGACGGGGTGTTCCATAAAGACAAGATTGCCCTTGTCATGGATCATTTCGTGCCCAACAAGGACATCAAATCGGCAGAACACACCAAATGTGTCCGGGAATTCGCCTGCCGCAACCAAATCACCAATTTCTTTGATGTCGGCAAAATGGGAATCGAGCACGCCCTCCTGCCGGAACAGGGACTGGTAAAGGCCGGCGACGCGGTGATCGGAGCAGATTCACATACCTGCACGTACGGGGCGCTGGGTGCATTTTCCACAGGAGTGGGCAGTACAGATATGGCAGCCGGAATGGCCACGGGCAAGGCATGGTTCAAAGTACCTTCCGCCATTCGTTTTGAGCTGACCGGAAAACCGTCCAGATATGTCTGCGGCAAAGATGTCATTCTGCACATCATCGGTAGGATCGGTGTGGACGGCGCGCTGTACAAATCCATGGAATTCACCGGTGACGGCATTCAGTATCTGAATATGGACGATCGTTTTTCGATTGCCAATATGGCGATTGAAGCAGGCGGAAAGAACGGAATCTTCCCGGTGGATGATATTACCCGCGCGTACCTGAAAGAGCACTGCGCGCAGGAATATACAGAATATACCGCCGATGAGGATGCGGTATACGAAGAAACTTACACCATCGATTTGTCCGAACTGAAGCCGACGGTTTCCTTCCCGCATCTTCCGGAAAACACACGTACCATTGATGAAGTAGGCGACGTAAGGATTGATCAGGTCGTGATCGGTTCCTGCACCAACGGACACATTTCCGATCTGCGGATGGCCGCAGAGATCATGAAGGGGAAGAAAGTGTCTGATCATGTCCGAACCATCATTATTCCCGCTACACAGGAGATCTATCTGCAGGCCATGGAAGAGGGGCTTCTGAAGATATTTATCGAGGCAGGCGCCGTGGTCAGCACACCCACCTGCGGTCCGTGTCTGGGCGGATACATGGGAGTCCTTGCGGCCGGTGAGCGCTGCGTATCCACGACCAACCGCAACTTTGTGGGACGTATGGGCCATGTGGATTCTGAAGTATATTTGGCCAGCCCGGCAGTGGCAGCGGCAAGCGCCCTGACCGGAAAAATCAGCGGACCGGAAGCATAAAAGGAGGAGTACAGATGAAATCAGCCAACGGAACCGTCTTCAAATACGGAGACAATGTAGATACCGATGTAATCATTCCTGCCAGATACCTGAACTCTTCGGATCCGAAGGAGCTGGCGCAGCATTGTATGGAAGATATCGATCAGGAGTTTGTGCATAAAGTACAGCAGGGAGACATTATGGTAGCCGCAAAAAACTTCGGCTGCGGGTCTTCCCGGGAGCATGCGCCCATCGCGATCAAGGCTGCCGGTGTCAGCTGCGTTATCGCAGAGACGTTTGCCAGGATTTTCTACCGCAATGCTATCAATATCGGCCTTCCGATCATTGAATGTCCGGAAGCCGCAAAGGAGATTGCGGCGGGAGACCGGGTGGAAGTTGATTTTGACAGCGGTGTGATTACCGATCAGACAACCGGAAAAACCTATCAGGGACAGGCGTTTCCTCCGTTTATGCAGAAAATCATTGACTGTGAAGGTCTGGTCAATTACATTAATCAGGGAAAGTAACAGACAGACTGCTACCCGGGTCTGACAGAGAAATACAATACAGGAGTGATTGAGAATGGCAATCTTATATGAAAATACCAGAGATTCATCGGAAAAGGTAACAGCCTCCCAGGCGATTCTGAACGGGCTGGCCGGCGGCGGCGGACTCTATGTTCCGACGGAAATACCCCGTTTGGATGTGCCAATGGACGTTTTGAGCAAAATGACGTATCAGGAAGTGGCCTATGAGGTAATGCGCAGATTTCTGACGGATTTTACCGAAGAAGAATTAAAAACCTGCATTGCCCGCGCCTATGACTCCAAGTTTGACACAGAAGAGATCGCGCCTCTTGTGGAAAAAGACGGAGCCTATTATCTGGAGCTGTTTCACGGAGCCACAATAGCTTTTAAAGATATGGCGCTGTCCATTCTGCCCCATCTGATGATTACTGCAGCCAGAAAAAACAAAGTCACCAATGATATTGTGATTCTGACCGCCACATCCGGAGATACCGGAAAAGCGGCCCTGGCCGGATTTGCTGATGTGGAAGGCACACGGATCGTTGTATTTTATCCGAAAAACGGTGTCAGCCCGATTCAGGAAAAACAGATGGTTACCCAGAAGGGTGAGAATACCATGGTAGTGGGAATCCACGGCAATTTTGACGAGGCGCAGACCGGAGTAAAGAAGATGTTTTCCGATCCGGCATTAAACGCTGAGATCAATGCCAGGGGATTCCAGTTCTCCTCTGCCAATTCCATCAACATCGGCCGTCTGGTTCCTCAGATTGTATATTATGTCTATGCCTATGCGCAGCTGATCCGCCGGGGCGCGGTTCAGGAGGGAGAGCAGATCAATGTAACGGTTCCCACCGGCAATTTCGGCAACATTCTTGCCGCTTTCTATGCCCGCTGCATGGGACTGCCCATTGCCCGTCTGCTCTGCGCTTCCAATGAGAACAAAGTGCTGTTTGACTTTTTCTCCACCGGCACCTATGATAAAAACCGACCGTTTATCCTGACCTCTTCCCCGTCGATGGATATCCTGATTTCCAGCAATCTGGAGCGTCTGATTTACCGGATCTGCGGGAATGATTCCGAAAAGAACAAAGCGCTGATGCAGGCGCTGGTTACCAGCGGAAAGTATGAAATCACCCCGGAAATGCGGGAGCAGCTGGCTGTCTTTTACGGGAATTACACGACGGAGGCGGAGACTGCGGATGTCATCCGTGAGATTTATGAAAAGACCGGATATGTCATTGATACGCATACGGCTGTTGCCGCTAAAGTGTATAAAAAGTATCTGGCAGAAACCGGGGATACGAAAAAAACAGTGATCGCTTCCACGGCAAGTCCGTTTAAGTTTTCCAGAAGCGTCATGAACGCCATCCATCCGGAATCCGTGGATCTGGGAGATTTTGAACTGGTGGACAAACTGTCCGAACTGTCCGGCGTGAAAGTGCCGCGGGCAATCGAGGAGATCCGCAGCGCGCCGGTACGCCATAAGACGGTATGCGAGATCAATGAGATGCCGGATGTGGTAAGAGATTTTCTGAAATAGACAGTAAAACAAAGACAGTGGTTCCCGGCGGAGCACAGGAATGTGTCCTGCCGGGAACGCATACGGATATGAGGAAAACAGCATGACAGAAGTGGCGTTTCTGACACAGAGTGCGCAGAGTCTTGACATTACGCAGGGTCATTTTATGACCGTATTCAATGTGATTCTGCTGATTTACGGGGCCTACTCCGTGTACGCGGCCAATAAAATGCAGAAAACCGGCGAACCGATGCAGTGGCTCTTATCAAACGAGGAACTGCTCCGGGCAAGAAAACCGAATGCATTCTGCAATTATATGTCACCGAAGACCAGAATCTTTGGAATTCTGTGCATTCTTTACGGCTTTTTCGGGATCATCACAGATTTCTGGCTGCATCTCGGAAAGCTGGAGATGATCGTTCTGGCAGCATTTGTCATTGCGATTGTCTGGTTTTTTATTACGCTGAAAAAAGCAAAGAAGAAGTATGTGTAAATTATGAAAAAAGAAGCATTGTTCCGCTACGTGGATCACACAGCGCTGAAAGCGTATGTGACCTGGGCGGATATTCAGAAATTGTGTACGGAAGCCCTGACCTTTCGGATGGCCTCCGTATGTATTCCCAGCAGTTATGTAAAAAAGGCCCACGATTGTTTCCGGAATCTGAAGATCGGTACCGTGATCGGGTTTCCCCTGGGCAACTGCTCCCTGGAGGCAAAACTGGCCGAAACCCGCCAGGCGCTGCAGGATGGTGCCGATGAATTTGATCTTGTGGTTCATATCGGCATGGTGAAAGCAGGGCTTTACCGGGAAGTTGAGGAAGAGATCCGCGCGGTCCGCGCATTGATTCCGGATAAAATTTTAAAAGTGATTATTGAAACCTGTTATCTGACGGATAAGGAAAAGATCCGCATGTGTCAGGTCGTGACAGATGCCGGTGCAGATTATATCAAAACCTCTACCGGATTTGGCACGGCAGGCGCTTCGCTGGAGGATGTGAAACTGATCAGGGAACACATCGGTCCGGATGTTAAGATCAAAGCCTCCGGCGGGATCCGCACCCGGGAGGAATTTGAGGCTTACATTGCAGCCGGCTGCTCCCGGATCGGGACCAGCAGCGCCATCTGCATGCTGGAAGAATAAGGCGGTTCCTATCCGGAAAAGCAGCCCATAAGGAGATGGTACAGATGCAGACATCCATAAAAGAACTGATTGACCGGGCAGAAGAAGCGCGTGAAAAAGCGTATGCCCCTTATTCCGGCTTTCATGTGGGAGCAGCGCTCCTGTGTGATGACGGGAGCGTCTATACCGGGTGCAATGTGGAAAATGCTTCCTACGGCGCCACAGTGTGTGCGGAGCGCACAGCCCTTTTGAAAGCGGTAAGTGATGGAAAAAGAGCGTTTACCCAGCTGGTAATCATCAGCGACAGTACGGATTATGTGTCCCCCTGCGGAATCTGCAGACAGGTACTGTCGGAATTCTGCTCCGGCGAATTTGCCGTGATTATGTGCAGAAAGGACAAGGCGTATCGGGTGATGACGTTAGAGCAGCTGTTTCTCCACGGGTTTTCATTGAAAAAGGGCAGTCTTGGAAGACAGTCAGAGGAAACTGTCTGAACACAGATACCATTTTCGTGAAATTGAAGTATTGAAAAACTGACAGGAACTAGTATAATACTTTATAGAAAATAAACGAATATCCTGAGATGTGCGACAACCCTGTAATTTTGAACCTACATTTTTTATCAGGGCTTCTCATAATTGCTGTTCTTATGTCGTGCCGTCCTGAACGGATGACAGAGGGATATGCTGCGGATTCCCACCTAGCACACGCTAGGACTCAAAATACAGGGCCGGCATTTTGGGAGTATATTTAAGATCAAGAAGCTGCGTTATGCCGCAGCTTCTTTTTCCAGTTCAGAGCATCCGGGGGATCGCGAATCCGGGGACAGGCTCTGTAGGTGTATAAATTCCATGAATTACCAGTCGATTATTGCTTACTTTTCAAAGAAAATAACGAAAGATAATATCACGGCTTATGCAGCGCAGGCAGCTCTGTTTATCATTTTGTCGGTGATTCCTTTTCTGCTTGTTTTTGTTTCACTGATTCGCTATACGCCGATTTCTCAGGATACGGTGGTAAAGACGATTCATTATATACTGCCGGGCGAGGTGTCTCCCTGGGTGGCATCGATTGTAAAAGAAGTATATACCAATTCAGCAAAAGCCATGATTATTACGGTAATCTTTGCTGTCTACTCATCTGCGAAATGTATCCACAGCTTGCGAAACGGGCTGAATGAAATATATGAAGTGAAAGAGACCCGTAACTGGTTCAAACTGCGGGCCCGGGCCATGATAGAGACATTTCTGCTGATTCTCGGGATCATTCTGGTACTGATTCTGGTGGTATTCGGAGAGAAGCTGAAAGCGCTGGGCGCCGGACGGTTTACAGCCGCCAGTCAGATCTTTGATTTTCTGCTGAAGGGAAGACTGCTGATCATTTTTGCGGTTCTGACTATTATTTTTGCCTTTATTTACAAGGCGATTCCGAACCATGTCTGTACTTTCCGCAGTCAGCTGGTTGGAGCCATTGGCTGTACGGCGGCCTGGTATGTGTTTTCCTTCTTCCTGTCTATTGCCATTCGGTTTTTTAACGGATTTTCCTTATACGGCAGCCTGACTACCATTGTCATTGTGGCGTTCTGGCTGGACATCTGCATGATCATTTTCTTTGCCTGCGGGGAAGTAAACTATGCCCTGGAGATGATTATTGCCGAGTTCAAACGGAGCAAAGCCGCCAAACGGGCGGCTGCCCAGGGACTGGAATATGTGCCGGATGAAGAAGATCCCTTCGAGGAAAAACTGCGGGAACTGCGGCAGCGGCGGGTACTGGAGGATGATTATAACCAGCCGGCGCCATCGGCCGGTCGGAGCAAATCCGCTGCAGGAAGGGGAAACAGACGGTCCGCTTCTTTCCCGCCAGGATCCGAACGGAAGCCGGGTGCGGCCGGAGAACCTCTGCTGCATGATCTGACGGAACCGCCGGAACAGCAGACTTCCGACAGCGGCGGAAAACCGCAGGAACAGGAAAACCCGTCGGAAAACAGCACTGCATCGCAGGAAGAGATAGACAGCAGAAAAAAAGACAGCAGAAAAGACGATCCGTTCAGTATCCTGCCATTTCCGGGAATTACCCGGCCGGTGGTGGAAGAAGCGCCGGATCGGATTGTGCGTCTTGCGGACAAAGGAAACAAAATCCGCAAGTCCTATAAACTGCAGCGCAGAAAGCGCCGCAGACGCTGAAAAAAGTATTTTGATAGCATACAGGGAGAGTTTTTATGGAAGAAAAACTGAAAAAGATTCTGGATGAGGCAATGGCTCAGATTGCCGCTGCAGAGGATCTGAACAGCCTGAATGAAGTCCGGGTGTCTGTGCTCGGAAAGAAGGGCACATTAAAAGCGGTATTAAAAGGAATGAAGGATGTGGCACCGGAGGACCGCCCGAAAGTGGGGCAGATGGTCAATGAGGCCAGCAGAAAAATTGAAGGCCAGCTGGATGCCAGAAAACGGGAAATGGAGCAGCAGGAACTGCTGCGCCGCCTCGATAACGAGACGATCGACGTGACACTTCCGGCGCCGAAGAACCGGGTGGGACACAGTCATCCGAATACCATCGCGCTGGAAGAAGTAGAACGGATTTTTGTCGGCATGGGCTATGAAGTAGTGGAAGGCCCGGAAGTGGAATATGACTACTATAATTTTGAGGCACTGAACATTCCCGCCAACCATCCGGCAAAGGATGAGCAGGATACCTTTTACATCAACAAGGACATCCTTCTGCGTACCCAGACTTCTTCCGTACAGATTCATATGATGGAGCAGGGACGTCTGCCGATTCGTATGATTGCGCCGGGACGTGTCTTCCGGGCGGATGAAGTGGACGCGACACATTCCCCCTCCTTCCATCAGGTGGAAGGCCTGGTAATCGATAAAAATATTACATTTGCGGATCTGAAGGGCACATTGAAAGTGTTTGCCCAGGAACTGTTCGGAAAAGATACCAAAGTCAAATTCCGTCCCCATCATTTTCCGTTTACCGAACCAAGCGCGGAAATGGATGTGACATGCTTTAAGTGCGGCGGATCCGGCTGCCGGTTCTGCAAAGGGGAAGGCTGGATCGAGATTCTCGGCTGCGGTATGGTGCATCCCCATGTGCTGGAAATGGTGGGAATTGATCCGAAGGAGTACTCCGGATTTGCCTTCGGCGTCGGCCTGGAGCGTATCGCGCTGCTGAAATATGAGATTGACGATATGCGTCTGCTGTATGAAAATGACCTTCGTTTCTTAAAACAGTTCTAAAGGAGAAAATGGAAAATGGTTACCTCATTATCATGGATAAAGGAATATGTGCCGGGACTTGACAAAGACCCGCAGGAATATATGGACGCGATGACGCTGTCCGGATCCAAAGGCGAGGGCTTTACGGTGCTGAACGAGGATCTGGACAAAATTGTAATCGGACAGATCCGGGAGATCGCGCCCCATCCGGATGCGGACAAACTGGTGATCTGTCAGGTGGATATCGGAACAGAGACCATCCAGATTGTCACCGGGGCGCCGAACGCTGTGCAGGGCGCAAAAGTGCCGGTAGTGCTGGACGGCGGAAGAGTGGCCGGCGGACATGACGGCTCCCGGACACCGGGCGGCATTCGGATTAAAAAAGGAAAACTCAGAGGCGTGGAATCCGACGGAATGATGTGTTCGATTGAAGAACTGGGTTCCAGCAGGGATTTCTATCCGGACGCGCCGGAAAACGGCCTCTATATTTTCCCGGAAGACGCGCCGGTGGGAGAAGACGCGGCGGCCTATCTGGGACTGGACGACGCCGTGATCGAATATGAGATCACCTCCAACCGTGTGGACTGCTTTTCCGTTATGGGAATTGCCCGGGAGGCAGCCGCTACTTTTCAGCTTCCATACCGGGCACCGGAAATTAAGGAGACCGGAAACGCAGAAGACGTGAATTCCTACATCCGGGTATCCGTACAGGATACGGATCTGTGCTCCCGCTATACGGCCCGTGTCGTAAAAAACATTCATCTGGCGCCTTCGCCGGCCTGGATGCAGCACCGCCTGGCAGCCCATGGAATACGGCCCATCAACAATATCGTGGATATCACCAATTATGTCATGGAGGAAATGGGCCAGCCGATGCATGCCTATGACCTGGATACGATTGCCGGACATGAGATTCAGGTGCGCCGGGCAACTGCCGGTGAGACCTTTGTCACACTGGATGGCCAGGAACGGAAACTGGACGATTCCATGCTGATGATCTGTGACAGTGAAAAGCCCATCGGACTGGCCGGCATCATGGGCGGCGAGAATTCCATGATTACGGATCAGGTGAAAACCATGCTCTTTGAGGCGGCATGCTTTGACGGGACCAATATCCGTCTTTCCAGCCGGAAGGCGGGACTTCGTACCGACGCGTCTGCAAAATTTGAAAAGGGTCTGGATCCGAACCTCGCCATGGAAGCGATGAACCGGGCTTGCTATCTGATTGAGCTGCTGGGCGCCGGAGAAGTAGTCGGCGGCGCGGTGGACGTGTATCCGGTGAAAAAAGAAGGACACCGGATTCCCTTTGAGCCGGACTGGATCAATTCCCTTCTGGGAACCGATCTGACCGGAGAGGAAATGCTGGAATATCTGACCCGTGTCTATCTGACCTATGATCCCGAAACCAATGAAATCCTCTGCCCCTCCTGGCGGCAGGATCTGCTGCGGGACGCGGATATTGCGGAAGAAGTGGCGCGTTTCTACGGCTACGATAGAATCCCGGAGACTTTGCCGAGCGGAGAGGCCACAGCCGGCGGACTTTCTTTCAAACTGCGGGTAGAGGCAAAAGTGCGGGAAGTTTCAGAATTCTGCGGATTCAGCCAGGGCATGTGTTATTCCTTCGAGAGTCCGAAGGTGTTTGACCGGCTGCTTCTGCCGGCGGAGGATCCCCTGCGTCAGGCGATTGTGATTTCCAATCCGCTGGGAGAGGATTACAGTATCATGCGTACCTCTTCCGTCAACGGAATGATGACTTCCCTGGCCACAAACTACAACCGAAGAAACAAAACCTGCCGCCTGTACGAAATGGGCAATATCTACATCCCGAAGGCCCTTCCGCTGACCGAACTGCCGGATGAGCGCATGCAGCTGACTTACGGCATGTATGGAGACGGCGATTTCTTCGATCTGAAAGGTGTGCTGGAAGAACTCTTTGACCAGCTGGGACTGAAGGAACGCAGAGAATACCGGGCAGAAGGCAGACGGCCCTATCTGCATCCGGGCCGGCAGGCGGAAGTATATTATGACGGACAGCCGATTGCCTGGCTGGGAGAAGTGCATCCCACGGTGATTGCCGCATACGGCATGAAAGGGCGGGCGCTGCTTGCCGTCGTGGATCTGCCGTCGCTGATGCTGTATGTCAACTTCGATAAGAAATACACCGGCATTGCCAGATATCCGGCAGTAACCAGAGACCTCAGCCTGATGGTACCGAAGGAAGTGACCGCAGGCGAGATCGAGAACCTGTTCCTGCAGCGGGGCGGCAGAAAACTGGAAGAAATCGAGCTCTTTGATATTTACGAAGGAGAGCAGGTTAAAGAGGGATACAAATCCCTGGCTTATAAGCTGACGTTCCGTGCGGCAGACCGTACCCTGACAGAGGAAGATATCCAGTCCCTGATGACAAAGATCATGGACGGACTGCATTCCCTGGGAATTGATTTAAGACAATAATGATGCCAAGGCCGTGATCAGACGAAGCATGCCTGCGTTTGTTCACGGCTTTGCTGGCGTTTTAAAAGAAACAGAAACTGGAGAGAAACAAACATGAATGTAAAAGACTTTGACTATGAGTTGCCGGAGGAGCTGATTGCGCAGGACCCCCTGGAAGACCGCTCCGCGTCCAGACTGATGGTACTGGACAAACATACCGGTCAGATCCGCCACCACAGGTTTTATGAGATTCCGCAGTATCTGAAACCGGGCGACTGCCTGGTGCTGAACAACACAAAGGTAATACCGGCCAGACTGTACGGGGTCAAGGAAGGCACCGGCGCGCAGATTGAAATTCTTTTACTGAAGCGTATAGAAAAAGATCTGTGGGAGACGCTGGTGCGCCCGGGAAAAAAGATGAAGCCGGGTGCCCGGGTGATTTTCGGCGACGGTCTGCTGACCGGAGAGGTGGAGGCAATTGCGGAAGAGGGCAATCGCTTGATCCGGTTTTCCTACGAAGGGATTTTTGAGGAAATCCTGGATCAGCTGGGACAGATGCCGCTTCCGCCCTACATTACCCACCAGCTGAAAGACAGGAATCGTTACCAGACGGTTTATGCCAAATATGACGGATCCGCTGCCGCACCTACCGCCGGCCTGCATTTTACGCCGGAACTGCTGCAGCAGATTCGGGACGCCGGAATCCGGATCGCGGAAGTGACTCTGCATGTGGGACTTGGAACCTTTCGCCCGGTAAAGGTGGAAGAAGTGACCGAACACCATATGCATTCCGAATACTATTCCATTACAAAAGAGGCCGCGGAACAGATCAACGCGACCCGCAGGGCCGGCGGCCGGGTGATCTGTGTCGGAACCACCAGCTGCCGGACCATTGAATCTGCCGCGGATGAAGAGGGAAATCTGAAGGAAAGCAGCGGATGGACCGATATATTCATTTATCCGGGGTACCGGTTTAAAGTCATGGACTGCCTGATTACGAATTTTCATCTGCCCCAGTCCACACTGATTATGCTGGTTTCGGCGCTGGCCGGCAGAGAGCATGTGCTTGCGGCGTATCGGGAGGCGGTAAAAGAAAAATACCGGTTTTTCAGTTTTGGGGACGCGATGTTTCTTACCGATGATTTATGTGGAGAATAGCCGATGCTGATGACTACGTTATGCTATATCGAACAGAATGACTGCTATCTGATGCTGCACCGCACCACCAAGAAAAATGATATCAACCGGGATAAATGGATCGGTGTCGGCGGCAAGTTTGAGGATCGGGAGTCGCCGGAAGAATGCCTGCTGCGGGAAGTAAGGGAAGAAACGGGGCTGACGCTGACCAGCTGGCAGTTTCGCGGATTTCTGACCTTTCTGGCGGAGGATTATGAAGAAGAGTTTATCTGCCTGTATACAGCGGATGGATTTACCGGAACACTGACGGACTGCAATGAGGGGGAGCTGGAATGGGTGCCGAAATCCCGGATCGGGTCGCTGAACCTGTGGGAAGGGGATCGGATTTTTCTGAAGAAACTGATGCGGCAGGATCCGTTTTTTTCCATGAAGCTGTCCTACCGGGGGGATACGCTCACGGAGTGCCGGGTAGACGGCGTATCGGTTCTCCCGGTTTCTTCATAAAAATTTCAGTATTTTTTGGGGGATTCCCTCTTTTTTCCTCTGGCACACTCCTGTATGATAGATGATATCTTCTGCGCGGCTGTACAGACGTGCGCATGCAGAAAGGATAATTCGGCGGAATGCCTGAAAGAGAGGACACAGAGGATATGGCGGAGTGTGTAGGAAAGACGCCGGTCATTGAGCGTATCCGGTATGAAGAACCGGATGGAAGAATCGGCAACTGTTATCTGGTGGTCAGCGGGGCAGAGGCAGGGATTATCGGGCTTCCGCTTCACGAACGGGCGACCCGGGCAGAAATACAGAGACGCCTGGACGCATGGGCAGTGGATCCCTCCCGGCTGAAGCTTTTGTTTACCCATGCCCACGAGGGACGGCTTACCAGAATTCCGTCGTTTCTTCCGGAAAAATGTCCGGTCTATATCGGCGCACAGGATCTTCCGAATCTGACCGGCACATCTTCCAGACGCTTTCTGACCTGTCTGTATCTGCGGGAAGGATTTCCGCCGGAACAGGTCAGGGTCTATGAGCAGATTCTGCAGATACAGGAGGAAGTACAGCAGAACCTGAATTATCAGCCGGTGCAGAACGGAGCGGAGATTCCCATTGGCGAAGTGACGCTTCGCGGAATTCATACCCCCGGACACACCCGGGGCCATATCTGTTATCTCCTTCCGGAGGAAGGCCTGCTTTTTACCGGCGATATGCTGCAGTACGACGGTACGCCGTCGGTGGAACTCTGGCCGGAAGGGGGCAGCGCGGTGGAAAAGATGCTGGACAGCCTGGATTATATGAAGGAGCTGATGGTGAAGCGGGCGCTTCCGGGACACGGGGATCTGACAGGGGAATACCGCGGGCGGATTCAGGCCATCTGGAATCAGTATTATCTGATGATTCTTCAGCTGTATCAGACGGTGAACCGGAGTCCGGGCCTGTCTGCCTATGAGTTATTGCTGAGTATTCTGAAACAGCAGAAAAAGCAGATCCCGGCCTCTGAGCAGAAAAAACGAAGAATGATGAATGAGACCGTTGCCTGTCTGGAATTTCTGCGCCGGAGAGGATATGTGCAGACGGTCATGCAGGATGGGATCCTGCGCAATGAGCCGGGCGAGCGGAGCCTGACAGATTTTTAGCAGTTGTTTTTCAGACAGAACCAAAAAAACAGAAGAGAAATGAAATCGAATCGAGGGAATCCCCCATGGAACGGAAAGGGAATCCCCCGATTCTTTTTTTTATGCTTTTTTCTAAAATGATTACAACGGAAAAGCAGACAGCAGGGAAGCTATGTACGCGGAATCTGCTTTGGAGCATGAAAAAGGAGGAGAATGATTTGTTAGAAGATAAGCTGAAAATGACCAGACGATCATTTCTGAAAGCTTCTGCTGCCGCCGGGGCGGCTGCCGCTGTAGGCGGAATTGAATACGCGGCAGAAGAGCATCAGGCATCAGCGGCGGAAGCACCGGATCTGAAGTATGTCAGAACGACCTGTTCTCCCAACTGTACCGGAGGATGCGGCCAGAAGGCATGTGTACAGAATGAGGAGATCAAATATATCATACAGGCATCGGATTATGAGGACCCGGAGCATAATCCCCGGGGGTGTCTGAAAGGGCTGTCCTACTCCAACTTAATTTACGGCCCCCAGCGCATGAAAGGGCCGCAGATCCGTGTCGGCAAACCGGGTTCCACAAACCCGGCGGACTATAAGAATGTGGACTGGACCACTGCCCTGGATTATACCGGAGATAAACTGCGGGAAATCATAAAAAAATACGGCCCGGAGTCGGTGGCTGTGACCGTTCAGGTGGCAGGTACCGGACATGTATGCAAGGGTGCGCTGATTCGCCTGGCGACCCTGAACGGATTCAGCGTTCTGGGTGGTTATGAAATGAACGGGGATCTTCCCATGTCCGCGCCGGAAACCTTCGGCGTACAAAGTGAAGAACTGGATACCTACTGCTGGACAGACGCGAAATATCTGATTGTCTTTGGATCCAACCCGCTGCAGACCCGTATTCCGGATGCCCATTTTCTGACGGAAGCAAGGGAAAACGGAACCAAAGTCCTGGTATTTGATCCCTGCTTCACAGCGACCGCATCCAAGGCGGATGAGTGGTATTCCATTAAGCCATCCTGTGACGCGGCAGTGGCAAACGGATTTTCCAAAGTGATCCTGGATGAAAAACTGTATGATGCGGATTTCCTGCGTACCTATACCGATATGCCGCTTCTGATACGGAAAGACACGAAAAAACGTCTGCTGGCCAGAGAGGTCAAAGGACTGTCTGTGCCTGCGGGAATGCCGGAGTACCGGGAAGCCTATGTGGCTTATAACGGAAAGCTCATTACGGTAAATCCGGAAAAACTGAATCTGCCGCTGAATACGCAGCTGGAAGGAGAAATAAAGGTACCGCTGAAAAACGGGAAGACGGTGACCTGCTGTCCGACCTTTGAACTGACCAGACAGATGCTGGCAGAATACACGCCGGAACGTGTGGAAGAAATGTCTGATATGCCGGCTTCGGAAATCAAGCGGCTGGCACGGGAGATTGCCACGGTCAAACCGCTGCATATTATTTACGGAGCTTCCAATTACCAGTGGTATCACGGGGATCTGAAGGGAAGGGCAATGGCCCTGCTCTGCGCGCTGACCGGGAATTACGGACATCTGGGGGACGGCCTGTCCACCTATGCCGGACAGTACAAGCTGCGGTATTCCAGTACCGGGCAGTGGTGGAGCGTGCCGGATGAGCCGAACCGTTCCGCAGCGGGAATGTCCTTTGCCTATATGCTGAGGGGAAAGACGGAGACTATGACCTGTCCGTATCCGAAGCATGGAATCAAAGCGTGGCTGGTATACTGCTGCAATCCCTTTGATCAGCACAATATGAACAATATCCTGCGGCAGCAGGTGGAAAACGGCGATCTGGAGCTGGTGGTGAACTTTGATTTCCAGCAGACCACAACCAGCAGATATGCCCATGTCAATCTGCCCGGAGTATCCTGGTATGAAAAGGAAGAACTGGTGTCTACCCCCTGTCATCCCTACATCCAGATGATGAACCCGGCCATCAAGCCCCTGTATGACTGCAAACATGAACTCTGGATCGTACGGGAACTGGCGGACCGTATCCATCCGGGAGACAAAAAGAAATATTTTTACGGAGATATGGATCCGGACAAGGCGACGGAAGAAGTCATTAAACTGACGATGGAAAAAGGCAACTTTGAACTGGAAGGCGTTACGCTGGAAAAACTGAAAAAAGGTCCGGTGAAATTCAAACACGCTAACCCGGGACGGAAACGGATCGCGTTTTATGAGCAGATTCACGACAAAGTGCCGTTTCCGCCGCAGAGCTACCCGGTTCCCCTGGCGAAAACCGCCCAGTTTGTAAAAAGCGGACGGATGGAATTCTATAAAGATGAAGACATGTTCCTCAAACTGGGAGAATCCCTGCCGGTCCATAAGCCGCCGTTTGAGGAAACGGAGTATCAGCTGAATCCGAAGGCCAGGGAGCTGTATCCGTTTACATATGTAACAAGAAACAGTATCCACCGTGTGCATTCCACCCACGCCAATAATGAGATGATGCGGGAACTGCAGGATGACAGCGCCAAAGTGTACCTGAATCCGGAGGATGCCGCAAAGAAGGGAATCGCTGCCGGAGATATGGTGGAAGTTTTCAATGACCGGGGAAAACTGCTGGCAGAAGCCGTACTCGATCCGGGCATCCGGACACAGATGTGTATATTTGAAGAGGGATGGTGGAGCCGGTATACCCATGGAACTTCTTATAACACGCTGATTTATCCGTGGATCAATCCGATTCACGAGGTCTACTTTGTTTCCCAGATGTGGGCACCGAATACCGCGTGGAATGAGTGCCTGGTAGATTACAGAAAGGCTGGTGATCAGTAATGCGCTACGGCATGGTAATAGATCTGGATAAATGCATCGGCTGTCAGACCTGCGCAGTCGTATGTCATATGCATAACGCGCAGCCGCCGGGAACCTGGTGGAACCGGGTGTTTACCCAGGGAGCGGAATATCATGAATCGGCCGTGGGAAAGGATGGAAATTACAAGATCGAATTTCTGCCTCTGTCCTGCCAGATGTGTGAAAATCCTGCCTGCGAAAAGGTATGCCCCACGGGAGCTACTTATACGAACGAACAGGGAGTGGTCCTGGTGGATTACAATCGCTGCATCGGCTGCCGGACCTGTATGGCCGCCTGCCCGTACGGGGTCCGTCAGTTTAACTGGCAGAACGCGAAAAAGGCAAAAAAGGATCTGGGGTATGACTACGGATATCCCCATGATGCCACAGAAAAGCCGAACCGCCTGGTGTATACGCAGAACCGGCCCACCGGTGTGGTGGAAAAATGTACGTTCTGCGCGCAGTATGTACAGAACGGAGAGCTGCCGGCCTGCGTCCGGGCGTGTCCGGGGAAGGCAAGATTTTTCGGGGATCTGGATGATCCGAAATCCGAAGTCAACCAGCTGATCAGCAAAAAACAGGTCCATCGTCTTCGGGAAGATTATGGCACTGCGCCGAAGGTTTACTATATTTCCTCAAGCAAGACGAAAAATATTGAGGAGGCGGCAAAATGAAAAAGACAGACAGAAAAACAATCATGACAGGAATCGGCGGCATCCTCTGTATCATCGGTCTGGCTGCCTGGGCCTACCAGCTTCTCGGGAAAGGAATGGCAATGACAGATCTGAGGAATATTTTTTCCTGGGGGCTGTATATGGGTTCTTTTGAGTTCTTTATCGCACTGTCTTCCGGCGGCATGCTGCTTTTTTCGATCTGCTATATCTGGAAGGTGGCTTCCTTAAAGCCATATACCCGGGTGGCCAGTATCGCCTCTTTTGCCAGCGTCATCGCGGCCGGTGTGGCCATTATGGAGGATCTGGGCTACCCGCTGCATTCGGTGCATATGCTGCTTCACCCGAATCTCTATTCGCCGCTGATGTGGGATGTGGCAGTGCTTGGAATCTACGCCATCCTGACGCTGATCGCCATGCTTTTACAGCTGGTTCCCGGGGCAAAACGGTTCCGTGACCGGAGAAATGTACGACTGGACTGCGAGCTGTATTCAGCAAAGCTCAGTTATTTCGCACTTCCCTTTGTGGTGATTTTAAATCTGGTGACCAGTTTGATGTTTGCTACGCAGAATACAAGAGAATGGTGGCATTCCGCGCTGATTCCCGTCAATGCGGTGGCAGAGGCTTTTGCCGTGGGACTGGCGTTTATGCTTCTTCTGGCAGCGATTCTTTCACCAAAAGGAGGCATGCAGGTCTGGGGAGAAGGACTGCGCAGAATCGCCAGATATACCGGATGGGCCATTCTCGCCTATCTGATCTTTACGGCAGTGGAAATGGTGACGCTGGCCTGGAACCATTCGGCGGAAACCAGGGAACTGCTGCATCTGGTGACCGGAACTTACGGCCTTTTGTTCTGGCTGCAGATCCTTCTGCCGCTGACAGCCATGATCGGCTTTTTCGCAGTCAGACGGCCCGGGCGGAAGGTATATGGCATCCTGAGCGTTTTTGTCATGATCGGAATTTTTATCCAGCGCATGATGCTGCTGCTTCCGGCGTTCAATGCTGTGCCCATGACGTTGCAGATCAATGGGGCGGAGAGCAGTCTGTGGACCTATCCGGCGGCACTTGGCATATTTGAACCGGGAGAGAAAGTGTTTGCCACTTTCTGGAATTATACGCCTACGCCGCTTGAGTGGTGCGCGGCGATGCTTCCGGTTGGAATTGTGATCCTGGCAATTGCCCTTGGGGTGAAATTCTTCCCGCTGATTCCGCATACCTGGGAGAAACAGGTCATAGAAGAAGAAAAGTAGCAGGGAAAGAAAGAGAAGGAAGGAGAGAGCGATGACCGGTACAGGACTTGGACTCGGTGAAATTCTGATTGTGTTCCTGATTGCTTATGTAGTTGTGGGACCGAAAGATATGAAGCGGGCGGTGAGAAAACTGGCAGGAGGGATCCGTGAAATCAAACGTATGGGGACGGAGATCAAGGGAGACCTGAATCTGGATCATGAGCTTGCTTCTGTGCGGAATTCCGTGGACTCCGCGCGGGAGTCTGCGGACCGGACGATTCATGCCGGAGACAGTACAGGGGAACTGAACCGTATTCATCAGGAAATCAGCAAAGAATACCGGATGCTGGAGGACGCGGTCCATGCACCGGCAGATGAAAAGAAACAGGAAGCCTGAAGAATCTTCAGGGACAGTAAGGAGGTTTTTACCATGAACATTCTCGTATGTATCAAACAGGTACCGGATGCGCAGGAAGTAACGTTTGATCCGGATACCGCACAGCGGAAAGAAGGGGCGGCGCTGGTGGTTAATCCCTTTGACACCTATGCGCTGGAAACCGCTGTCCGGATCAAGGACAGTAATCCGGACACGACAGTAACCGTATTGAGCGCCGGCGAAAAACATGCAGAAGAAGCGTTAAAGACCTGTTTGGCCGTAGGGGCGGACCAGGCCTGGCTCGTTTCGGATCCGGCTTTCGCAGGCGGTGATACGCTGGCAGTCAGCAGGGTGCTGGCAGCTGCCATCCGTAACATTGAGGCAGAATCCGGCGCGTTTGACATCCTGTTTTTCGGCAACCAGGCCACAGACGGAGATACGGCGCAGGTAGGGCCGCAGACCGCGGAACTGCTGGGAATCCCGCAGGTTACTTACGGAGTCGACGCATCGGACGCGGGAGACCGGGTAGAAGTGAAACAGGAAAGCGATGCGGGATATACAGTGATCAGCGTATCCAAACCATGTCTGGTAGCCATCACCCAGACGTCCTTTGAGCCGCGTTATCCGACCATTAAGAGCAAACTGGCCGCGAAAAAGGTCAAAGTGCCGGTGCTGACGGCTGCTGATCTCGGCCTGGATCCGGATACCGTGGGAACGGCAGGATCCGTATCTGCGATCCTTGAAGCATTTCTTCCCCCGAAACGGGAAGGAGGCATCGTGATTGATGAAGGTTCTGCGGAAGAATCAACGGTTAAGCTGGCCCATGTACTGAGCGACAGGGGATTCATTTAGAGGAGGATACCGGCATGGAAAGAAAAACGAAAGATATTTGGGCCGTAATGGAAACGGATGAAACGGGCAGTGTGACAAAAGCCGCCCTGGAACTGCTGGGTGCCGGCCGGGGACTGGCAGATGCTTCCGGCGGAAAACTGGTGGCCGTGGTGATCGGTTCCGGTGCAGAAGAGGCAGTGAATACAGCAGGAGCGGCAGGCGCAGATCAGGTGCTGGCTGTGGATCAGGAAGATTTTGCGGCATATTCCACCGAGGCCTATACCGATGCCCTGTGTCAGCTGGCAGAAAAGTATGGACCGTCCGTGATTCTTACAGCGGCGACAAAGATCGGCAGAGATTTCGGCCCCCGTGCGGCGGCAAGGCTGGGTACCGGTATGGCAGCGGACTGTACCGGAGCCGAGTCAGACGCGGAGGGGAACATTACCTGGACCCGTCCCTGTTACGGCGGCAGCCTGATGGTAAAGGTAAAGAATACGGCAGAAGGTCCGCAGATGGCTTCGATTCGTCCCGGCTCCTTTCCGCGTCCGGAGCGGTCTGAGCAGGCTGCGGAAGTGATCCGTGAGGAAGTGGCAGTATCCCAGGTTCGGACGAAAATACTGGAGCTGATCCGGAATGAAGGAGAGGAAATCGTGGATCTGGAAGGCGCTGAGATCATAGTATCCGGCGGCCGGGGCGTCGGCAGTGAGGAAAAATTCGCGCTTGTATTTGAACTGGCGCGGGAACTGGGCGCAACCGTGGGAGCTTCCCGTGCTGCTGTGGACGCTGGATGGGTCGGCCATATGCGCCAGGTCGGTCAGACCGGAAAGATCGTAGCGCCGAAGCTTTACATTGCGTGCGGGATCTCCGGCGCGGTGCAGCATCTGGCAGGAATGACCGGATCGGAATGTATTGTGGCCATTAACTCAGATCCGGATGCTCCGATTTTCTCAGTGGCAGATTACGGAATCGTGGCGGATCTGAAAGAAGCTCTTCCGATACTGACGGAGGAAATTCGAAAAATAAAAGCATAACAGGAGACAGTTCCTGAAAATCAGAAAACCCTGCGCAGTTTTGCGCAGGGTCTCTGTGCAGAAAAATACAAAAACGCTGCTACCAGTGGAGCTGATCCGGCGTAATTCCCCTGCAGGATGCGCAGAGGCCGTCGGAAGAAGGCTTCGGCAGGGGCTGTCCGCATTTGCGGCAGACAGAAAGAGGCGCGCGGTGCAGCAGGGGGCGGGTCAGGTCTTCTGTCTGCCGGGGAACCGGGTCGGAAAGCGCCCCGGCCGGACATGCCTGTACACAGATCCCGCATCCGGTGCAGCGCCAGGGAATCAGGGCAAGGTAAACGAGGTCCGGATGCGTTTCATCCGGAATCCGGTGAATGGCGCGGGAGGGGCAGACAGAACTGCAGACGGTGCATCCGTAGCAGCTGTCGGAAAAGGATGGAAGAGGCAGCTGAACAGGCAGCGGCTCAGGCAGAGACTGAAGCCGGCGGACAAGAAGCTGACGCCACAGGGTGCCGTCCGGTACGGCAGACTCTAAAGAGGGCAGCAGCTGTCCGGCCGTCTGTTTGGAACGGGAAAAGAACAGCTGAAATGCCTCCCGGCGGGAATAGGTCTGCTGTGCGGCACCCTCCGGGGAATCTGTGACGCGGATATGCGCGTCGCAGAATTCTGATCCGAAGAATTCATTCAGAGTATCCAGGCTTTGCGCGAACAATTCCATGTGCGGTGCCATCGGGCAGTCACTGCAGGGCCCTTTCAGTAAAGTGACACCCTGCCCGTTCAGCGCTGCCAGGGCGATCAGCTCCCAGGGAAGGGAAGCCAGACAGGGCACCAGACCGTCGGTGTCCGCGGTCTGACGGCTGCAGGAAAGCAGAAGATGCTCCCGGTTCCGGCGGATGCGCTCGTACAGATTCTGTGCCTGAATCTGCGCAGGCGCAATGCAGCGGGACGGACAGACGCTGACACAGAGACCGCACCCGTCACACAGGCCCCAGGCGGGCGGATCGGATGAAAAAACCTGCCGGGGGCAGATTGTTTCACACCGGTGGCAGGGGGTATGTGTCTGGATATGATCCAGGCAGAAGTCATTGCAGCGGTTGGGGTGTTCTTCAAATATCAGTTTTCTGGTAAGATAATCACTCCAGATTGCCATAGGGATACCTCCGGGAATCAAGTGTGTAACGATTTGATTGGAAAGACAGGTACAGATACGCGAATCTGTACAAAATGAGTATACATCGCCGCAGAGAGATCCGCAATGAAGGGTTTCCGGGAAAAGAACTCCGCTAATGCTATTGAGAGAGACGGCGGGAATTGATAGGATAGAAAATAAGGACGGTTTCCAGTGAAACGAAGGATCCGGAAAATGAGGAGAATATGGGAAACAGGGACTACAGCACATTTTTACAGGCAATCAGGAAAAAATATAACTTTGATTTTGTCAGCATCGCGCTGGTGGTACAGCGGCCCCGTCCGCTGCTGTCCTGGATCAGTGCCAGCGGCAATCAGAATCAGTACTACCATGATATTGTTCTGGAATCCGGCAAGGGCATTGCAGGGAATACTTATCAGGACAAGCGGGGGATTTTAATTAATTCCGTACAGGAAGAGCTGTCGGGAATGGATCTGGTGGAAACGCCGATTATTCTCGCAGAGAATCTGGCCAGTCTTCTGGCGCTTCCGCTCTGGAAGGAAGATCAGGTGGAAGGGGTTTTGATGATGGCGTTCCGTACACCTTCAAAATTCTCCAAAGCCTGTTATGAAAAGATTGTGCATGAAATAGCAGTGGAGGAGCTGGGACTGGAACTGTATCCGGAACCCTATGAAGCGGTCAGGGATTTCCGGCTGTCCGGCGACTACCGTTCCGTGCCGATCTATGAGCTGGCCCGTTATCCGGTGATGAAAGCAAGAGAGGAAGAGCGGCAGAGAATTGCCAGAGACCTCCATGACAGCGTGGTGCAGAATGTGCTTGGGGTGCAGATGCTCCTGCGTTCTTTAAAATACAAAAACAGTGAGAAAGAACGGGAAGAGGTGCTGGTACAGGCGGACAGCTGGCTGAATAACATCCAGAATGAACTGCGGGGGATTTCCCATGGACTGCGTCCGAATTCCCTGGATGATTTTGGGATTACCGCCGCTTTGAACAGTCATTTCCGTCTGATCGAAGAAGGATATCATGTGACGGTGGATTTTCTGCAAAATACGGCAAATATAAGGTATAATAAAGACATAGAAACCGTTTTTTACAGAATCTGTCAGGAAGCGACAATGAATGCCTGCAAGTACGGGGAAGTGGATGTGATCCATGTTTCCCTGTACGATGCAGGAGATACACTGACCTTGGAAGTGACAGATTACGGTGCGGGATTTGACACCGATCATCCGGAGATCCGGGGCGGCGGCCAGGGAATGAAAAGCATGGCAGACTGGGCCAGAACCATTGACGGGGAGTTTCGCGTGATCTCTTCGCCGGGCAGGGGAACCAAGGTGCATCTGTCCGCGCCGATACATGACAGGGAGGATGGACGTTGATCAGGATTGTTATTGCAGACGATCACACAATCGTGCGGGAAGGACTGAAACTGATGCTGGATCATCAGCCGGGTATCGAAGTCATCGGAACCGCGTCGGACGGACAGGGCGCATATGATCTGGTAGAGGAGCTGCATCCGGATATTGTACTGCTGGATATCAGTATGCCTCCGGGAGAGAGCGGCGTAGTGACCGCCGGACGGATTCACAGCGACTGGCCGGATACGAAGATCATTATGATTACGATGTACGCGGAAAAGGAGTACCTGTTATATACCGTGCAGATCGGGGTTTCCGGATATGTGCTGAAAAACGCGCCGGAAGCGGACATTGTAGATGCGATCCGGACAGTTCAGGACGGAGGCGTCTACGTCAGCAAGGAAATGCTGCCTTATCTGGTGCAGGGTTTTGTAAACCGCAACCGGGAAGAAGAGGATGCCTACCTGCGGCTGACAGAGCGGGAGATCGAAATCCTTACGCTGATTGCCAAAGGATACGGTAATAAGGAAATCAGCGAAAAGCTGTTTATTTCTGTAAAAACAGTTGAAAGCTATAAATCCAAAATCATGAATAAGCTGGATGTAAAGAGCCGGCCGGAACTGGTGGAATATGCGTTAAAAAAGAAACTGGTGCAGTACTGATTTCTGCGGAAGCATAAGAAAACGGCAGGATTTCAGCGAGGCTATGGAAGTAGGGGATTCCCATTCGACAGAAAGGGAATCCCCCGTTTTTTTTCTTTCTGCCGGCCGATATACTTGGGATAACAAAAAAACCAGTGATCAAGGAAAACCAGAGGAGGAAAGAACATGGGAAGACTTGGACCTACCGAAATATTAGTCATTGTAGCTGTGATTGTCATTCTGTTTGGAAGCAAGAAGATTGCAGGACTCGGCAAATCCATGGGAAAGAGCATCCGTGAGTTTAAGGAAGAAGTAAATGCGGACGGCAGAGCGCAGAGGGAAACCGCGGAAGCGGAGGCCCCGGCCGCTGTGCAGGCGGCTCCGGTACAGGCTGAGACGGCAGCCGCTGTGCAGGCAGCAGATCATGGAACGCAGCAGTAAAGCAGGCTTTGCCGGCAGACTGGAGAAATTCAGGAACCGACCGGATGCCCCGATGGAGTCACAGCCGCTCCTGGTGCATCTGAATGAACTGCGCAAGGTTCTGATGATCTGTATGGCAGCTGTCGGCATTGCCTTCGGGGTGCTGCTGTTCGGGTTTGGAGAGCGGGTGCTGGCTCTGGTCATGGAACCTGTGAAGCAGATGGGGATTCAGATCATCTTTACCGATGTGTCAGAAGCCTTTGCGGCGCAGGCAAAATTATCACTGATCTTCGGCATCCTTCTGGTGAGCCCGGTGATTTTCGGCGCGGTCTGGTGGTTTGTCCGCCCGGCCTTATCCGGAAAAGAAAGAAAAACAGCTCTGTTTTATATCGGGCTGGCGGTGCTTCTGTTTGCAGTTGGCGTGCTCTTCGCATACCGTTTTGTATTTTTCCTGGCAATTCGATTTTTCGTAACTGCGGGAGACTCTGTGGCACATCCGATGCTGTCCCTGGGGAAATATGTCAGCTTTCTGTTTGGCTTCCTGCTTCCCTTCGGCATTATGTTTGAACTGCCGGTAGCGGTGGTCTGGCTGACCAAACTGGGGCTCGTGTCTCCGTCCGATCTGAAAGGCGCGCGGAAATTTGTGATTCTCGGGATATTTATCATCGCGGCAGTCCTGACCCCGCCGGATGTGGTATCTCAGATGATGCTGGCCGTCCCCCTGCTGGGACTGTTTGAAATCAGCGTGCTTTGTTCCAGACTGGTGGAAAAACGTGAACAGGCGCCGGCCTGTCAGACGACTTCATAAATGGAAAGGATTACAGAAAACATGGAAGAAGAAAAATTTGACGTCATTATTGTAGGCGCCGGCCTGGCTGGCAATATTGCTGCTTATCTGCTGGCACAGGGCGGTCTGGAAGTCCTTATTGTCGAGCGTGGAAGCAAGCCGGGAGCAAAAAATGTAACAGGCGGACGGCTGTACAGCCACAGCCTGGAGAAGATTTTTCCGAACTTTGCAGAGGAGGCGCCGGTGGAACGAAAGATCACCAGAGAACGGATCTCCCTGGTGACGGAAGACGGGGCGACCACCGTAGAGTATGCGGCGCCGAAACTGGGAGAACAGGGCAAAGCGACCTATTCCATCCTGAGAAGCAGATTCGATCCCTGGCTGGCGGAAAAGGCGGAAGAAGCCGGCGCCATGGCAATCAACGGCATCCGCGTGGATGAAGTCCTGGTGGATGACAAGGGCAAGGCGATTGGTGTAAATGCCGGCGGGGAAGAAATGTATGCAGACTGCATTCTTCTGGCGGACGGTGTCAACTCCCTTCTTGCCCAGCAGCTGGGAATGAAAAAAGAACTGAAGCCTTCCCAGACGGCGGTTGGTGTAAAAGAAGTCATCCGCCTGGGAGAGGACAGGATCAATGAGCGGTTTGGCGTATCCTCTGAAGAAGGGGTTTCCTGGCTGTTTGCGGGAGACACCACAAAAGGAAATATTGGCGGCGGATTCCTGTATACCGATAAGGAGTCCGTATCCATCGGAGTGGTAGCCACCATTGAGGACATCGGACGCAATGACATCGCGCCCCGGGATATGGTCGAGCGTCTGAAGGAGCATCCGGCTGTCCGCCCGCTGATTGCGGGAGGGGAACTGGAAGAGTATTCCGCCCATCTGGTAACGGAAGGCGGCTATGACATGATTCCGGAACTGTATCGGGACGGCGTGCTGCTGGCCGGTGATGCGGCGGCATTTGTCATGAATCTGGGATATACCATTCGCGGCATGGATCTGTGCATTGAATCCGCGCGCCTGGCGGCGGAAACCATTCTGGCGGCCCATGCGGCGGGGGATTACAGCAAACAGTTCTTATCCCGGTATGAGAACACGTTAAATGACAGTTTTGTCATGAAAGATATGAAACACTTTCATCGGATGCCTGCGTTTATTGAAAATCACAGGATTTTTGAACAGTATCCGGAGCTTGCGGATGAAATTATGACGGATCTGTTTGTGATGTACGGACAGGAGCCGGAAAAATTCCGCAAAAAGGCGATGCGGGCAGCCAGAAAAATCGGTCTGATGAATCTTGCAAAAGATGTACGGAAAGGATTGGGGGCGGTATAAATGGCAATGACGATTGAGGACAAATTAGGGCATAACGTCTTCCATGTGGACAACAATTATCAGCACATCGAAATCAACGCAGAATGCACGGATGAAGAGCTGAAACGCCGCGTGGTTCTGGCCTGTCCGGCCAGGCTTTACAGCATCGATGAACAGGGCGAATTCAAATTCAATTACGAAGGCTGCCTGGAATGCGGCACCTGCCGGGTACTCGCGGGAGGAAGAGCGATTCGGTCCTGGAATCATCCCATGGGCGAAATGGGGGTACAGTTCCGCCAGGGATAAAACGTACCTGGCAGAATGCAGACGTTTGAAAGACAAGAGAGAGATTCCGGTGTGTATCACCGGCGGACAGCGGGCAGTTATGCCCGCTTTTCCGGATAGAATAAAGTTTTACAGGAGGCCTTATGCGCGATGGAAAAACCGGTCATGGGGAACACAAAGGACAGGCAGCAGGGAATGGCAGGCTGACTCCCGGGATTCTGTGGTCAATGACGACACCCTGGGCGGTGTTCCTGTCTGCCCTCATGCCGGCCGTCTTTGGCGTGGTTCTGGCCCTGGAACAGGGAGGAAATCTGAAGGTCTGGAATGTGGCGCTGGTTTTGCTGATTCCCTGTCTTCTGAATGCGGGCGTCAATCTTGTCAATGATTATTATGACTACAGGAACGGAAATGATACCCCGGAAAATATTGTGGCAAAAGAAGAAGGACCGCTGGCTTACTACAGAATTCTCGATGCCCGGCCGGCAAGAACCCTCGGATTTGTGCTGTTTGCCGCTGCGGCAGTCCTGGGAATTGCGGTACTGGTATTCTGCAGCTGGAAGCCGCTGCTGATCGGGTTGATCGGCGCCGGTATCGCGCTGACTTATTCCGGAAGCAAAGTATCCACCTCCTATCTGCCTGTGGGAGAACCCCTGTCCGGCTTTACCCTGGGAGGTCTGGTTCCGCTGGCGGTCACGGCTGCGCTGACGGACCGTCTGGACTGGATGGTTCTGTGGAAAGCAGTGCCTATGATGCTGATCGTTACCATGTTTATGCTGGACAATAATACCTGTGATATGGTCCGTGATGAAGCAGCCGGCAGAAAGACACTGCCGATCCTCATAGGCAGAAAAGCGTCCGAACGGCTGGCCCATGTGCTGACCGTCATTTGGATGGGCCTGATATTCGGAATCCTGGCGGTCTGGTATCCGGGGGCGCTGCCCTTTATGGCCGCGGCAGTTTTTATCTGCCGAAAGGGACTTATGGGTATTTTCCGCGTACCCCGTACCAGGGAGACCAAACTGCCGGCCACTCTGGTCCTGACGCAGGTGGCATTTTCTGTGGCCATCGGATATCCGGTATCAATCTTGCTGCATCTGCTGCTGTTTCCGTCATTCGGCAGTTAGAAAAGCCAAAAGAAAAGGAGAGAAGAATGAAATATCTGGAATTAGCCGGACTCAGTGAAGATATGCTGCAGGTGGAAGAAAATCTGCGGGAGTTTCTGGATACCGGAGAAAGATCCCACGCTTTGGCAGAAATTATCCGGGAACAGCTGGAAATCCGGGGCAAACGGCTGCGTCCGCTGCTGGTGCTTCTGTCCGGCAGGCTGGGAAATCCGGATTCCCGGACCCGCAGTCGGCTGTGTAAAACTGCCGCGCTGATTGAAATGGTGCATATGGCTTCGCTGATTCACGATGATATCGTGGATGATTCCCCGCTGCGGCGGGGACGGCCTTCTGTGCAGGCGAAATATGGCAAGGATATGGCAGTATACGCAGGTGATTTCTTCCTGAGCCGTATCCTGCAGATCCTGATGCGGGAGAATCTCACAGAAACAGGCATGCTGTTCGGGAGAACCGTGGAGTCCATGTGCTGGGGAGAAATCGGTCAGCTGGCCGGCTATTTTGATACTTCCATGACAGCAGACCGTTATCTGGAAAATATATACGGAAAGACAGTGGCCGTCTGTGAACTGGCTTGTGTTTCCGGCGGGAGAGAAGGCGGGTGCTCCGATGAAACAGTGGGACAGCTGCTGCAGCTGGGAAATTCCTTCGGCTTTCTGTTTCAGATCCGGGACGATCTGCTGGATTTCCTGTCGGAAGAACAGGCGGAGGGCAAACCGGTCCATACAGATCTGCGGGAAGGGATTCTTACGCTTCCGGTCCTGTGCGCGCTGGAGTGTGATGAAAGCAGGGAGCAGATCACCGGGCTGATTGAACGCTTCCACCGGGGAGAGGGAACGGACACGGAGATGCAGCGGCTGGATGCCCTGATCCGGCAGTCCGGCGGTATGGAGCAGGCAGTCCGTATCATGGAGAATTACGGCGCGGCGGCGGAACGCAGCATCCGGCAGCTTCCGGCATGTGACGCAAGGGAAGCGCTGGCGGCAGTGATTCAGATGCTCCGTCTTCCGGACAGTATTCACAAGCAGGGATCCGTAGCGTAGAAGGAGACAGATATGACAGCTTTCAAACAGATGATGTATCTGCCCCGGTGGTACTTCCGGAGCAGAATACTTGGAGAAAAACGCCCGCTGCAGACGGTGCTGATGATTACTGATTATTGTAATCTGTCCTGCAGGCACTGTACTCCGGAAGGCCATCAGTGCAGATTCATGAAACCCTATGATCAGATCCGGAGGGAACTGCTGGATGCCTATGCCATGGGTTCCCGGTTTGTGGATTTCGAAGGCGGTGAGCCGACCCTGTGGAGAGACGGAGCGTACAGACTGAACGATCTGTACGACCTGGCAAAGAAAATCGGATTTTTCAGCGGAACTCTGACGACCAACGGACAGCTTCCCTTTCGCGGAACCAGGGCGGATGCTGTGTGGGTCAGCACGGACGGCTACGGCGCCAGTCATGACGCGGTCCGCGGAAAGGGGACCTTTGCCCGTCTGGAGAAAAATATCCGGGAAAGCGGCGTCAGACATCTGAGTATCGCCATGTCTGTCAATCAGCTGAACCGTTCCTCCGTGGGGAAATTGATCCGGTATGTACGGAAAAATCCCCGGATCGAATCCGCAGCCTTTAATTTTCACACACCATTTCCGGAGACCGAGGAACTGATGCTGTCACCGGAGGAAAAACGGGAGGTCATTGATGAAATTATCGCCTATAAGAAAAAAGGATATCCGATTATGAATTCCGTATCCGGCTTAAAAATCATGAAAAAAAGGGGCTTTCCGAAATATTGCTGGATGGCCAATTATATTCTGGTTGACGGAACCAGACTGCCGCAGTGTCCGGGAAGCATCTGGAAGGTCTGTGATGACTGCGGCTTCTGCATGGCCGGTGAGATGTACGCGGTGATGCATTTAAAACCGGATACCCTGCTGGCGGGAATCCGGCTCCGGATGTAAAGGCTGTCGGGGAGAAAAAGAACTGCTGCACGCGGCAGGAACCGTGAGGTGCGGTCGGAAGACCAGGCACACCGCGCCCTTTCCTGTCTGTGCAGCAGTTTTTATCGTTCATAGACGGTATAGTGATACTTTTTCAGAAGATCCCGGGCGTTTTCAAAGGCTTCCTTCTGATAGAATTCCACCTGCAGAACACCCTGTTCGAATTCCCGGTTGTGAATGATGCCGATATTTTTGATGCTGATATTGTTGGACGCCAGAATCGTGGCAATCGTAGCAATACCGCCAGCTTCATCGATCAGGTCGCAGAAGAGCTGATAAATCGGATGGACGGATCCCTGACCGGATACGTTGATGGAATCCCGGTAGTTTTTGGCGCTGGAAAAAAAGCTGTGGATACCGGAACCGTCGGAAGCGGCAATCCGCTCCCGGATCTGCTGGATGGAGGCCACATAAGTGTCTACCAGGCGGAGAATTTCATCCCGGTTGGCCAGGCAGATATTTTCCCACATATCCGGAGAGGAGGAGGAAATCCTGGTAATGTCTTTGAATCCCCCGGCTGCCACTGTGCGCATGGTCTGGTTTTCATCGTCCAGCCGGCTGACCAGATTGACCAGAGTGGCGGAAATGACATGGGGCAGATGGCTTACGGATCCCACCACATGATCGTGCTTTCGGTAGTCCATCACCATGGGAAGGGCACCGATGGACTGGGCAAAGGCGTACATGGCATCCGTCTTTTCCTGCGGAACAGTATCCGAGGGGGTAAGGATGTAGTAGGCATTTTCCAGCATATAATCCGCGGAATATTCGTACCCGGTATGCTCAGTGCCGCACATGGGATGTCCGCCGACAAAACAGCGCTCCAGATCGGGATATTTTGCCACCTGTTCATGGATGCCGGTTTTCACACTGCCGATATCGGACAGTATCATATCCTCATGGATGATGTTCAGCAGATGGCTGATATATTCGGAGTTTTTCAGAACCGGAGCGCACAGAAGCACCAGCTGGCAGGCGGCAAAGGCGTCATTCAGTCGGTCGTATCCCTCGGAAATGACGCCTTCCCGCAGCGCGCTGGCAATGGTGTCCGGATCCGGGTCACAGGCAATCTGAAAGGTGTCCGGAAACAGACGGTGCACAGTCTTGGCAATGGAACCGCCGATGTGGCCGAGTCCGATGTAACCGATGCGGTTGGGAAACATTACAGACTCCTTTCTGTAAGGATGACAATCGGATTCAGTTCCTTCACCAGACGGTCAAACTGTTCAAAAGTCAGGGACTGGGGACCGTCAGATAAGGCGCAGGGCGGATTCGGATGTACTTCCACCATGATGCCGTCTGCTCCGCAGGCCGCAGCCGCTTTTGCCAGCGGCGGAATGTAGGAACGGACGCCGGTGGCGTGGGACGGATCCACAATAACAGGCAGGTGGGTTTTTTCCTTTAAGACGCAGACCGCGCTTAAATCCAGGGTATTGCGGGTGGCAGTCTCAAAGGTGCGGATTCCGCGCTCACACAGCACCACATCCGGATTGCCGGAGGACATGATGTATTCCGCGGCATTCAGCCACTCGTCAATGGTGGAGGAAAGGCCGCGCTTAAGCATAACCGGTTTGCCGGCTTTGCCGCATTCTTTCAGCAGTTCGAAATTCTGCATGTTGCGGGCGCCGATCTGAAGCATGTCCACATACTGTACCGCAAGCTCCAGCGCCCGGGCGCTGGTGATTTCACAGATGGTCGGCAGACCGCTTTCTTCCGATGCGGTTTTCATATATTTTAATCCGGTTTCTTCCAGACCCTGGAAAGAGTAGGGACTGGTTCTGGGCTTGAAGGCGCCGCCCCGCAGCATGGTTGCGCCGGCTTTTTTGACAGCAAGGGCAGTGGATACAATCTGCTCTTCCGATTCGATGGCACAGGGTCCGGCCATCAGCGTAAAGGTATCCGGACCGATGGAGGTCCCGTTTAACTGTATCCGGGTGGGCTCCGGGTGGAATTTGCGGTTGGCCAGTTTGTAACTTTCGGTTACGTTGACGATTTTTTCCACTTCATTCAGACCCAGGATCGTATTGGTGTCCAGTTTTGTTTTATCTCCGACCACACCGATGATGGTGACTGACTCACCCTTGGACAGATGTGTCTTCAGTCCGCTGTCGGTGACCGTATGGAGAACCTTCTGTACAGACGCTTCTTTTGCGTGTGGTTTCATTACAATAATCATAGCTGTATACCCCTTTGTATTCGTTGTCTTTTGATGATTCTAACGCAAAACCCGTGCTTCGTCAACACTTTAAAGCGTCGAAGTGTAAAAGTGACAAAACAGGAGCGGTTTTTTTGGAAGAAAAATCAAATGAAATGGTAAAAATGTATGAATATAGTTGTATTGTACCATGAAATTTAGTAAAATGTACTCATAATTACTAAATTGTATTGGAGGATCCAGCATATGAACGTTTATACTACAGACAAAATCCGTAACGTCGTTCTTTTAGGCCATGGCGGAGTGGGCAAGACCACGATCGCAGAGGCTATGGCATATCTTTCCGGACTGACCAGCCGCATGGGCACCGTCAGTGACGGAAATACGATCAGTGATTATGATAAAGAAGAAATAAAAAGAAAGTTTTCCATCAGCACATCGGTAATCCCCATTGAATGGAATGATACAAAAATCAATATTCTCGATACCCCGGGCCTCTTTGATTTTGTCGGGGAAGTGGAAGAAGCGGTTTCCGCTGCAGATGCGGCGGTCATTGTTGTCGACGGCAAATCCGGGATTCAGGTGGGAACCCAGAAAGCCTGGGAAATCTGCGACCGTTATAATATTCCCCGCCTGATCTGCGTAACCGGCATGGATGATGACAATGCCAGCTTCCGTCAGACTGTGATGGATATGCAGGAGTTATACGGCAAGAAGATCGCGCCGTTCCACATTCCGGTCCGTCAGGATGAAAAACTGATCGGTTATGTAAATATCATTACCCGGGAGGGCGGCAGATGGAATGACCGGCATGAAGTCGAAGCAATGGAAGTGCCGGAATACAGCAAGAAGAATCTGGAGCTTCTGCGGGAGACTCTGATGGAATCCGTGGCGGAGACCAGCGAGGAATTTATGGACCGTTATTTCAGCGGAGAGGAATTTTCCGAAAACGAGATCCGGGCGGCTCTGCGTGTCAATGTGCTGGACGGAAGCATCGTGCCGATTTCCTTCGCCTCCGGAATCAATGCCCGGGGTATTTACACGCTGCTGGATGATATTGTGAAATATCTTCCCAGTCCGGACAAACGGCAGTGCAAGGGAATCAACACCAAAACCAATCAGGTCTTTGACGCGGACTATGATTTTTCCAAACCGAAAACCGCGTATATTTTCAAAACGATTGTGGATCCCTTTATCGGAAAATATTCCCTTATTAAAGTCAATTCCGGTGTCCTCAAGACCGATGATGTGATGTATAACGAGGAGCGGGGCATGGATGACAAGATCGGAAAGATCTATGTCATGCGGGGAAACAAGCCGGAAGAAGTACCGGAACTGCATGCAGGGGACATTGGCGCCCTGGCCAAACTCACCAAGGCAGTGACGACAGATACGCTGTCAACCAAGGCCTCACCGGTGCTTTATATCCGCACCGTTCTGTCACAGCCTTACACCTGCAAGGCATATCAGGCAGTAAACAAGGGGGATGAGGATAAGATTTCCCAGGCCCTCGGCCGGATGATGCAGGAAGACCTGACCCTGAAAAACGTGATTGACAGCGAGAACCGTCAGTCTCTGCTGTATGGAATCGGGGAGCAGCAGCTGGATGTTGTGGTCAGCAAACTGCAGGAAAAATATAAAGTGTCCATTACATTGAGCAAACCGCGGATTGCGTATAAGGAAACAATCCGGAAAAAGGCAGATGTGGAAAACAAGTACAAAAAACAGTCCGGCGGTCATGGCCAGTACGGACATGTCAAGATGACCTTCGAGCCTTCCGGTGATCTGGATACGCCCTACGTATTTGAACAGACGGTAGTCGGCGGCGCTGTGCCGAAGAACTATTTCCCGGCAGTGGAAAAGGGAATTCAGGAGGCCGTTACGGCCGGACCGCTGGCAGGCTATCCGGTGGTGGGCGTTAAAGCTGTTTTATATGACGGTTCCTATCATCCGGTGGATTCTTCGGAAATGGCCTTCAAGACAGCGACCATTCAGGCTTTTAAAAAAGGATTTATGGAAGCCTCTCCGGTTCTTCTGGAGCCCATCGCGTCTCTGAAGGTGGAGATTCCGGACCGGTTTACCGGCGATGTGATGGGAGATCTGAACAAACGGCGGGGACGTGTGCTTGGCATGAATCCCATGGACGGCGGCAAACAGGAGATTGTCGCAGACATTCCTGTGGCAGAGCTGGATGGTTATAACACCGATCTGCGGTCCATGACCGGAGGCGCCGGCGTATATTCCTATGAAGTGTCACGCTATGAACAGGCGCCGCAGGAAATCCAGGAGAAGGAAGTGGCAGCCAGGGCTGCGGATGAATAAAGATTTTCCGGAAAATCCGGCAGGAATGTACGGCATTTGATGCAGAATGGTATAAAAATTGCAATTCCTGAAGAAGTCCGGTATACTGAATAGGTAAAGAAAAAGATGTATCATGCGGTGTATGTCGGCGATTGCCGAAGAACATGCGCTGCGCAGACAAGGAGGAACCTATGCAGGATATGCAGGAAAATGAAGCAGTAAGACCGGAAAGTGATATGGGGGTAGGCAGCTGGATCGGGACATTGATTGTTGCGGCAATTCCGATTGTCGGCCTGATCATGCTGATCGTCTGGGCTGTCAGCGGCCACAACAGACCGTCCAGAAGAAACTGGGCAATCGCGCAGCTGATTTTATCCATTATCTGCTATGTAATCGTCATTATCGTATTTGTATCCATGGGCTCGGCAATCAATGCTATGATGCATCTGTAAGACCGGAGCCGGCAGAGTCGGAGGCCGGAAGGCATCCGGCAGATCACAAAAACAGAAACATACCTGAGATCTCCCGCACTGATTTCTTTCCTGAATCCGTGCGGGAGATTTTTCGCTTCTGTGCGGCGCGTTTTTGCGTGAAGGGAAATCAGGTTTTGGTGTGCCCGGAACAGGGAACCCGGGTTGACATATCCGGCTGTTATGATAGAATTTTAGAGTTAGTACACATATAGTGTGCAGATACGGAGGAAAATGAGATATGTCAGTACCATATAACCACCGTGAGGTGGAGCAGAAATGGCGGAAAATCTGGAAAGAAAAACCAGTAAATGTCAACGACGGCAAAAAGCCGAAATACTATTGCCTGGATATGTTTCCGTATCCATCCGGCAACGGACTCCATGTGGGACACTGGAGGGGATATGTGATCTCAGATGTCTGGAGCAGATATAAGCTGCAGCAAGGTCATTATATTATTCATCCGATGGGCTGGGACGCCTTCGGCCTGCCGGCTGAGAATTACGCGATCAAGATGGGAACCCATCCGGCGATCACCACCGCTTCCAATATCAAAAATATCAAGCGGCAGATCAACGAAATCTCCGCTCTGTATGACTGGGATATGGAAGTCAACACCACAGATCCGTCCTTTTACAAATGGACCCAGTGGATCTTTGTGCAGATGTTTAAAAAGGGACTGGCGTATCAGAAGGAAATGCCCATTAACTGGTGTCCGTCCTGCAAGACCGGACTGGCCAATGAAGAAGTGGTTAACGGCAAGTGCGAACGGTGCGGGGCTGATGTTACCAAGAAAAATCTGAACCAGTGGATGCTGAAAATCACAGATTACGCAGATCGTCTGCTGGATGATCTGGACAAGCTGGACTGGCCGGAAAAAGTCAAAAAAATGCAGACCGACTGGATCGGCAAGAGTTACGGGGCAGAAGTGAACTTCCGCGTAGATGGCTCTGACCGTACGATTACGGTATATACCACCCGTCCGGATACCCTGCATGGCGCCACATTTATGGTGCTTGCGCCGGAGCATGCCATGGCATCGGAACTGGCGACACCGGAGCAGAAAGGGGCCGTAGAAGACTATATTTATCAGACTTCTCTGAAATCTTCAGTAGACCGGATGCAGGACAAGGAGAAGACAGGTGTGTTCACCGGATCGTATGCGATTAATCCGATCAACGGCAAAAAAGTGCCGATCTGGCTGGCCGATTATGTGCTTGCGGATTACGGTACCGGCGCGGTGATGTGTGTGCCGGCCCATGATGACCGTGATTTTGAATTCGCGGTGAAGTACGGCATACCGGTGGTTCAGGTCATTGCCAAAGACGGAAAAGAAATTGAGCACATGACAGAGCCTTATACGGAAGCCCGGGGAACCATGATTAATTCCGGCAGCTGGAACGGCATGGAATCTTCGGAATTAAAGAAAAAGGCACCCCACATCATCGAAGAGATGGGATGCGGCAGGGCAACGACGAACTATAAGCTCAGAGACTGGGTATTCTCCCGCCAGAGATACTGGGGCGAGCCGATTCCGATCGTACACTGCCCCCATTGCGGAGCTGTGCCGGTACCGGAAGAAGAGCTTCCTCTGCTGCTTCCGGAAGTGGAGTCCTATCAGCCCACCGGAACAGGGGAATCCCCGCTGGCAGCGATTACGGACTGGGTAAACACCACCTGTCCCTGCTGCGGCAGACCGGCCAAGCGCGAAACCAACACCATGCCCCAGTGGGCAGGGTCTTCCTGGTATTTCCTGCGCTATATTGACAATAAGAATGACAAAGAACTGGTATCCCGGGAGAAAGCAGACAAATATCTGCCGGTGGATATGTACATCGGCGGCGTGGAGCATGCGGTGCTGCATCTGCTGTATTCCAGATTTTATACCAAATTCCTGTATGACATTGGTGTCATTGATTTCGATGAGCCGTTTAAGAAACTGTTCAACCAGGGCATGATCACCGGCAAGAACGGAATCAAAATGAGCAAATCCAAGGGAAATGTCATTTCACCGGATGATCTGGTCAGAGATTACGGCTGTGATTCGCTGCGGCTGTACGAGCTGTTTGTAGGACCGCCGGAACTGGACTCCGAATGGGATGACCGAGGAATCGACGGTGTATACCGCTTTATCAGCAAGTTCTGGAAACTGGTGATGGATCAGAAGGATGCCAATGCGGCACCGACAAAAGAACTGGTGAAACTCCGGCATAAACTGATTTATGACATTACCACACGTCTGGAGAGCTTTAGTTTGAATACGGTAATTTCCGGATTTATGGAATACAATAACAAGCTGAATGATCTGGCGAAGAAGGGCGGCGTGGACAAAGAGACACTGGAGACATTCGTGGTTCTGCTGTCTCCCTTCGCACCACACATCAGCGAAGAACTCTATCATCAGCTGGGGCATGAAGATTCTGTCTTTACTGCCGGCTGGCCTTCCTATGATGAAGAAGCCATGAAAGATGATGAAAAAGAGATCGCAGTACAGATCAACGGAAAGACCAAAGGTGTGGTAACCATTGCTGCAGATGCGTCCAAGGAGGATGCTTTGGCAGCGGCAAAAGAAGTGCTGGGAGACAAACTGACAGGTACGATTGTCAAGGAGATTTATGTGCCGGGACGGATCGTAAATATTGTGCAGAAATAACAGAAAAAGAGCTGCAATTCAGTAGATGCAGAAACAAAGAGCTGCCTGCGGCCAGTGGAAATGGAAGTTCCATCGGCCGCAGGCAGCTCTTTTGCTTCAAAGGAACCGGTCAGCAGGGGGCTGTACGAAAGAGGGAAGCAAAGGTTACGTCATCTGCCTCCAGAGGGATCCCTCCTTCTTTGATCTGTCCCAGACTGTGGGCGTCAGAATTCCACAGGGGTCTGCATGGGACCAGGCGGGGATTCCGTTCTAGAAGTTCCTGCTGACGGTCTTCGGTACACCGGCTGCTCAGTTCGTAAAAACTGAATTCGCTGTCATAGGGAATAAAACCGAGGTTGGACAGCAGGGAATTGCTGGGCTTGTCGATATGGGCCGGGAAATAAATGCCTCCGAATTCCGGCAGCAGATGCGTCAATGCGGAAAACGAGATATCCGTGGCGCAGAGCAGCAACGGGTCGTATTCGCCCGCCGGCTGATCATCCGGCGCGTAAAGCAGCTGCCGGCCGAATAGTTCGGGGGTGTTTTGCAGCAGAAGACGGCGGTCGGCGACATATGCGTCAAAATCCATGGCCCGTTCCAGGGAAGGAAACAGGCAGACTGCATGGACTTCTTCCGCTGTGGTCAGTTCCATGCCGCAGATTCCGAAAATACCGTAGCGCGCGGCAGCCTTCAGAAAGGCTTCGCAGTTGCGGCAGGTGTTGTGGTCGGTCAGCGCCGCGACGTGCAGATGATTTAAATGTGCCATTCCGGCGATGTTTTCCGGCGTCATATCGTCATCCGCGCAGGGGGACAGGCAGGAATGGATATGCAGATCATAGGTCAGTTTCATGCTGTTTCTTATATACCTCCAGAGCAGCCTGGAAAACAGGCAGATTTGTTTGGTAGAGGCAGATATGCTGCTGCGCTGCCTTTTCCAGTACTTCCGGAGTGGGATGAATGCCGCAGCACAGGATGACGCAGGCGGCATCTGTCAGGGACGCGACGGCCAGGGTATTGATATTGTTCATTACGGTACACCAGGCACACTGCGCCGGCGCTCCCTTCATGGCCACACTCAGGAGATCACAGCAGTAGGACGTGCTGATTTCATCTTCCGGGAAATCAGAGGGAACCAGTTCTTCAAAATCCGGTAACGTATTCAGATCTTTTATTTGCATCCTTGTCCTCCTTGGGGTGTTCAGTCTTTGCTGCTGCCGGTATCCGCGGAATCAGCAGCCGGTGGTTTCTGTGTATCCGGTGTTTCGGCTGCGGCAGCTGCTTGTTTCTGTTCTTTTATCATACGGCTGTAGAGTCCCCGCAGCATGTAGATGCAGTTTTCCCGCTGGGCACCGGGAGCTCCCCGCACAATATCTTCTGCCAGGGTGCGGCAGGTGGGGCAGCCGCAGGAACCGCAGTCCAGGCCGGGAAGTGTCTTTAAGATTTCCTCCACATCCGTCATTTTCTGCATGCTGTCAAACAGGTCATCACCGAGACGGTATACCGGTTCATATAACAGCGGAGAGGTCCATTCCGGATGGATCCCGCACCGGTCCTCGAAGAATTCCCGGTGGGACTGGCTGGGCGCGGTGCGCTCCTCCAGCTGTTTGATCTTGGCGCGGGCATAGTAGGGATTTTCCACATTCAGGACTCCGCCGACACAGCCGGCGCTGCATCCCTTTAACTCCGCGTAAACCAGCTCTTCGGTGATCTTGCCGTCTTCGATGTCATTGAGCACCCGGATCACGTTTTCGATGCCGTCGGCGGCCAGGTAGTTGCGGGTCCCTAGGCTTTTGGCCTCCGAACAGGTGGTTCCCACGGTAATGCCGATTTTTCCGCAGCGGGAGAGATGGAGCGGGTGGGCGGCGGCATCTTTCATGGCTGTGATCAGATCAGGATAAATGTCCTTCAGGGCGATGGTCTTGTCCACCGTCTGGGTATCCGTGCCGAAGGGATCATGTACAAAGGAAATCTGTGCCGGACAGGGAGAAATATAGATGATGCCGATCCGTTCCTCGGGCAGGCCGGATTTTTCCAGTGCGATATGCAGAGCGGCCTGGGCGGCTATTTCCGTGGGCGGCACATAAGGGAGAATATTCTCGATCAGGCTGGGAAAACGCACGCGGATCAGCCGTTCCACTGACGGGCAGGTCGGATTGATCACCGGACGGATGTCCGGATGCTCGGCGATATAGTCCCTGGCTTTATCCATAATGTATTCATAGGCCAGGCCCACTTCGAACACGTCATCAAATCCCATGCCAATCAGGGCGGACAGGATGATGTTGATATCGGTCAGATGATTGAACTGTCCGTAAATCGACGGATCGACCAGGGCCACAAGATAGTCGTATTGGTTTCGGACAAAATGATAGTCATCCCGCCGGGTTTCCTTTGCGTTGTGGGGACAGTGAATGATACATTCTCCGCAGTCGATGCAGAATTCTTTGATGATGCTGGCCTTCCCGCTGGTGACGCGGATCGCGGCAGTGGGGCATCGTTTCAGACAGTGGATGCACCCTTCGCACAATTCGCTGCGCAGGTAAACCGAGTGATAAAATTTGTTTTGATTCATAATCAGATACTTGCCTCTGTTTCATTATCTGTTTGCGGACCGCAGAACGGTGCCGCCTGCCTTCAGCGCAGGTTAACGGTCATATGCACCGTGGTTCCGACGCCGGCTTTGGTGTCAATGGACATGGTGTCGGAAGACTTTTTCATATTGGGCAGTCCCATGCCCGCGCCGAATCCCAGGGACATAATCTGGGAGGTGGCGGTGGTGTAGCCTTCCTGCATGGCTTTGTCCACATCTTCGATCCCAGGGCCCGTGTCCTTGAGCAGCATATCGATTTTTTCCGGATCGATTTCCACATCAATGGTTCCGCCGTTGGCGTGGATCACCATGTTGATTTCTCCTTCATACAGGGCGATGGAGACCCGCCGGATGATTTCCGGAGAAATGTGCATCTGTTTCAGCTTTCGTTTCAGATCGCTGCTGGCTTCCCCGGCGCGGGTAAAATCCTCTCCGTCAACGGTATAATGATATTTGATACTAGTCACTTGCTTTTACCCCCCTGATCCCGTGTTCGTAAAGAATGCCGGATGTGGTAAACATCGGCAGTTTTGTGTACATAATGCTCATGCCGCAGTCCCGGGCCAGGTCGATCATACCGCTGTCCGGAACTTTTCCCCGGCTGAAGATAATGCATGCAAGATCTTTCAGTTCCGCGGAACGAATGACCTGCTGGCTGCGCAGGCCGGTAATCAGCGCGCAGCCGGGCACAGCAAAAGCCAGTACATCCGCCATCATGTCAGAGGCGTATGCAATGGCGATTTCCTGATCCAGGTCAGGACCCGGCACACAGATTTCGGCTTCGAGAATGGAGGCAATTTGTCGGATTGTCAATGTGGGTTCCTCCAGATTACTAGTTGAAATGTAATAGATGCCAGTAGCAATTGTATCAAATTATGTGCATAATGTCCATGCTTCGGCTGGATTCAACATTTGTCGCATGACAAACGCAAAATTGTACGAAACATTAAACAATATTTCATTGCATTAAAGTGAAAGGGGTGCTATAGTATACATGGATTGTATCTAACTTAAAACAATGAGGAGGTAACATTGTGGCAGAAAACAGAACCGCTTCCTTTCACGGAAGCAATGAACAGGAACAGGAGCTTCGCCTTGCGATCGAAGAACTGCGGAATGAAAAGGGCTGCCTGATGCCGATTATGCAGAGAGCCCAGGATATCTACGGATATCTTCCGGAGCAGGTTCAGAAGATCATTGCGGACGAACTTGAAATTCCGATGGAAAAGATATATGGCATCGCTACATTCTACTCACAGTTCAATTTGACTCCAAAGGGGAAATATCAGATTTCTGTCTGTCTTGGCACAGCATGTTATGTAAAGGGATCCGGAGATGTGCTCAAACGCGTCACGGAAGTGCTGGGTATCCAGACCGGCGAATGCACACCGGATGGAAAATTTTCATTAGATGCCTGCAGATGCGTCGGCGCCTGCGGACTGGCACCGGTAATGATGATTAATGAAAATGTATATGGCCGCCTGACCGCGCGTGACGTGGATCAGATCCTGGCAAAATATAACTGATGCTTCCCGAAATTTCTCTGACAATTCTGGATATCGCACAGAATTCAATCACCGCAAAAGCAGCTGATATATTCATCTCTGTTCTGAGAGATACCATCAATCATACACTCACTTTTACAATCCGTGATAACGGGACAGGTATGGATGAGGAACAGCTGAAAGCCGCCGTAGATCCGTTTTATACCACACGGACCACAAGAAAGATCGGACTGGGGATTCCGTTCCTTCAGCAGTCGGCGGAATGCACCGGCGGAAGTTTTTCCATTGCATCCGAAAAAGGCAAAGGTACATCCATGCAGGCCGTATACTGTACGGACAGTATTGACTGCATGCCTTTGGGGGACATTGCGGAGACCATCTATTCGCTGGTTGTTTTTAATGAGGGGATTCATTTTGTGTATCACTATCGGGTGAATGGACACGGATTTGATCTCGACACGGATGAAATCCGTAAAATCATCGGTGATACATCCTTCGCACAGAAAGAAATTGCGGAATTCATTCACTCCTATCTGAAAGAAAATACAGATGAGACAGATGCGTACGGGGAACAGCAGATATAAGACATGTATATGGAGGAATTCTATGAAATCACTAATTGAGCTTCAGCAGATAAAAGAGAGAATGAAGGGCGAGATCGGCCTGCGGGATGCTTCCAGCGACAAGACCCGCGTGGTGGTCGGCATGGCTACCTGCGGCATCGCTTCCGGGGCAAGACCGGTATTAAACACTCTCGCGGAAGAGGTTAGAAATAAAAATCTTGACAACGTCATGGTGACCCAGACCGGATGTATTGGCCTGTGCCAGTATGAGCCGATTGTGGAAGTCTTTGAACCGGGCAAACCAAAAGTTACCTATATCTGGATGGACGCAAAAAAGGCAAAGGAAGTCGTGGAACAGCATCTGGTAAACGGAAACGTCGTAGACCAGTATACGCTGAAGGCAGCCGACAAATTAAAGTAGGAGGGAAATCATGTATCGTTCACACGTATTAGTCTGCGGCGGATCGTCCTGTAAGGATTCGGAAAGCGGCAGAATCCTTTATAATTTCACACAGGAAATCAAAGCCAACGGACTGGAGAATGAGATTAAAGTCATCGAAACCGGCTGTCACGGGCTGTGTTCCTACGGACCGATTGTTGTCGTGTATCCGGATGGCACATTCTATCAGAAAGTCCGCCCGCAGGATGTAAAAGAAATTGTCACGGAACATCTGCTGAAAGGCCGGGTAGTGACCCGTCTGGAATATCACGAGGACAACAGCGGCGGACAGGCTTCTCTGAATGAGACCGTATTTTATAAACGGCAGAAGAGAATCGCCCTGCGCAACTGCGGTATTATCAATCCGGAGAATATTGATGAATACATTGCCATGGACGGCTATCAGGCACTGGGCAAGGTCCTGACCACCATGACACCGGACGAAGTCATCCAAACGATTCTGGACAGCGGCCTGCGGGGACGCGGCGGCGCCGGATTCCCTACCGGACTGAAATGGAAATTCGCTTCCGGCAACCGCGGAAATGTTCAGAAATATGTATGCTGCAATGCGGACGAGGGGGATCCCGGCGCATTTATGGACCGGTCTGTATTGGAAGGTGATCCTCATGTGGTTCTGGAGGCAATGGCCATCGCCGGTTATGCCATCGGATCCAATCAGGGATACATCTATGTCCGCGCGGAATATCCGATTGCGGTGGAACGTCTGAAAATCGCCATTGATCAGGCCCATGAATACGGCCTGTTAGGAAAGAATATCTTTGAAACAGGATTTGACTTTGACATTGAGCTCCGTCTGGGCGCAGGCGCCTTTGTCTGCGGCGAAGAGACCGCGTTAATGACGTCCATTGAAGGAAACCGGGGTGAGCCCCGTCCGAGACCGCCGTTCCCTGCAGTCAAGGGCTTATTCGCAAAACCCACGATTCTGAACAACGTGGAAACCTACGCGAATATTCCGCAGATTATCTTAAAGGGCGCGGACTGGTTCAGCTCCATCGGCACGGAAAAATCAAAAGGAACCAAAGTCTTTGCCCTTGGCGGAAAAATCAACAATACAGGTCTGGTGGAAGTGCCTATGGGAACTCCGCTGCGTACGGTAATTGAAGAAATCGGCGGCGGCATCCCCCAGGGCAAGCAGTTCAAAGCCGCGCAGACCGGCGGACCTTCCGGCGGATGCATTCCAGCAGAATGCCTGGACGTACCCATGGATTATGAAAACCTCGGCGCCATCGGTTCCATTATGGGATCCGGCGGACTGATTGTCATGGATGAAGATAACTGTATGGTGGATATCGCCAAATTTTACCTGCAGTTTACCGTAGATGAGTCCTGCGGAAAATGTACGCCCTGCCGTGTGGGCACCAGAAGGATGCTGGAAATTCTTGAAAAAATCACCAAGGGAAACGGAACCCTGGAAGATATCGACAAACTGGAGGAACTGGCAAATTATATCAAGGAAAATTCCGCCTGCGGCCTTGGCCAGACGGCACCGAATCCGATTCTTTCTACCCTGCGGTATTTCAGAGATGAGTACATTGCCCATGTAACAGAGAAGAGATGCCCTGCAGGTGTATGTAAAGATCTGGTACATATGTATATCGACGGCACGAAATGTGTGGGATGTACCATGTGTGCAAGAAACTGTCCGGTAGGCGCTATTACAGGAGAACTCAGAAAACCGCATACCATCGATGTGACCAAATGTATTAAATGCGGTGTCTGCATGGAAAACTGTAAAGTAGATGCTGTACGGAAAGGTTAAGGAGGAATTGGAAATGAGTAACGTAAATCTGACTGTCAACGGGATTGCTGTTTCCGTTCCGGAGGGCACCACAATTTTAGAGGCTGCCCGTCAGGCGAATATCGAGATCCCGACGCTGTGTTTTTTAAAGGATATTAATGAAATCGCTGCCTGCCGAATCTGCGTGGTGGAAGTGAAGGGCGCCAAAACCCTGGTCACTGCCTGCGTCTATCCGGTAGCGGAAGGAATGGAAGTATGGACCAATACGGAGAAAGTACGGGATTCCAGAAGAAAGACCCTGCAGCTGCTTCTGTCCATCCATGAGAGAAAATGTCTGTCCTGCGCCCGCAGCGGCAGATGTGAGCTGCAGAAGCTCTGCTATGACTACCATATCGATGAGGATGATTACTTTGACGGCGTGCGCAATGTGTATCCCATCGATGATAGCGCGCCGCATATGATCCGGGATAACAACAAATGCATCCTGTGCCGCCGCTGCAGCGCCACCTGTGAAAAGGTACAGGGAATCGGTGTCATCGGCGCCAATGAGCGTGGATTTGAGACCAATATCGGATCCCCCTTCGGCAAAGGCCTGGGAGACACCGCCTGTGTATCCTGCGGACAGTGTATCGCGGTGTGTCCTACCGGCGCATTGCAGGAAAAAGACAATACAAAAGATGTCTTTGACGCCATTGCGGATCCGACCAAGCGGGTCATTGTACAGACGGCCCCGGCAGTACGGGCTGCTCTGGGTGAGGAATTTGACTATCCCATCGGCACAGATGTGGAAGGCAAGATGGCAGCTGCGCTGCGGCGCCTTGGATTTGATGATGTATTTGATACGGATTTTGCAGCCGACCTTACCATTATGGAAGAGGCGAACGAACTGATCGAACGTGTCACCAACGGCGGCGTGCTTCCCATGATGACCTCCTGTTCACCGGGATGGATCAAATACTGCGAGCATTATTTCCCTGACCTGCTGCCACATCTGTCATCCTGCAAGGCGCCCCATACCATGTTCGGCGCCATCGCAAAGAGCTACTATGCGGATAAAATCGGCGTGGATAAAAAGGATCTTGTTGTGGTCAGCGTAATGCCCTGTACCGCGAAGAAATTCGAAATCACCCGTCCGGATGAAGACGGCGCGGGCGTACCCGATGTAGATATTGTTATCACCACCAGGGAGCTGGCACGGATGATCCGCATGGCCGGCATCCAGTTCCGGGATCTTCCGGATGAAAAATTTGACGCGCCTTTGGGACTCGGCACCGGAGCCGCAGTTATTTTCGGCGCCACCGGCGGCGTTATGGAAGCAGCCCTTCGTACCGCCTATGAGAAAATCACCGGCGAGGAGCTGCCGGCACTTGATTTCAAGGAAGTGCGCGGAACCGACGGAATCAAGGAAGCAACCTATGATCTGAAGGGAACAAAGATGAAAGTCGCAGTGGCTTCCAGCACCAAATGCGCCCATGATCTGATGAAAAAAGTACAGTCCGGCGAAGCCGACTATACCTTTATTGAAGTCATGGGATGTCCGGGCGGATGTGTCAACGGCGGCGGTCAGCCCCAGCAGCCGGGCTATGTCCGCAACACAGTGGATCTGGCTAAAGAGCGTGCCAAGGCCCTTTATGAAAATGACCGGAACTGCACATACAGAAAATCCCATGAAAACCCTGCGATTATTCAGCTGTATGACGAGTTCCTCGGCCAGCCGGGCAGCCATCTGGCCCATGAACTGCTGCATACCACCTATATCCCGCGTACCGTTCATGAAATCAAATAAGAGCAGGTTCTGAAGGATTCCTCTTTGGAATACCGCAGGACAGAAAAACGCAGAGACCGCTTCCTTCGTGGTTTCTGCGTTTTTTTCATGCAAAAGAGGGGCCATCCTCTTGACTGCTTTATCGTATTAACGTATAATCGTATACAATTATACGTTAATACAGCGGTCCGGCAGTCGCGCATTTGAGAAACAGGCAGAAGCGAACAGGTGCAGGTTTCCATACAGACGATGTCAGGTACGGGCGCAGTACGGAAAGGAGTCTTACATGCGCAATGTTTATATGAATGACCATAATAATCTGCTTCAGCTGGAGGAGCGGTTTTATGAACTGGTGGATGTGAAGAAGCCGGTGACTTTTCACAATCTGTTTCCTTATGAAGAAATTCCGAAAATCGCTTTTAATGACCGTGTGGTTCCCCATAATATGCCGGAGGAAATCTGGATTACCGATACCACATTCCGTGACGGCCAGCAGTCCAGGGAGCCATATACCACGGAACAGATGGTTCAGATCTTTGACTATCTCCACCGGCTGGGAGGGCCAAAGGGCATTATCCGGCAGAGCGAGTTTTTCCTGTACAGCAAAAAGGACAGGGACGCCGTGTATAAATGTATGGAGCGGGGATATGAGTTCCCGGAAATCACCAGCTGGATCCGCGCCAGCAAGAAGGATTTCCAGCTGGTAAAGGATCTGGGACTGAAAGAGACGGGCATTCTGGTCAGCTGCTCGGATTATCATATTTTTTACAAACTGCGGATGACCAGAAAAGAAGCCATGAATCACTATCTGGATGTGATTCGGGAATGCCTTGAAACGGGAGTTCGTCCCCGCTGCCATCTGGAAGATATTACCAGAGCGGATATTTACGGATATGTGATTCCCTTCTGCAACGAGCTGTCAAAGCTTTCCGAAGAATACGGAATTCCCATCAAAGTGCGGGCCTGCGATACCATGGGATATGGCGTGAACTATCCCGGCGCCGTGATTCCCCGCAGTGTGCCTGGCATTATCTACGGACTGAAAACCCATGCCGGGCTGCCATCTTCCATGATTGAATGGCATGGCCACAATGATTTCTACAAGGCGGTGTCTAATTCGTCCACTGCATGGCTGTACGGGGCTTCCGGTGTCAACTGCGCGCTTTTCGGAATCGGGGAACGTACCGGCAATACGCCGCTGGAGGCCATGGTTTTTGAATATGCGCAGTTTAAAGGCGGCCTGGATGGCATGGATACCACGGTGATTACAGAACTTGCGGAATATTATGAGAAAGAACTGGGGTATCATATTCCTGAGCGGACCCCTTTTGTGGGGAAAAACTTTAACGTAACCCGTGCCGGAATCCATGCGGACGGACTGCTGAAAAATGAGGAAATCTACAATATTTTTGATACAGAAAAGTTCCTGAACCGTCCGCCGCTGGTATCTGTTTCCAATACATCCGGGGCCGCCGGCATTGCCCACTGGATCAATACCTATTACCGTCTGCCCCAGGAGCGCCAAATTGATAAGAATTCAGAACTGGTAACCCGGCTGAAAAAGTGGGTGGATACGATGTACGAGGAAGGCCGTGTCACAGTGCTGACCGACCGGGAACTGGTGGTCAAGATCACAGAGATCTGCCAGCAGCTGAAGATTACATTGTAACGGAGGAGAAGCTATGAGCAGTGAAAGCAATTCGTTAAGCTCGAAAGTGTACCATATTCTGGAAGAAAACATTCTGTCCGGCAAATACAAACCCAACGAGGAACTGAAGGAAAAAGCCATCGGAGATGAACTCTGTGTCAGCCGGACGCCTGTGCGGGAAGCCCTCCGCCAGCTGGAACTGCAGGGTCTTGTGACCATTACGCCCAATCGGGGCGCCCAGGTGGTGGGGATTTCCAGGGAGGATATGTATGACATTCTGGAGATCCGGTCCATGCTGGAAGGATACTGCGCCCAGAAAGCTGCCCGTCACGCGTCGGATGATCAGGTGGCAGAACTGGAAGAAATCGTATACCTGACGGATTTTCATGTGCAGAGGGGAAACGCGGAGCAGGTGTTTGAAGAAGACAACCGTTTCCATGAAACCCTGTACCGGGCTTCCGGCAGTAAAATCCTGGAACATGTGCTGAGTAATTTTCATCATTATCTGCAGCGGGTGCGCAAGGTGACGCTGGCATCCGGGACGAGGGCGGCTTTTTCCAATGATGAGCACAAGGCAATCGTGCAGGCGATCCGTGCGCATGATGGGGAACTGGCCAAAAAACTGGCAAACGATCATATTATGAATACAATAAAAAACATTGAAGAAGTAGGCTGGGATAATGTATTATAGCATGTGAGACTTCTTTTGCAGTCACGCTGAAGAAGGCCCGATCTGCAAAAAACGGGAATACGCACGCCGTGCCCGTGTTAGAGGAGGAAGATATGAGCAGAATTACAATGACGACTCCCATTGTGGAGATGGACGGAGATGAGATGACCCGTATCCTGTGGAAGGAGATTAAAGAAGAGCTTCTGCTTCCATATATTGATCTGAAGACAGAATATTACGATCTTGGACTGAAACATAGAAATGAAACCGATGACAGAGTGACTTTTGACGCAGCCAATGCCACAGCGAAATACGGCGTCGGCGTGAAATGCGCGACCATTACGCCAAACGCGGCCCGTGTGGAAGAGTACGATCTGAAGGAAATGTGGAAGAGCCCGAACGGAACGATTCGTGCCATCCTGGACGGAACCGTATTCCGTACCCCCATTGTTGTAAAGGGAATTGAACCGGTTGTACGGAACTGGAAAAAGCCGATTACCATCGCGCGTCACGCGTACGGGGATCTGTATAAAAATGTAGAGATGAAAATTCCGGCAGCAGGTAAAGTGGAGCTGGTTTACACGGCTGCGGACGGCAGCGAGCAGCGGGAGTTAGTGCATGAATTTACCGGCCCGGGCATCGTTCAGGGACAGCATAACATCAACAAGTCCATCGACAGCTTTGCTCACAGCTGCTTCAACTATGCCCTGGACACCAAACAGGATCTCTGGTTTGCGGCCAAGGACACCATTTCTAAAAAATATGACCATACCTTCAAGGATATTTTCCAGGAAGTCTACGAATCGGAATACAGGAGTGCCTTTGAAGAAGCGGGCATTACTTATTTCTACACCCTGATTGATGACGCCGTGGCACGTACCATGAAATCCGAAGGAGGATACATCTGGGCCTGCAAGAATTACGACGGCGATGTGATGAGCGACATGATCTCTTCCGCCTTCGGCTCCCTGGCCATGATGACATCTGTGCTCGTGTCCCCCAGCGGTGTCTATGAGTATGAGGCGGCTCACGGAACGGTGCAGAGACATTACTATAAGTATCTGAAGGGCGAAGAGACTTCTACCAACTCGGTGGCAACTATTTTTGCCTGGAGCGGCGCACTGAGAAAACGCGGCGAACTGGACGGCATTTCCGAACTGCGTACCTTTGCGGACCAGCTGGAGGCAGCAACCATCGGCGTGATTGAGTCCGGCCGCATGACCAAGGATCTTGCGCTGATTACCACCATGGAGAATCCGGTGGTATTAAACAGCTTTGACTTTATCAAGGCAGTGCGGGAGGCTCTTGATGCGGTTCGCGCATAGCAGGAGAGTATGATGCAATGATAGCAGGCTGTCAGAATATAACAAAATCTTATGGAACGGATGTCATTTTAAATGATGTATCCTTTCATGTAAATGAATATGAAAAAGTAGCAATTGTCGGCATCAATGGTGCCGGCAAATCTACGTTATTAAAAATAATTACCGGCGAGGAAACCGCGGATTCCGGCACAGTGACCATTGCCCGCGGCACTTCCGTCGGGTACCTGGCGCAGTACCAGAATGTGGAGGATCACAAAACCATCTACGATCAGGTGCTGACCGGAAAACAGGATCTGCTGGATCAGGAAAAGAAAATCCATGAGATGGAACAGAATATGAGCCGGGTGGCGCCCGAACAGATGGACAGCTACCTGGTGCAGTACCACCGGCTGCTGAGTGATTTTGACCGGAATGGTGGATATGCGGTGCACAGTGAAGTCTCAGGCGTATTAAAGGGACTCGGTTTCGCGGAAGAGGATTTCAGCAAATACTGTGATGAACTGTCCGGCGGTCAGAAGACCCGGGTGGCCCTGGCCCGGCTGCTGGTGACGCAGCCGGATCTCCTTCTGCTGGATGAGCCCACAAACCACCTGGACATTGAATCCATCAACTGGCTGGAAAATTTTCTCCTGAACTATAAAGGAACGGTGATCATTGTTGCCCATGACCGTTATTTTCTGGATCGGGTGGTGTCCAAAGTCGTGGAGATCAGCTGTCATGCGGCCCATGTATATAAGGGGAATTATTCCGAATACGCGAAAAAGGCAGAACAGCGCAGAGAAGAGCAGATCCGCGCTTACATGAATCAGCAGCGGGAAATTGCCCGGCAGCAGCAGGTGATCGACAAACTGAAGTCCTTTAACCGGGAGAAATCTGTTAAGCGGGCGGAAAGCAGGCAGAAAGCGCTGGATAAAATACAGCGTCTGGAAAAACCGGAGGAAGAAAAGGGCGGAATGACTCTGACCCTTCAGCCGGAGGTCATCAGCGGAAATGATGTGCTGGATGTGGAGGGATTAAGCAAGTTCTTTGGCAGCCACACGCTGTTTTCTTCCATTGATTTTCAGATCAAACGGGGAGAGCGGGTCGCGCTGATCGGCCAGAACGGAACGGGAAAGACGACGATCCTGAAAATTCTGAACCGGAAGCTGCCGGCGGATGCCGGGAGCTTCCGCCTGGGAACCAATGTAACCATCGGGTACTATGATCAGGAGCAGCAGGAACTGCATGACGAAAAGACCCTGTTTGAAGAACTTTCCGATGCGTATCCGCATATGACGGAGACAAAGATCCGGAATGTGCTGGCGGCATTCCTTTTTACCGAGGATGATGTCTTTAAGAGGATCGCTGATTTGAGCGGCGGGGAGCGGGGACGCCTTTCCCTGGCGAAGCTGATGCTTTCTGACGCGAATTTCCTGATTCTGGATGAGCCTACGAACCATCTGGACATTGAGTCGAAAGAAATTCTGGAATCCGCCCTGCGCAGATATGAGGGGACCGTTTTGTTTGTGTCCCACGACCGGTATTTTATTAACCGGGTGGCTACGAGAATTCTGCACCTGACCAGACATGCGCTGGTAAACTATATCGGAAATTACGATTATTTCGCAGAAAAAAGGGAAGTCAACGAACAGGCTGTGTTTGGCGGCGAAACAGAGACTGCCGCGGCGGAAGCTTCATCTGCTGCCCAATCCGAGGAAAATTCCGGAAAAGAAGATTACGCGGATCAGAAGGCACAGAAAGCAGCCAGGAAAAAACAGGAACGGGAAATCCGGAACGTGGAAGAACGGATTTCAGAACTGGAAGAGAAGATCGGGCAGATTGACCAGCTGTTTATGGACCCGGAAACGGCGAAAAATTCCGCGAAGCTGAATGAGCTGAGCGCGCAGCAGCAGGAATTAAAGGAAGAGCTGGAGACCTGTTACGAAACATGGGAAAGTCTCATGTCGTAATCAACAGGAAATTCTGCTATAATCTTTACATGATAACGGAGGTAGACGACAAGTGGATAAACAGATTTCTCCTGCGGTAATACGCAGGATGCCGCGATACTATCGGTATCTGACAGAGTTATTGGAAGAGGGAACCGAACGTATTTCATCCGGAGAATTAAGCAGAAGAATGAAAGTCACTGCATCCCAGATCCGTCAGGATCTGAACAATTTCGGAGAATTCGGCCAGCAGGGATATGGGTACAATGTGCAGTATCTTCATGATGAAATCGGCAAAATTCTTGGAATTGACCATACGCATAATATGATTATCATCGGTTCCGGACATCTGGGCCAGGCACTCGCCAATTATTCCAATTTCAAAAAAAGAGGGTTTGAAGTAGTGGCGCTCTTTGATGTGGATCCGGCACTGAAGGGAAAAAAATCCGGCGGTGTTGAAATCCATATGATGGAAGAACTGGATGAGTTTGTAAAGTCAACCCCGGTGCATGTGGCAGCACTGACCCTGCCGAAGGCCTATGCCAGAGAAGCGGCGGAGCATGTGATCGCCCTGGGGATCAAGGCCATATGGAATTTTGCCCATATGGAAATGGACCTGCCGGAGGACGTGACGATTGAATCCGTGCATCTGTCCGACAGTCTGATGCATCTGTCCTATCTGATTACAGACAAAGAGCGCCAGTCCTGACGGATTTTTGGAAAAAGGGGGCCATGGCCGTACGAAAACGGCAGGAAAGCAAGCATCTTACAAAGAGTGTCGGAAAGAGAGGCAGCGATGCAGGAAATTCTTTCAGGCAGCACCATGCAGCAGTGTGATCGCAGTACGATGGAATACTTCGGTGTGATTTCACCGGTTCTGATGGAGCGTGCCGCACTGAAAATCGCAGAGTATATCATTCATACAGCGGATCGGGAAAAGGATCGTATTCTGGCTGTCTGCGGCAGCGGAAACAACGGAGGCGACGGAATTGCCGCCGCCAGGCTGCTGTGTCTGGCCGGATATCACGCGGAAATTTATTTCGCAGGAAACAGGGAACATGCCAGCACGGAATGCGGCCGCCAGCTTTCCATCGCGGAAAAATACGGGATCCCGATCCATACGGAATATCCCCCGGGCAGATGGACGGTATTGCTGGACAGCCTGTTCGGCATCGGGCTAAGCCGACCGGTTTCCGGAAGATACGCGGAGCTGATTCGCCGGCTGAATGACAGTAAAGCCAGAAAAATCGCAGTGGATATCCCGTCGGGGATCCATGCGGACACAGGACAGGTTATGGGGTGCGCGTTTCGCGCGGATGCTACGGTAACTATGGGATTTTACAAGATGGGGCAGCTGCTCTATCCCGGAGCCGCCTGCTGCGGCCGTCTGATCCGTGCGGAGATCGGCATTGATCATCGAAGTCTCCTGGGACATTCGCCGGATGCCTGGAGCATGGAGAAAAATGACCTGGTTCGGATGCCGGAACGCCGCAATGACTCCAACAAAGGATCCTGCGGACGGGTGCTTCTGGCGGCCGGCAGCCGCAATATGGCCGGAGCCGCGATCCTGGCAGCCCGGGCGGCATATGCGGCGGGCTGCGGCCTGGTGCGTATCCTGACGCCGGAATGCAATCGCATCCCCCTGCAGACCGCAGTGCCGGGCGCGATCCTGACCGTATATGACGAGGAGGGGTGCGAATCCCTAGATTTTCAGGAACTGTGCGGCTGGGCAGACGCGGCGGCCATCGGTCCCGGACTGGGACAGTCAGAGGCGTCATTTCATCTGCTGAAGGGACTGCTGACCGAAGTGCGCAGGCGCTCTGCCCAAAAGCAGGGCGGCAGCGGGTTCCCGTGTGTGATTGACGCAGACGGCCTGAATCTGATTGCTGCCCATACGGAACTGCGGCCGCTGCTGCGGGGCTGTATTCTGACCCCCCATATGGGGGAAATGAGCCGGCTTACCGGCAGGAGGATTGCCGAACTGAAGGTTTCACCGGTGGAGGCGGCCCGAAGTTTCGCGAAAGATACAGGGGCGGCTGTCGTGATGAAAGACGCCAGAACCGTCAGCGTGACAGAAGACGGCCGCTGTTTTATTAACTGCAGCGGAAACCACGGCATGGCTGTGGGCGGTTCCGGCGATGTGCTGACCGGGCTCCTGACAGGAATCCTGGCGCAGGATGCCGGTCCGGAGGAACTGGTACCGCTGGCGGTATATATCCACGGGCTTGCAGGCGATGCGGCAGCCAGGGAAAAGGGACCTTACAGTATGCAGGCGGAAGACCTGATCAATGGCATCGGAATAATTTTAAAGAAGGTATATTTTCATGAAAGCATATAGCAGAGTGCACGCAGACATTGACCTGGATGCGTTTTCCTACAATCTTCAGCAGATCAAAAACTGCCGCGCAGACAGCAGCACAAAGATCATGGCAGTCATTAAAACCGACGGATACGGGCATGGGGCCCTGGCGCTGTCGGAGGTTCTGGAGCAGGAGGAAGACATCTGGGGGTATGCGGTTGCCTCCGTGGACGAAGGAAAGATCCTTCGCCGGGCAGGACGCAGAAAACCGATCCTGATTCTCGGATACTCCTTTCCGGATCAGTATGAGGAAATGATTGATCTGGATATCCGCACCGCGGTTTTTTCCTTTGAAACGGCCCGGCAGATTTCCAAAGCAGCCAGAAAACTGGGCAAAACCGCGAAAATTCATATCAAACTGGATACTGGCATGAGCAGGATCGGATTTTCCATTACGGAAGATTCCGCGGACGATATTGTAAGCATCAGCCAGCTGCCGAATTTGGAAATTGAGGGAATTTTCACTCATTTTGCCCGGGCAGATGAGAAGGACAAGCGTTTTACCGAATGCCAGGCAGAGGCCTTTGACCGGATGATTGATCTTCTGATGGTACGGGGGCTTCGGATCCCCATTCACCATATTTCCAACAGCGCGGGAATCATTGATCTGCCCCAGTATAACAAAGACATGGTACGCGCCGGGATTATTCTCTATGGACTGTGGCCTTCGGACGAAGTGGACAGAAGCAGGATCCGCTTAAAACCGCTGATGTCGATTCACAGTCAGGTGGTTTTAGTGAAAAAACTGGGGCCGGGCAGGAGCATCAGCTACGGCGGCACATACAAAACCAGCACGGATGAGGTCATCGCAACGGTTCCGGTGGGATACGGGGACGGCTATCCCCGTTCCCTGTCAAACAAGGGGTATGTTCTGATCCGCGGATGCCGGGCGCCGATCCGCGGACGGGTGTGCATGGACCAGTTTATGGTGGATGTTACCCATATTCCGGATGTTCAGCAGGGAGAACCGGTTATCCTGCTGGGCCGTGACGGCGAACAGGAGATTACGATGGAAGAACTGGGGGAACTGTCCGGACGCTTTAACTATGAGCTGGCCTGCGATCTGAGCAAACGCATCCCCCGTAATTATCTGAAAAACGGAGAGATTGTCAGCCAGTACGATTTTTTCGCTGAATAAGCAAGGAGAGCATGACAGATGGAGAACGACGGCAAACCGCGAAGTCAGAAGCGCAGAAAATTCCGGAATCTTTTTTCCGGCCGGCAGGAGCCGGACAGCACAGAAGCAACCACAGAAGAAGAAATCATGTCCATGGTAGAAGAAGGACATGAAAAGGGCGTGCTTCACGAGAGTGAGGCGCGGATGATCAGCAATATTTTCGATTTTGACGACAAAGACGCCAAGGATATTATGACCCACCGGAAGAATATTGTGGCAGTGGATGCTTCCATGACATTAAAAGAGGTTCTGTCCTTTGTGAACGAAAAGGAATATTCCCGTTATCCGGTCTATATGGAGAACATAGACAATATCACCGGAGTCATTCACATTAAGGATTTACTGAACTATGTCTGCCGGGAGGGACTGATGGACCGGGAAATCCGGCAGATCCGGGGATTGGTTCGCAGGATCGCGTTTATTCCGGAAACCAGGCATATTGACGATCTGTTCCGCCGGATGCAGGCCATGAAAATCCATATGGTAGCCGTAATTGACGAATACGGTCAGACTGCCGGATTGGTGACCATGGAGGATATCCTGGAGGAAATCGTCGGAAATATTATGGATGAGCATGATTCGGAAGAGAGTGAAATCATTCAGCAGAAAGACGGCAGTTTCCTGATTGACGGGGAGATGGAGACTGATGACGTGTGTGAGGAACTGGGGATCGACGAATCCCTGATGGGAGATTTTGATACCCTGAACGGATTCCTGATTGCCGAGATCAACCGGATTCCCAATGATGGGGAAGTCTTTACGGTACATGCCCTGGGATATGATTTTGATGTACTGCAGGTGGAGAACAAGATGATCAAGGCCGTACGTGCCTCCCGGGCGCCGGATCCCGGCAAAGAGGAAACAGAGAAAACAGAGCAGGCCGAGTGATCCCTTGTCACATCTGCCCGGTATATGTTATAGTATTACGATGGATTCTGATCTGCAGTGCGTTCGGAATTCAAACAGAATAAAAGGAGCACAGAAATATGTCAGGACATTCAAAATTTTCAAACATCAAGCATAAAAAAGAAAAAAACGATGCGGCAAAAGGAAAGATTTTTACCGTAATCGGCCGTGAAATCGCGGTTGCGGTTAAGGAAGGCGGCCCGGATCCGGACAACAATTCCAGACTTCGGGATGTGATCGCCAAGGCCAAAGCCAATAATATGCCCAACGACACCATTGAGCGAGGCATTAAGAAGGCAGCCGGAGACGCGGATTCCGTGAATTACGAGACGGCCACCTATGAAGGATACGGACCGAACGGAACCGCGATCATTGTCAAGGCGCTGACAGACAACAAGAACCGTACCGCAGCCAATGTGCGCAATGCTTTTTCCAAAGGAAACGGCAATATCGGCACACAGGGATGCGTATCCTTTATGTTCGATGAAAAGGGACAGATCCTCATTGACCGGGAAGCCTGTGATATGGAACCGGATGATCTGATGATGCTGGCACTGGATGCGGGCGCCGATGATTTTTCGGAGGAAGAGGACAGTTTCGAGATCCTTACCGATCCGGCAGCCTTCAGTGAGGTCCGCCAGAAACTGGAGGATCAGGGAATTCCCATGGCTGACGCGGAAGTTACTATGATTCCGCAGACATATGTGACCCTGACGGATGAACAGGATATTTATCATATGAATAAGCTGCTTGATCTGCTTGACGAAGATGACGATGTCCAGCAGGTTTATCACAACTGGGAAGAATAATCTGGGAAGAATCATTTATGAAAAAAATACTCTTTGCGGCATCCGAGTGTGTGCCATTTATCAAAACCGGCGGTCTGGCTGATGTATGCGGCTCTCTGCCGAAGAACCTCAGCAGCGAAGAATGGGATGTGCGGGTCGTTCTGCCGAACTACACCTGTATCCCGGAACATTTCAGAAACCAGTTCCGGTACCTGACACATTTTTACATGCATATGGGTCCGGCTCTACCGGATAAGTATGTGGGTGTGCTGACCTGTGAACTGGATGGGATCACCTATTACTTCATTGATAATATGGAGTATTTTGACTGCGCGGTTCCCTATGGAGATATCCGCTGGGATGTGGAAAAATTCTGCTTTTTTGACAAGGCAGTGCTTTCCATGCTGCCGCTGATCGGTTTCCAGCCGGAACTGATTCACTGTCATGACTGGGAGACCGGGATGGTGCCGGTATACCTGAAAAACGAATTCCAGGGAGATATGTTCTTCTGGGGAATGAAATCCATCATGACAATCCACAACCTGAAGTTCCAGGGCGTGTGGGATGTGAAAACGGTGCAGGGAATCACCGGGCTGCCGAAAGAGTTATTTACCCCGGATAAACTGGAGTACCATAAGGACGCCAACATGCTGAAGGGCGGCCTTGTGTACGCGGATTATATCACCACCGTCAGTGAATCCTACGCCGGCGAAATTCAGATGGATTATTACGGGGAGGGGTTGAACGGCCTTTTGTCTGCTCGCCATTTTGATCTGCAGGGAATCGTGAACGGCATCGATTATGACGTATATAATCCGGAGACCGACCCTTATATTTATAAGAACTATTCCGTGGATAATTTCCGCAAAATAAAAAAAGAAAACAAGATACGGTTCCAGGAAGATTTCCATCTGACCGTAGACCACAGCAAATTCTTAATCGGGCTGGTGTCCAGACTGACGGACCAGAAAGGGCTGGATCTTGTGGATTATGCCATCGAGGGGATCGCGGATGAATTCACCCAGTTCGTAGTGGTGGGAACCGGCGAGGAACGCTACGAAAATATGTTCCGCTATTACGCCGGGAAGCACAGCGACCGGATATCAGCCAACATTTGCTACAGCGACGAACTGTCGCACCGGCTGTTTGCGGCCGCGGATGCCTTCCTGGTGCCCTCCCGATTCGAACCCTGCGGCCTGACACAGATGATTGCCTGCCGGTACGGAACCGTTCCGATCGTACGGGAAACCGGCGGCCTGCGTGACACAGTGCAGCCGTTTAACGAATATGAGAATACCGGCAACGGTTTTTCCTTTGCGAATTACAATGCAGATGAGATGCTGCATACCATTAATTACGCAAAACAGATTTATTTCGAGAAAAAGAGAAAATGGAATCTGATTGCGGAGCGGGGAATGAAAATTGATTTTTCCTGGAAAGTATCCGCCAACCGGTATGCCGGACTGTACAACTATCTGCTGGGAAAATAAGCATCAGGAAAGGGTATAAGAGATGTCATTTATTCAAGCTGCGGTAATGGGGCTGATTCAAGGGCTGACGGAGTTTCTTCCGGTCAGCAGTTCCGGCCATCTGGCTTTATTTAAAATACTGTTTCATGTGAATACAGATACCGGTATGCTGTATGATGTGCTCCTGCATATTGCCACGCTGATTGCTATTGTCTGCGTCTATTACCGGGATGTGGCGCGCATGATTGTGGAATTTGTAAAGATTATTGCAGACGCGTTCTATAACGTGACCGTTTTTTTCCGGCGCAGAAATCAGCCGGAACTGCAGATGAAGCGGATTGTAACAAACAGCTACCGCAAATTTGTCCTTCTGGTAATCGCGGCCACCATTCCCACCGGACTGATTGGTTACGCAGGAGCGGATTTTGTGGAAGCAGCTTCGAATATTCTTTTTATCCCCGGAATCTGCCTGATCATCACCGCAGTATTGTTATATCTGTCGGACCGGGCTCCGGATGGAAGGAAAGGTCCGAAACAGATGACTTATTCCAACGCGCTGGTGATAGGTGTTGTACAGGGAATCGCGACCATGCCCGGGATCTCCCGGTCCGGCAGCACAATTGCGGCCTCTATATTTCTGGGACTCCGGCGGGAATTTGCTGTGAAGTTTTCCTTCCTGATGTCCATACCGGCTATTTTAGGCGCGCTGGTTCTGGAGTTCCACGGAGCGGGCAATGTGTCTGTTACCGGTGCCGAAGTGCGCAATTATATCATAGGCATGATCATTGCAGGAGTTGTGGGCTATATTGCCATCAAACTGATGCTGGCAATTGTCAAAGAAAAGAAATTTAAATATTTTGCAGTGTACTGTCTGATCGTTGGAGTGGTTTCCGTCATCGGATATGCTGCAATGTAAGAGGTATTGAGATTTATGGCAGCCAAGAAAAAACGGCCATCCACAAAGAAAAAAACTTCCGGCAGAGCATCATCCGGCGCAAAGAAAAGGAAGGCGTCTTCTTCCGTGAATTTTCCATGGAAGCGTGAAGTCTTCCTTTTTGCACTGCTGGCCATTGCTGTGCTTGTGTTTATCAGCAACATCGGATTTGGCGGAAAAACGGGAGATGCGTTTCGCGTCTTCTTTTTTGGCGTTTTCGGGGTAATTGCCTATCTCTTCCCCTTCTGGCTTTTCTTTTTCGGCGCTTTTCTTGCAGCCAATACCTATGGCGTACGCAGAAACAGGCCCAGAACGGTCATGAAATCATGCGCGGCGGTTATCCTTCTGATTGCGCTGTGCGCCTTTGCCCATCTGGTATGCTATCTAAACGCGTCGCCGACGCTTTCGGTGATTTTTAAAAACGGACTTACCAGAAAAAATGGCGGCGGCGTGCTGGGAGGTGCCGTAGGCCGGACGCTGGCGGAAGGAACTGGCCTGGCCGGCGGCTTTGTCATTGTTATTATTCTTCTGGTGCTCGCTGCTGCGCTGATTTCCGAAAAATCCTTCTTTGATTCTGTTTCCGCAAGTTCCCGTATGGCAGCAAAACGTGCCAGGGAACAGTCGGAAAAACGGCAGCAGAAAAGCAAAAACCGCAGTCAGATGCGGAAAAGAGAAAAGGAAATCCGGCGGGACCGGAGAAGAGAAAAAGAACTCCGTCAGGCCGGAGGAAGTGTACAGCGGCCGGCACGGCGAGGGGAAAAAGAGTCCGAAGACGCCTGCGCGGGCCGCAGATTCCGCAGAAAAGTATACGGAGTTTCCCCGGATACCAAGCTGAATCCGGATAAAGCGGCAGTTTCCACGGACAACATGAGCGAGCTGACGGAAAAAATCCGCGCGCTGGTCAAAGAGGAACTGTCTGCCGGCAGAGCACAGACAGCCGGAACCACAGTCGGAACCACCGGCGGTACAGCAGGAAAAAGGAAAAAAAGCGCCCCGGCGGCGGATTTTTCCGCAGGTAAAGAAGGTTCCGCAGAGCCGCAGCAGACAGGAAACATTCCGGGTTCCAGCTGGGATACGGAATTCCGGCCACAGATCCATCTGCCGGAGCAGGAGGGGACAGAAGCAGCCGTTTCTGACGCAGATCCTTCAGGCGCCGGGAAAGAGACGCACGTCGCATCCGCTGCGGCAGCGGCACACAAAGAAACTCTGCCGGAGGCGGAACAGCCGGAGGAAACAGTTTCTGCACCGGAAAAAGCAGAAAAAACCAGACGGAAAAACGCGCCTTCGGACCCGGCGGATAATGCGGCGGTAATGAAGGAAATCAATCAGGCAAAGGCAGTGCCGAAAAAAGAGTATCATTACCCGAAACCGGAACTTCTGACCAGGGCGGATCCGAGTGCTTCCGGCGATTCCCGGGAACATCTGGAGGAAATGTCCAGAAGGCTGCAGCTGACACTGACCAATTTCGGCGTAAACGCGCGGGTGACAGACGTGACCTGCGGTCCTACGGTTACCAGATATGAAATTCAGCCGGAAATGGGTGTGAAAGTCAGCAAAATAGTCAATCTGGCGGACGACATCAAACTGAATCTGGCCGTTGCGGATATCCGTATTGAAGCTCCGGTTCCGGGCAAATCGGTCATCGGAATTGAAGTCCCCAACCGGGAAACCGTGCCTGTGGCCTTCCGCAGCCTGGTGGAATCCGCGGAATTCAAAAACGAAAAATCAAAGATTGCTTTCTGCGCAGGCAAGGATATTGCCGGCAAAAACATCATCGCCAATATTGAAACCATGCCGCACCTGCTGATTGCGGGCGCGACAGGATCCGGAAAATCCGTATGCATCAATACCATTATCATGAGTATTCTGTACAAGGCATCGCCGGATGAGGTAAAAATGATTCTGATCGACCCGAAAGTCGTGGAACTTTCGGTGTACAACGGGATTCCCCATCTGCTCCTTCCGGTGGTGACCGATCCGAAAAAAGCGGCCGGGGCCCTGAACTGGGGCGTGGCGGAAATGACCGACCGGTACCGCAGGTTTGCGGAATATCATGTGCGGGATATCAAGGCCTACAATCAGAAGGTTAAGAATGTGGCGGCTTCCATGACAGAAGAGGATGGAGAGAAACCGCAGCCGATGCCCCAGATCCTGATTGTGGTAGACGAGCTGGCGGATCTGATGATGGCAGCGCCGGGGGATGTGGAAGGCGCCATCTGCCGGCTGGCCCAGCTGGCCCGCGCCTGCGGCATCCATCTGGTGATTGCCACACAGCGTCCCTCCGTGAATGTAATCACCGGACTGATCAAGGCGAATATGCCTTCCCGGATTGCCTTTTCTGTCACATCCGGTGTGGATTCCCGGACAATCCTGGATATGAACGGGGCGGAGAAGCTTCTGGGAAAAGGCGACATGCTGTTTGATCCCCAGAATTACCAGAAACCCCTTCGCGTCCAGGGGGCATTTGTATCGGATGAGGAAGTGTCTGCTGTCGTAAAATATATTGTGGAACAGAACGGCGACACAGAATATGATTCCGGGATCGAGGATACCATTAATCAGGCATCCGAATCTTCGATGGGCGGCGGAAACGGATTTACTTCCGGTGCCGCGGACCGGGACGTACATTTTGAGGCAGCCGGCAGATTTGTGGTGGAAAAGGAAAAGGGATCCATCGGTATGCTGCAGCGTATGTTCAAAGTGGGATTTAACCGGGCCGCCCGCATTATGGACCAACTGGAGGAAGCGGGAGTTGTGGGCCCGGAAGAGGGAACCAAGCCCCGGCGTGTGCTGATGACGGCGGAAGAGTTTGAAGCCTATCTTCAGAGCCAGAAGCAGTAACGGCAGTTTGCCGGGATATCCGCAATTGCATCTGGCGGATTTATCCAGATATGATATAATAATTCCAATATCAAAAGAACAGGGAGCATGAGTATGAAACGTGTATTATTAAAATTAAGCGGAGAAGCGCTGGCAGGAGATAAGAAAACCGGATTTGACGAACCGACTGTGACAGAAGTGGCCGGACAGGTCCTTGCGCTGCAGAAGCAGGGCATACAGGTGGGAATCGTCATCGGAGGCGGCAATTTCTGGCGCGGACGGTCCAGCGAGTCCCTTGAGCGCACCAAGGCAGATCAGATCGGCATGCTTGCCACCGTGATGAACTGCATCTATGTGTCTGAGATTTTCCGGTCCCAGGGCATGAAGACCGGCATACTGACACCATTTGCCTGCGGATCCTTTACGGAACTGTATTCCAAAGACCGCGTCAGCCAGCTGTTTGCAGCAGATCATGTGATCTTTTTTGCCGGCGGAACCGGACATCCGTACTTTTCCACAGACACGGCCGCTGTTCTCCGCGCGGTGGAAATCGAGGCAGACGGCATTCTTCTGGCCAAGGCCATTGACGGAGTCTATGACAGCGATCCGAAGGTCAATCCGGACGCAAAGCGCTACGATACCCTGAGTATTCAGGAGGTTATCGACAAACAGCTGGCAGTGGTGGATCTGACAGCTTCCATTCTGGCCATGGAAAATCACATGCCGATGTATGTATTTGCGCTGCAGGAGGAAAACAGCATTACAAAAGCAATTACAGGCAGCTTTAACGGAACCGTCGTTACCGCCTGAACAAGACGATCAATGGAGGAACCCATCATGGATGAAAGACTGAAAATTTACGATGAGAAAATGCAGAAAAGCTATAATAATCTTCTGGAGGAATACGGATCTATCCGCGCGGGACGTGCGAATCCCCATGTACTTGACCAGATCCGGATCGATTATTACGGCGCGCCGACCCCGCTGCAGCAGGTGGCCAATGTATCTGTTCCGGAAGCGCGCATGATTATGATTGCTCCCTGGGAAAAGAAAATGCTCAAGGAAATCGAAAAGGCGATCATGGTTTCTGATCTGGGAATCAACCCCATCAATGACGGGCAGAGCATCCGCCTTCTGTTTCCGGAATTAACAGAAGAACGGAGAAAGGATATCAGTAAGGAAGTCCGCAAAAAGGGAGAGGACGCCAAGGTCGCAATCCGGAACATTCGCCGGGACGCAAATGAAATGCTGAAAAAGCTTGGCAAGGAAGAGGACGTATCCGAAGATGAAATCAAGGATCTTCAGGATGAAGTACAGAAAATGACGGATGCCCGCATTAAGGAAATTGACGGAGCAGTCGAAGAGAAGACAAAAGAAATCATGACAGTATAATCTGCCGCAGCGCAGCGAAACAGCTGCCTGCTCAGATGCAGCAGAGTATGTAATAAGGGGACATAGCAGCTTGCCGTGTCCCTTTTCTATGGAGAGAGGAACCCATGCAGGATATGAGCGCGCTGAAGATCCCCGTCCATGTTTCACTGATTATGGACGGAAACGGACGATGGGCCAAAAAGAGACATATGCCGCGTACTTACGGCCATTCGGCCGGCGCGGACAATGTAATGAAGATTGTGGAGGACGCGGATGCCATCGGCATTAAATATCTGACGGTCTATGCATTTTCCACGGAAAACTGGAACCGCCCGGAAAACGAAGTAAAAACCCTGATGCGCCTGTTTCGCAAATACCTGAAGATCTGTTACCGGAAGGCAATGGCCAATAACACAAGAGTGCGGATCATCGGGGATAAATCCGGGTTTGACAGTGAGCTGCAGGAGATTATCCGTGTGCTGGAAACAGACACGGCCGCCAACGACGGCATGCAGTTCCAGATTGCCATGAACTATGGCAGCCGGGATGAAATGATCCGCGCCATGAAAAAACTCATGCGGGATCAGGCGGCAGGAAAAATCAGCCCGGAGACGCTGACAGAAGAGAAGTACGCGTCCTACCTGGATACGGCCGACATCCCGGATCCGGATCTGATGATCCGCACCAGCGGGGAAGAACGGCTGTCCAACTGGATGATGTGGCAGCACGCCTACAGTGAATTTGTATTTACCGATGTGGCCTGGCCGGATTTTCACAAAGAAGAGCTGATCCGCTGCATCGAAGAATATACCCGAAGGGACCGCCGGTTCGGCAGAATCAGCGAATAGTTTGCTGTCTGCCGCATGTTGTGGAAGACAGTTCCCTTCGGACTGGCTGCAAAAAAAGAGGAGAAAAACTGGACTACTATGTTTCGTACAAGATTGATAAGCGGTGTGATTCTGGTCATACTGGCAATATTTTTTATCCATACCGGAGGCCCGCTGCTGCTGGCGGTCTGCGGGATCATATCCATGATCGGACTGTTTGAACTGTACCGGGTCTTTCAGATACAGAAGACACCCCTGGGGATCATCGGTTATCTGGCGGTGATCGTCTATTACCTGGATCTGCAGTTTCATTTCCTTCCGGATCTGCGGCTCCTGGCCATGGCAATGATTATTGCCTATATGTGTGCCATGGTATTTAATTACCCCAAATACCGGGCCGCTCAGGTGATGGAGGCGTTTTTCGGTGTCTTTTATGTGGCTGTGATGATTTCCTGCCTCTATCTGACTCGTATGCTTCCGGGAGGAAGGTATCTGGTGTGGATGATCTTTCTGTGCTCCTGGGGCTGTGATACCTGCGCGTACTGTGTGGGAAAACTGTTCGGAAAGCACAGGATGACACCGAAATTAAGCCCCAAGAAATCCGTGGAAGGCGCCTTTGGCGGCGTGATCGGCGCGGCGCTGCTTACGCTGATTTACGGATTGATTTTCCGCGGGCCGATGCATGCGGACGTTACATATATTCTGGTGATGGTGGGCATTTGCGCTGCAGGGGCCCTGCTGTCGATGGTGGGGGATCTGTGCGCGTCTGCCATCAAGCGAAATTATGATATCAAAGATTACGGAAAACTGATCCCGGGGCATGGCGGAATCATGGACCGGTTTGACAGCGTGATTTTTACCGCGCCGATTATCTATTTTCTTTCGCTTTATCTGTTTTAAGCGGAAGGGAGGACTTCAACATGAGAAAAATTGCAATTTTAGGCTCCACCGGTTCCATTGGAACCCAGACCCTTGATGTGATCCGGATCCATCAGGATCTTCAGGTTACAGCGCTCTCCGCCGGAGACAATATCCGACTGCTGGAAAAGCAGATCCGGGAGTTTCATCCGCACCTGGTGTCTGTCCGTGAGGAAAAGGCCGCAAAAGAGCTGCGGCTGGCGGTGGCGGATCTGGATGTGAAAGTGGTGTCCGGACCGGAAGGACTGATTGAGACGGCGACAGACCCCCAGGCGGATATTCTCGTGACCGCAGTCGTGGGAATGGTGGGGATCCTGCCCACCATTGCAGCCATAAAGGCCGGAAAGGATATCGCGCTGGCAAACAAGGAGACCCTGGTGACCGCCGGACATATCATTATGCCTCTGGCAGCGGAACACAAGGTTTCCATACTGCCGGTAGACAGTGAACACAGCGCAATTTTCCAGTCGCTGCAGGGCAATGAGGGCAATAGGATCGAACGGATTCTCCTGACCGCCTCCGGCGGCCCTTTCCGCGGACGCACACTGCAGCAGCTTGCGGATGTGACCGCTGCGGATGCGCTGAAACATCCGAACTGGTCGATGGGAAAAAAGATCACCATTGATTCGGCTACCCTGGTCAATAAGGGACTGGAAGTCATGGAAGCAAAGTGGCTGTTCGGTGTGTCAGAGGAACAGATTGAAATCCTGGTGCATCCCCAGAGCGTGATTCATTCCGCCGTTCAGTACGAAGACGGGGCAGTTATGGCGCAGCTGGGCACGCCGGATATGAAGATACCGATCCAGTATGCCCTGTATTACCCGCACCGGCCGCATCTTCCCGGAAAACGTCTGGACTTGTTTGCGTTAGGCGCGCTGACCTTCGAGCGTCCGGATCCGGACACGTTCCAGGGGCTGAAGCTTGCGCGCGAAGCGCTGAAGGCCGGCGGCAATGTACCTGCAGTCTTTAATGCAGCCAATGAATATGCGGTGGCGCTGTTTTTAAACGGAGCGATCCGTTTTCTGGAAATTCCGGAAATCATCGAATCCTGCATGAGGGAAATCCCGTTTTGCGAGAATCCGGATGTTTCCCAGATTCTCGCGGCGCAGGCGCAGACAGAAGAATTCATCAGAGGCAGGTGGTAATTTGGCAGTTGGAAAATATATCATTGCGATTCTTGTATTATGTGCCGTGATTATGTTTCATGAACTGGGGCATTTCTGGCTGGCAAAAGCCAACGGCATCCGGGTCAATGAATTCTGTATCGGTCTGGGACCCACCATTGTCGGGTTTACGAAAGGTGAAACCAAGTATTCCATCAAACTGCTTCCCTTCGGCGGCGCATGCATCATGGAAGGCGAGGATGAGGAAAGCGATGACAGCCGTTCCTTTCAGAAGGCTTCTGTCTGGGGCAGAATCAGTGTGGTGGCCGCGGGTCCGGTGTTTAATTTTATCATGGCGTTTCTGCTTTCCCTGGTGGTTATCGGCTCCATCGGCGTGATGAAACCGACGGCAGCGGCGGTGACACAGGGATCTCCGGCCCAGGAGGCGGGAATTAAGCCGGGAGATGAGATCATAAAGCTGAACCGCAAACCCATTCATTTTTTTAATGAGATCAGCATGTATCTGTTTTTCCACAGTGATGATACCGTGCAGGTGACCTATGTAAGAAACGGGGAAAAACATACCGCATCCATTACACCGGCTTATGATAAAGCATCCGGCCGCTATCTCTTCGGCGTGTCCGGCAGCGGGGTCCGAACGCGGCTGGGACCGTTAAAAACCGTGCAGTACAGCGTGTACAACATGAAGTACTGGATCCAGTACACCTATTCCAGCCTGAAATTCCTGGTTTCCGGGCAGGCTTCCATCCGCGATATGTCCGGACCGGTCGGAATCGTAAAAACCATCGGGGATACCTATCAGCAGTCTGCGGATATCAGTCTGTTTTACGGAATTATGAGTATGCTGAATTTCGGCATTCTCCTTTCCGCCAACCTGGGCGTCATTAATCTGCTTCCGCTGCCCGCCCTGGACGGCGGCCGTCTGGTTTTTCTTTTCCTGGAAGTGATCCGGGGCAAACGGGTCCGGCAGGAACGGGAAGCCATGGTGCATTTTATCGGGATCCTGTGTCTGTTCGGTTTTATGGGAATCATAATGGTCAGTGATGTGCTGAAACTGTTTTGACAGGAAAGGAGAATCTGATGAAAACCAGAGAAGTGCAGATTGGCTCTGTAACGATCGGCGGAGGCCATCCGGTGGCGATCCAGTCTATGACAAATACAAAAACGGAAGACGTGGCAGCTACCGTTGCGCAGATTCAGGCCCTGACCGCGGCGGGCTGCGACATTATCCGCTGCGCGGTGCCGACGATGGAAGCAGCCCGGGCGCTGCGGCAGATTCGGAAACAGATTGGGATCCCGCTGGTTGCGGATATTCATTTTGATTACCGGCTGGCTCTTGCGGCGATTGAGAACGGAGCCGATAAGATCCGGATTAATCCGGGAAATATCGGATCGCCGGACCGGGTCCGCGCAGTGACAGAGGCTGCCGCGGCTGCCGGAATCCCAATCCGTGTAGGAGTCAACAGCGGTTCTCTGGAAAAGCCGCTGATTGAAAAGTACGGCGGAGTCACGGCCGAGGGACTGGTGGAAAGCGCGCTGGACAAAGTCCGCATGATTGAGTCCTTTGGGTATGACAATCTGGTGATCAGTATCAAGTCTTCGGATGTACTGATGTGTGTCCGGGCCCACGAACTGATTTCCAAGCGGACCGACCACCCGCTTCATGTAGGAATTACGGAGGCCGGCACCCTTACCAGCGGGAATATCAAGTCAGCCATCGGCCTGGGGCTGATTCTCTATCAGGGAATCGGCGACACCATCCGGGTTTCACTGACCGGAGATCCGCTGGAGGAAGTGCGGTCGGCCAAACTGATTTTAAAGACCCTGGGACTGCGCAGGGGCGGAATCGAGATCGTATCCTGTCCTACCTGCGGCCGGACCCAGATTGATCTGATTCATCTGGCGGAACAGGTGGAACGGGCTGTGGCGGATATTCCGCTGGATATCAAAGTGGCAGTGATGGGATGCGCGGTCAACGGACCTGGAGAAGCAAAGGAAGCGGATATCGGCATCTGTGGGGGAAAGGGCGAAGGCCTGATTATCCGCCATGGGGAAGTGATCCGCAAAGTGCCGGAAAACCAGCTGCTGGAGGCGCTTCGCCAGGAACTGCTGCACTGGAGTGATTGATTATGGAAAAACTGTTTTCTGATGTATTTTGTGAACTGCAGCTGACAGAAGATATGCAGACATTTCTGAAGGATGTATCGGTGTCCCGGGTGACAACAAACCGGGAACATACCCGTCTGCGCGTTTATATGGAAAGCCCGCATCTGATTGACAAGATGCGGATTTTTCAGCTTCAGGATCTTATTTCACGGCAGCTGTTTCACAAAAAAATGGAAGTAATCATCATTGAAAAATTCCATTTATCCGCCCAGTACAATCTGAAATTCCTGGTTAACGCTTACTGGGACAGTATTAAGACGGAAATCCGCAATTACAGCAAAGTGCTCTATACAGTGATCCGCAAAGCAAAACTGACCTTTCCGGAAGACGGCGCGCTGGAGCTGGAACTGGAGGACACGATTCCGGCCAGACAGCAGGAGACGGAACTCTGCCGGATTCTGGAAAAAATTTTCTGTGAGCGGTGCGGACTGGATGCCAGACTTCACATAACGTATCGGGCACATGAGGATTCCCGTACGCTGCAGAATGCCGAAATACAGCTGAAAAACAAGATCCATCTGATTTCGCAGCGGGTGCAGGACAGTCATGCGGAGGAACGGCCGGACGCCGGCCAGGCACCGGGCGCTCCGGATACGGAGACAGCCAGGAACGGGAAGAAGGCGGCTCCGGATTCCGGACATACGGCAAACACCCGGCCGTCAGCCGGAGCTTTTAAGGGAAAGCGTTTCTCCGGAAACGGCGCGCGCAGAGCCGGATGGAACCCTATGGAAACAGACAGCAAAAACCTGGTGTACGGAAGAGATTTCGACGGCGAGGCAGTGGAAATGTCTCAGGTGGATGAGAGTATGGGAGACGTGATTCTCCGGGGAAAAATCCTTTCGTTTGAAATGCGGGATACCAGAAAAGGGGAACGTAAAATGGTGATTTTTACAATCACGGATTTTACTGATACCTTTACCGTGAAGATGTTTCCGAAAGTAGAGTGGGCAGATGAATTTGCCGCACGGGTAAAGAAGGGCGGTTTCTATAAATTAAAGGGCGTTGCGTCCATTGACCGGTTCGACGGGGAACTGTCGATCAGTTCGGTGACCGGAATCCGTAAAATTCCTGATTTTACAGCAACCCGTATGGATACCAGCCCCGTCAAGCGCGTGGAGCTGCACTGCCACACCAAAATGAGCGACATGGACGGCGTCAGTGAAGTGGGTGACATTATTGCGCGGGCTGCTTCCTGGGGGCATCCGGCCATTGCGGTAACGGATCACGGGGACGTACAGGCGTTTCCGGAAGCAAACCATGCCATGGAACATGTGCCCAAAGATTTCAAGGTAATCTATGGGATGGAAGCGTATCTGGTGGATGATCTGAAGGGACTGGTGACGAATCCTGCCGGACAGAATTTTCAGGACCCCTTTGTGGTATTTGACCTGGAAACCACAGGACTCAGCGCAAGCGCGTGCCGGATCATCGAGATCGGAGCCGTAAAAGTGGAACAGGGCAGGATTACGGACCGGTTTTCCACGTTTGTCAATCCTCAGGAACCGATTCCCTATCATATTGAACAGCTGACATCCATCAATGACGCCATGGTCATGGATGCGCCTGTAATCCGCCAGGCACTGCCGGAATTCATGGAATTCTGTGAAGGGTGCATGATGGTGGCCCACAATGCGGACTTTGATATGGGATTTATTCAGAGAAACTGTGCCGAACAGGGAATCCCCTGTGAAAAAACCATCCTGGATACAGTGATGCTGGCCCGGTATCTGCTGCCCCAGCTGAACCGGTTCAAGCTGGATACCGTGGCCAAGGCGCTGAAAGTGTCCCTGGACCATCATCACCGCGCCGTGGATGACGCGGAATGTACCGCGGAAATTTTCCTGAAAATGATGGATATGCTCCATGACCGGGGCATTGATACCATGGAAGAACTGGCAGCTGCCGGGACGTCAGATGAAAACCTGATCCGCAAACTGCCTTCTTATCATGCTATTTTTCTGGCACAGAATGATATTGGGCGTGTAAATCTGTACCGGCTGGTATCGGATTCCCATCTGCACTATTTCAACAAGCGGCCCCTTGTGCCGAAAAGTGAACTGAACCGCTGGCGGGAGGGAATTTTAGTGGGTTCTGCCTGTGAGGCAGGCGAACTGTACCAGGCGCTGGTAGGAGGCGCTTCCGATGAGGATATCGCGCGGATTGTGCGGTTTTATGACTATCTGGAAATCCAGCCCACCGGAAATAATGCGTTCATGATCCTGTCAGACCGATACCCGGTGCATTCGGAAAAAGACATTGAAGACCTGAACCGCCGGATTGTACGCCTGGGGAAGGAATTTAACAAACTGGTGGCAGCCACCTGCGATGTGCATTTCCTGGATCCCGAGGATGAAGTCTACCGACGGATTATTATGGCAGGCAAGGGATTCAAAGACGCGGACAGCCAGGCGCCCCTGTATCTGCGCACCACGGAGGAAATGCTGGCGGAATTCCGTTATCTGGGCAGCGATCTGGCAGAAGAGGTAGTTATTACAAACACCAGAAAAATAGCGGACATGATTGAAAAGATATCTCCGGTGCGTCCGGATAAATGTCCGCCGGTGATCCCGGATTCCGACCGGACACTGCGGGAGATCTGCTATAACCGTGCACATGAAATCTATGGGGAAAACCTGCCGGACGTAGTGACGGAACGTCTGGAGCGGGAATTGAATTCCATTATTTCCAACGGGTTCGCGGTTATGTATATCATTGCGCAGAAACTGGTATGGAAGTCCAACGAAGACGGATATCTGGTGGGCTCCCGCGGATCGGTGGGATCATCCTTTGTAGCCACGATGGCGGGAATCACCGAGGTGAATCCCCTGTCCCCCCATTATCTGTGCCCGAAATGCCACTATGTGGATTTTGACTCCCCGGAAGTCAAAGCCTATGCCGGAAGAGCAGGCTGCGACATGCCGGACAGGGTCTGCCCGGTGTGCGGGGAGCGTCTGGATAAACTGGGATTTGATATCCCGTTTGAGACTTTTCTGGGGTTTAAAGGAAACAAGGAGCCGGATATCGACCTGAATTTTTCCGGCGACTATCAGAGTAAAGCGCATAAGTATACGGAAGTGATTTTCGGTGACGGTCAGACCTTTCGGGCCGGAACCATCGGTACCCTGGCGGACAAAACCGCCTTTGGCTATGTGAAAAATTATTACGAGGAGCGGGGCGTCCGCAAGCGGAACTGTGAAATCGACCGGATTGTCCAGGGATGCGTCAATGTGCGGCGTACGACCGGGCAGCATCCGGGCGGCATCATTGTGCTGCCGCTGGGGGAAAACATCTACTCGTTTACGCCGATACAGCATCCGGCAAACGATATGACCACGGATATTATCACGACCCATTTTGATTACCATTCCATCGATCACAACCTGCTGAAGCTGGATATCCTCGGGCATGATGATCCGACGATGATCCGTATGCTGCAGGATCTGACGGGACTGGATCCCACGGCAATCCCTCTGGACAGCAAAGAGGTCATGTCCCTGTTTCAGAATACCTCAGCCCTGGGCGTTACGCCGGATGATCTGATGGGCTGTCCGCTGGGCGCCCTGGGAATCCCGGAATTCGGAACAGATTTTGCGATGAACATGCTGATCGACGCGCAGCCAAAGCAGTTTTCCGATCTGGTGCGGATCTCCGGACTTTCCCATGGAACGGATGTGTGGCTGGGCAATGCGGAAACGCTGATCAAAGAAGGAACCGCCACAATTTCCACAGCGATCTGCTGCCGGGATGATATCATGATCTATCTGATCGGCCAGGGAATGGACAGCGAGCTGTCTTTTACAATCATGGAAGCCGTCCGCAAGGGAAAGGGCCTGAAGCCGGAATGGGAAGAAATGATGAAAGCCCATGATGTACCGGACTGGTATATCTGGTCCTGCAAAAAGATCAAATATATGTTCCCGAAGGCTCACGCGGCTGCCTATGTCATGATGGCATGGCGGATTGCCTACTGCAAAGTGTTTTATCCGCTGGCCTACTACGCGGCCTTTTTCAGTATACGCGCCACTGCCTTTGACTACGAGAAAATGTGTCTCGGCAAAGACCGGGTCGAGTATCATATCAACGACCTGAAGAACCGTGAAAAAACAGAAAAACTGTCGGAAAAGGAAAAGGGCACCCTCCGTGACCTGAAAATTGTGCAGGAGATGTATGCCAGAGGGTTTGAATTTATGCCGCTGGATATCTATCGGGCAAAGGCAAAGCATTTTCAGATCATTGACGGGAAGCTGATGGCTTCTTTAAGCACCATTGACGGCATGGGAGACAAGGCGGCGGTATGTGTGGAGGAAGAAGCGAAAAAAGGCCCCTTCCTTTCCCGGGATGATTTCCGCAACCGTACGAAAGTCAGCAAGACAGTAACCGATCTGATGGATGAGCTGGGAATGCTGGAAAGCCTTCCGGAATCCAACCAGTACTCACTGTTTGATTTGTGATGCCGCCGGCAGAAATATAGAAGAAGAGAAGGAGCAGAGCGATGCAGGATTTAAAAAATATCAGAGCAGATATTGATAAAATTGACCGACAGATTGTAGCGTTATACGAAGAGCGGATGAAGCTTACTTCCGAAGTGGCTGCCTACAAGATCGCCAACGGCAGAGAAGTCTTTGATTCTGCCCGGGAGCTGCAGAAACTGGCAGCAGTGGAAGATCTGACCCACTCGGAATTTACCAGACACGGGGTACACGAACTGTTTGAGCATATTATGGCCATGAGCCGCAAGAAACAGTATCAGCTTCTGACCGAAAGCGGCCGCAGATTTGACAGCGAGTTTCAGACGGTGGACACCCTGGATTTTCAGGGGAAAACCGTACTGCTGTCCATGACCTCCGGGGCATCCGCCCGGGCATTTCTTCCGAAGGGAGTCAGACTGGAACAGACGGAAAAAATAGAGACCATGTTTGAGCGGCTGGTAAACGGAGAGGTCAGCTACGGATTTATCGAAGTCGGCACAGACCGGTTCGGCGGCAATGTCATCGGCTACTATAACGAAATCGCGGAAAATAACTGTCAGATTGTGGCAAGCTACGCGGATGACCGGGACGAAACCCGCCGCTGTCTGCTTCTGTCTGCCAGAAAAGAAGCTCTGGCCGGAGCGGATCAGATCAGCATCTGCTTTGAAGCGCCGGATGAATGCGGGGCTCTGTATCATCTGCTGTCCCATATTACTTATAACAATCTGAATTTAAACCGGATCGGTTCCGCCGTCATCAGTACCGAGCCTCTGGATTACCGCTTCTTTGTGGATGTAACCGGCAGTCTTCAGGACGGGGCCATCTGGAACGCCCTGCAGGGACTCAAGGATGAAGCGAGAAATTTCCGCATCATCGGCAATTATTAATTTCAAAAAAGTAATTGACTTAACATACACGATGTGCTATGATTAACAGCGTTGTTAGACAGAAAGCAGAGTATCCACTCTCACCCTCGCACGATTCAGTGACCTGTGGTTTGATATAACAGCACAAGGATTTTGCTGTAGATAACTAAGTGGATGAGCTGCGGGCTGATCCGCTTTTTTTATTTCTGCCTGATAACGCGTCATAACAGCTCAGCAAAGCAGAATGTATGCAGATAAGATGGAGGGTACAGCTATTAGCAGCAAACATCAGATCAATGAACAGATCAGAGACAGAGAAGTGCGCCTGATCGGCGCGGACGGTGAGCAGCTTGGAATCATGAGCGCGAAAGAAGCGCAGCAGATTGCGAGAGAGGCCGACCTTGACCTGGTTAAGATCGCACCGAATGCTAAGCCGCCGGTATGCAAGATTGTGGATTACGGAAAGTTTCGTTATGAACAGAGCCGGAAGGAGAAGCAGGCGAAGAAGAACCAGAAAACCGTGGAAATCAAAGAAGTGCGTCTGTCTCCGAATATTGAAGCCAACGATCTGAATACCAAGATCAATGCAGCAAGAAAATTCCTAAGCAAAGGCAACAAGGTCAAAGTCACACTGCGGTTCCGCGGACGTGAGATGGCACATGTATCCAGCAGCCGTCATATACTTGATGATTTTGCGGAAGCTTTGAGTGATATTTCTGTTGTGGACAAGGCCCCGAAGATGGAGGGGCGGAGCATGACCATGATGCTCGGCGAGAAAAAATAAGACCAAGACAGTTCAGGAGGAAATTACTATGCCGAAAATGAAGACAAACAGATCTGCCGCAAAACGTTTTAAAAAGACAGGATCCGGCAAATTAAAAAGAAACAAAGCATACAAAAGCCATATTCTGACAAAGAAGACGACAAAGAGAAAGAGAAATCTCAGAAAAGCTGCTATGACAGATTCTACCAACGAGAAGAATATGAAGAAAATCTTACCTTACCTGTAAGGAAGAGCAGCAGAGTAACAGATATTGTAGGAGGAATTTGACATGGCAAGAATTAAAGGCGGCTTAAACGCCAAGAAAAAACATAACAGAACCTTAAAACTGGCAAAGGGCTACAGAGGCGCCCGTTCCAAACAGTACCGCGTGGCAAAGCAGTCCGTTATGCGTGCGCTGACCAGCGCGTATGCCGGCAGAAAACAGAAAAAGAGACAGTTCAGACAGCTCTGGATTGCACGGATCAATGCGGCAGCACGCCTGAATGGCCTGTCTTACAGCAAATTCATGTACGGCCTTAAGCTGGCAAATGTTGACATCAACCGCAAGATGCTGGCTGATCTCGCAGTGAATGACGCCGAAGGATTTAAAGGCTTGGTAGATGTGGCAAAGGAAAAACTTGCTTAAGTTTTGCGCATCCCGGTAATTTCCAGAGTTCCCGGACAGCGGGTTCGGGAACTCTGTTTCTTTTCGAAAGCCGAAAAGTGTACAGATGGAAATACATAAAAAGAGAGAAAAAGTACTTGCATTCTGTCTCTGGCTTTGGTATTATTGTTTTGTACGGTTCATTGGTCAAGCGGTTAAGACGCCGCCCTCTCACGGCGGAAACAGGGGTTCGATTCCCCTATGAACTACTGACTGTTTACAACTGAACAGCCCAACCCGAGAAGATCTTCGCTTATGCGAAGATTTTTTTTCGGCCTGCATCCTGTTTCCTGATTCAGAGAAAGCACTTGAAAAGCAGTGCTTTGCGTGATAGAATTAACAGGAATATCGTGTGACAGTGAGAGTGGGCTTTGGCCCACTCTTTTCGTTCCGTATACTTGTTTCGAAAGAAGGTGAAGATATGTCAAAAAAAGAAATTTATGAATCTAAGACAGAAGCATATGTACTCCCGATTCTTGCAGAACATAATTTCGAATTGGTGGATGTGGAATATGTGAAAGAAGGCGGCGAATGGTACCTTCGGATTTACATCGACAAAGAAGGGGGCATTTCCATTGATGACTGCGAACTGGTATCCAGGCAGATGAATGAGATCCTTGACAGTGAAGACTACATTTCGGAACAGTATATCTTTGAAGTCAGCAGTCCGGGCCTGCAGCGCCCGCTGAAAAAAGAACGGGATTATGTGCGCAATCTGAACAAACTGATTGAGATCCGCACTTATCAGGCAGTTGACCGGCAGAAGGAATTTACCGGCCTGCTGCGCAGCTACGACGAAGATTCCGTTACAATCGAAACCGAAGACGGAGAGACACGGACATTCCGCAGACCGGAGATTGCATTGATCCGTCAGGCGATTGATTTTTAACCGGTCCCGGGGATTTTCAGGAATACCCGGATGCATGACAGCCGGGAAAAGAGGCTCATTACTTTAGGAGGAAATTGAAATGGCCAAGGCAAACAAGAACACAAAAAGCGACAGCCAGGAGCTGTTAGATGCTTTAACGATTCTTGAAAAAGAAAAAAATGTTTCCAAAGACGCGCTGCTGGATGCAATCGAGAAATCCCTGCTGAACGCATGCGACAATCACTTTGGTACTTCAGAGAATATTCGTGTGGTCATGAACCGCGAGACCTGCGAATATCATGTATATGCAGATAAGGAAGTGGTGGAAGAGGTATTTGATCCGGCCATCGAGATCAGTGTGGCAGATGCCAGAATGCAGGATCCCTCCATGAACCTCGGCGATATCTGCCAGGTGGAAGTGCAGTCCAAGGAATTCGGGCGGATTGCCACACAGAATGCAAAGAATGTGATCCTGCAGAAAATCCGGGAAGAAGAGAAAAAGTCCATTGTCGATTATTTCAAGGATAAAGAGCATACGATTATTACCGGTATCGTACAGCGTTACGTAGGAAATAACCTGAGCGTAAACCTGGGACGGGCGGATGCGATCCTTACCAGAAACGAAATGATTCCGGGAGAGAATTTCAAACCCACCGACCGGGTACGGGTCTATGTGATTGAAGTGCGTGATACACCAAAGGGAGCCAAAATTCTGGTATCCCGTACACATCCGGACTTTGTGCGCTGTCTGTTTGAGGAAGAAGTATCCGAGATCCGGGAAGGCATCGTGGAAATCAAAAACATTGCCAGAGAGCCCGGAAGCCGGACAAAAATGGCTGTCTGGTCCAATGACGCGGATGTGGATCCGGTGGGAGCCTGTGTCGGAAAAGAAGGCAATCGTGTCAATGATGTCGTGGCGGAACTGGGCGGCGAAAAAATTGATATCATCAACTGGGATATCAACCCTGCGATATTGATTCAGAATGCCCTCAGTCCGGCAAAAGTAATTTCCGTCATCGCGGATGAAGAAGAGAAAAAAGCCAAAGTTGTAGTACCGGATTACCAGCTGTCCCTGGCCATCGGAAAAGAAGGACAGAATGCCCGGCTGGCTGCCCGGCTCACCGGATACAAGATTGATATCAAGAGCGAAACCCAGGCACGGGAGTCCGGGGAATTCGACCAGTTCGGCGAAGCTTACGACGACTATGAAGACGGCTATGAAGATGACTTTGATGATATTTCCGGATTTGAAGATGACCTGGATGAAGAAGGGTTTATCGATATGGACAGTCTGGAAGAGAGCGACGCGGAAGAAACGGAAGATGCAGAAGAATCTGAAATCGAAGCGGAAGATTCTGCGGCAGACACGGCAAATGAAGAAACAGAGTCATAAAATCCAGAAAAGATGAGGTCCCGCGTGATATGGGTAAGAAAGTTCCGATGCGCGTCTGCGTAGGATGCAGACAGCTGAAAGAAAAAAAAGAGCTGATCCGTATTCTTCATACGGCAGAGGATGGTTTTTGCGTAGATGCCAGAGGCAGAAAAAACGGCCGGGGCGCGTATATCTGCAAAAACCGGGCGTGTCTGGAGGCAGCCGTAAAAAACCACGGGCTGGAGCGTTCCCTGAAAACACATATCTCGAAAGAGATCTGGCAGGCACTGATCAAGGAGATGGAAAAGGAAATTGCAGAACAGTAGAATTTTTTCACTGCTGAGTCTTGCGATGAAGGCCGGCGCGGTATCCAGCGGCGAGCAGTCAGTAGAGGACGCAGTGCATAAAGACAAAGCGCGGCTTCTTATTGTTGCGGAAGATGCTTCTGCCAATACCAGAAAGAAGATGCGGAACATGGCGGCTTATTTTGAAATCCCGCTGATTGTCCTTGGTACCAAAGAAGAGCTTGGACACTGTGTCGGTAAAAACTACCGCTCGATGCTGGCTGTTCTGAATCAGGGATTCGCGGAATCGATACAGAAGAAATTACCCGATCAATAACAGCAGGAAGGAGATTTATGGCGAAATCAAGAATATACGAACTTGCAAAAGAACTGAATGTTCCCGCAAAGGATATCATCACTTATCTGGCAGGGAAAGGAATCGAGGTGTCGAATCATATGAGCTCTATTGATGAAAAAGACGCAATGAGCGTGAAAAAAGCTTTTTCAGATAAGAAGAAATCTTCGGAAGAACCGAAAAAAGCAGCTTCCCAGGAAGAAGGACAGAAGCCAAAGAAAAAAATGATTTCAGCGGTATTCAATCCGCAGAACAGTAAAAACGGCAACCGCAACCAGAAAAGCATCGTAAAAGGTCGTTCCAGCCAGCAGGAGAAAAACGGAAGCCGCAGCAGGAGGGAGCGGGGCCAGGGCGGCGGAATGAAACGTCAGCAGTCCGGCAGACCGCAGGCAGGCACCCGTGTACCGCTGCGCAAACCGACGATCAAGTACGATTCTGTACAGCCCGGCAGTGCGACTTCCGTGGATAATTCTTCCCATGCGCTGCAGAAAAACCGCAGCGAAGCAGCAAACCACGGCGAAAAAAACAGCCAGGCAAAAGCGGAAACCAGAAAGAAAAATGGAGAAAAACGTCCGAACAGCGAAAGAACACAGGGTGGTGACAGACGTGAAAACCAGGAAAGAAAGAAACAATCCGTATCAAAGAGCAGTCAGGGCAGTCGCGGCAATAGCGCTTCTCGGACAGGCGGCCGACGCGGCGGTCAGAACGATACGGATCGTGCGAAGACATCACGCGGCGGCGCAGACCGCAGAAACGGCAGCCCGGCAGCTGCTTCCGCACCGGATGGAAACGGAAGAAAAGACAGCAGGGACCGGGGAAGAAAGCACCAGCAGAATTACGACAAAAAGCCGAAGAGACAGGAGCGGTATGTAAATCTGGAAAAGAAAACCGGCCATAAGAAGAAAAACGCGGTTCCGGTTCCGGCATCTGAGAAACGGGATAAAAACGAGATTATCTCCATCAAGGTACCGGATTACATCACCATCCATGATCTGGCAGACCGCATGCATATTCAGCCGTCTGACATTATCAAAAAACTGTTCCTGGCCGGCCAGGTGGTCACCATGAACCAGGAGATTGATTATGAAAAGGCCGAGGAAATCGCCCTGGATTTCAACTGTATCTGCGAGAAAGAAGAAAAAGTCGATGTCATCGCGGAACTTCTGAAAGAAGAGGAAGAACCGGAAAAAGACCTGAAGAAGCGCCCGCCGGTTGTCTGCGTTATGGGCCACGTGGATCATGGAAAGACTTCCCTGCTGGACGCAATCCGCCAGACCCATGTGACAGACCGGGAGGCCGGTGGCATTACCCAGCACATCGGTGCTTCGGTGGCCACCATCAACGGCGAAAAGATCACCTTCTTAGATACGCCGGGCCATGAGGCATTTACTGCCATGCGTATGCGCGGCGCCAAATCCACCGATATCGCGATTCTGGTAGTGGCTGCGGACGACGGAATCATGCCCCAGACCATAGAGGCCATCAACCATGCGAAAGCAGCCGGTATTGAGGTGATCGTGGCCATCAACAAGATCGACAAGCCGGGCGCGAATATCGACCTGGTGAAACAGGGACTCGCGGAACAGGGACTGATCCCGGAAGACTGGGGCGGATCCACCATCTGTGTTCCGGTTTCCGCCAAGACCCATGAGGGAATCGACGAGCTTCTGGAAATGATCCTTCTGACCGCCGATGTGCTGGAACTGAAGGCAAATCCGAAGCGAAAAGCCCGGGGACTGGTCATCGAGGCAAAAATTGATAAGGGACGCGGTGTCGTAGCCACTGTCCTGATTCAGAAGGGTACCCTGAAGCAGGGAGAACCGGTGGCTGCAGGCGCATGCTACGGCAAGGCCCGCGCGCTGACCGACCATACCGGCAAACGGGTCAAAGAAGCAGGTCCTTCCATGCCGGTGGAAATCATCGGACTGAACAATATTCCGCATGCCGGTGAAGTATTCATGGCCTTTGATTCCGAGAAGGAAGCACGTAATTTCGCGGAAACATTTGTATCCAATGACAAGGAAAAACTCCTGGAAGAGACCCGGGCACGGCGCAATCTGGACAACATTTTCTCCCAGATTCAGGCCGGCAATCTGAAGGAACTGGAGCTGATTGTCAAAGCCGATGTACAGGGGTCTGTGGAGGCGGTACGCGAAAGCCTGGAAAAACTTTCCAACGACGAAGTTGTGGTTAAGGTAATCCATGGCGGCGTAGGCGTGATCAGTGAGTCTGATGTCAACCTGGCATCTGCTTCCAACGCGGTGATCATCGGATTTAATGTAAAGACCGATTCCAACGCAAAGAGTATTGCGGAACACGAAAATGTGGAAATCCGTACGTACAGCGTAATCTACAAAGCAATTGAAGATGTGGAAAATGCTATAAAGGGTATGCTGGAACCGATCTACGAAGAGAAAGTGATCGGACATGCCGAGGTAAGACAGCTGTTCAAGGCTTCCGGTGTGGGTACCATTGCAGGATCTTATGTGCTGGACGGCGTGTTTGAGCGGGACTGCAAAATCCGGATCCGCCGGGAAGGCAAACAGATCTATGAAGGTGCCCTTGCGTCTCTGAAACGGTTTAAAGATGATGTGAAATCTGTAAAAGCCGGCTATGAATGCGGTCTTGTCTTTGACGGATTCAATGAACTCCGTGAAGGGGATGAAGTGGAAGCATACAAGATGGTAGAGGTGCCAAGACAGTAGACAGTTATGAGAAAAAACAGTATTAAAAATATCAGAATCAATGAAGAGGTTCTGCGGGAACTGAGCAGCATTATCCGGAATGAAATCAAAGACCCCAGGATTCATCCGCTGACCAGTGTGTCCGGCGTGGAAGTCGCGCCGGACCTGAAAACCTGCAAAGCTTATATCAGTGTTCTGGGCACAGAAGAAGAACAGGAAAAAACGGTGGAAGGGCTGAAAAGCGCTGCCGGCTATATCCGCAGATGTCTGGCAAAGTCCCTGAATCTGCGCAACACACCGGAAATCCGTTTTATTTCAGACCGTTCCATCGCCTACGGCGTGGAAATGTCGAAAAAAATTGATGAAATCGCCCGTTCAGACGCCCGGAATTCAGAACCGGATGAAACCGGGCTTCCGGCGGATACAGACAAGGAGTGATCCGGATGAAATTAGATACCTATTTACAGGGGGTTCACAGCGTGGCCGTCTCCGGGCATGTGCGTCCGGATGGCGACTGCGTGGGCTCCTGCCTGGCGGCGTATAATTATATCACTGCCTGTTATCCTTCCATTCAGGTGGATGTATATCTGGAATCCGTGATCGAAAAATTTTCCTTTTTAAAGAATGCGGATAAAATCCGGCAGATTCCGCCGGAGCCGGAGGAACGTCAGTATGACCTGTTTCTGGTGTTGGACTGCGGAGATGTGAGCCGTCTCGGCGACGCCGCGCAGTATTATCACACGGCAAAGCAGCGCATCTGTATTGACCACCATGTGAGCAATTCCAGTTTCGCGGACTGCAACCTGGTGGAACCGGATGCCAGCTCAACCTGTGAACTGCTTTTCGGCGTTTTTGACCGCCGGAAAATCACGAAGGAAATTGCGGAATGCCTCTATGTCGGTCTGGTTACCGATACCGGTGTTTTTCAGTATTCCTGTACTTCGGCCCATACGATGCAGGTGGGCGGCGAACTGATGAACTGCGGGATTGATTATCCCTGGATTGTAACACATACATTTTTTGAGAAAACTTATCAGGAGCAGCGGATTCTCGGCCATTCCCTGGAAAAAAGCGTTCTGCATCAGGATGGAAAAGTGATTTCCTGTATGCTGAGAGGTGCAGAACTGAAGGATTATGATGTCACGCCGGATGATCTGGACGGGATTGCCAGTGCCATGCGCAATACAAAGGACGTGGAAGTGTCTGTTTTTCTGTATGAAAATCCGGACGGTACTTACAAACTGAGTCTGCGTTCCGGTTCTTATGTGGATGTGGCAGCGATTGCTTCGGCATATGGCGGCGGCGGTCATGTACGGGCTGCGGGAGCCACCATTTACGATCCGCCGCAGCAGGTGCTGCAGGATCTGCTCCGGGATATCCGGCTTCAGATTGAGGCCCATGAAACTGCCGATGCGTAATGGAATAATTATCGTAAAGAAAGAAAAGGGATTTACATCCTTTGATGTAGTGGCGAAGATGCGCGGCATCTGCGGCCAGAAAAAAATCGGACATACCGGAACGCTGGATCCGGACGCCACCGGCGTGCTTCCGGTCTGCCTGGGGAAAGCGACCAAAATATGCGAACTCCTTGCCGGTACAGACAAAGAATATGAAGCGTCCCTCCGGCTGGGGATTACCACAGACACCCAGGACAGCAGCGGCACGGTTACCGGCAGATTCCCGACGGAACACATTACTCCGGAGGAAGTCCGCGAAGCCGCAGAACAGTTCCACGGCTTCACGGAACAGATTCCGCCGATGTATTCCGCACTGAAGGTCAGGGGGAAAAAACTGTATGAACTTGCCCGGCAGGGGATTGAGATTGAACGGAAGCCCCGCCGGATCCATGTATCAGAAATTGCCGTTACCCGCATGTGTCTGCCGGAACTTTCCCTGCGGATCGTATGTTCCAAGGGCACTTATATCCGTACGATCTGCCATGACCTGGGACAGAAACTGTCCTGCGGCGCAGTGATGACGGAGCTGCAGCGGACCCGTGTGGCGGGATTTCGCCTGGAGCAGGCACATACGCTGGGTGAGATTCAGGACCTGCGGGACCGGGGGAATCTGGATACCCTGCTGATTCCGGTGGACCGTGTGTTCGGGTCAGTTTCCTTCTGCCGGGTGCGGCCGGAATGGGATGTGATTCTGAGAAACGGCGGCAAAGTGCCGGAAGACGGAATCTGTCAGGAAGATGCCTCAGACCCGTTACAGGGTGGGGCTGACGCTTTCGGCCTTCCGTCGGAGCCGGACTGGATCCGCATGTATCTGTCAGACGGAACTTTTGTCGGGATTTATCACCGGGCAAAGGAAGCGTCGGTTTTACGTCCGCTGAAAATGTTTCTGTAAGTGAGGAGCCAATGAAGTATTATCAGGATACCTTTGATTTTTCTGTTGAGGAGCCCTGCGTCATTTCCCTTGGGAAATTTGACGGGCTGCACATGGGACACAAATGTCTGATGGAACAGATGAAAAAAGAAAAAGAAAACGGCTGTAAATCTGTGGCCATTACCTTTAGTGTGCCGCCGCGTTCTCTTGAGTCCGGCAGCTATAAAGTACTGTCTACCAATGAGGAAAAAAAGGCCATATTTGAAAAAGCAGGCATCGACGTCTTAATTGAGCTTCCGTTTACCGAGCAGCTCAAGCACATGTCACCCTATGATTTTCTGCGGATGCTGAATGACCGCATCAATATCCGGGTGATTGTGGTGGGGACAGATTTCCGTTTTGGCAGCGGGCGTCAGGGCAGTTATCTGACGCTGCAGAACTATGAAGAGGAATTCGGCTATACCTGCCGTGTGGTGGAAAAACTGCAGTATCAGCAAAAGGATATCAGCAGCACAAGAATCCGGGAATTAATTGAACGGGGCGCGATGGAAGAGACCAATCTGCTGCTCGGCTATCCCTATTTCCTGCGGGGAACCGTGGTGCACGGCGAAGGGCTGGGCCATACCAAGGGCATGCCTACCATCAATATGATTCCGCCGGAAAATAAGCTGCTGCCGCCTGCCGGGGTCTATGCGGCTACCGTGGAAATTGACCGGAAAGTCTGCCGCGGAATCAGCAACATCGGATACAAGCCCACCGTCGGCGCGTTTCCCATCGGTGTGGAGACCCATCTGTTCGATTATTCCGGCAGTCTGTACGGAAGGACGTTGGATGTCTGTTTCCACCATTTCCTGCGTCCGGAACAGAAGTTTGCCTCCCTGGACAGCCTGATGGTGCAGATTCAAAAGGATATGGACGCCTGCCGGGAAATCCTGGACAATATTCTTCCGTAAAACCGGAGCCGGAGGGGCCTTTGAAAAATTCCCGCGGAATCCATGTTTTGCCAGTTGACGGGAGCATCCGGTCTGTGCTATATTATCGGAAGTGTGAATTTGCCCATACTCAGTTCGGGGAATCTCCAACCCTGTACTTAGTAAGCACACGGATTCGGGCGTATGAAAAACAAGGAGGAATTAAGAATGATTTCAGCAGAAAAAAAACAGGAGATTATCGCTGCGTACGGACGTACACAGAATGACACAGGTTCACCGGAGGTACAGATCGCTTTACTGACCGAGCGTATCCGCGAGCTTACCGATCACCTGAAAGAGCATCCCAAGGATCATCATTCCAGAAGAGGACTTCTGAAGATGGTTGGTCAGAGAAGAAGATTACTTGCATACCTTCAGAAAAAAGATCTGGAAGGCTATCGTACTTTAATCGCACGACTGGGAATCAGAAAGTAATAGAAATTGTGAAAAAGAGCGGGATTTTTCCGCTCTTTTTTTCAAGACCAATTGTATTTTTGGGGTATCCGAAGCAGCGGAACCGAACTGCCGCAGCCGGGATACGGACAGACAGGATATTTTGTCTGTCAGACGCAGAAGAAGAAGGAGACGAGAATGTACAAGACATATGAGATGGAACTGGCAGGCAGAACGCTGCGTATTGATATCGGGCGTGTTGCTGCGCAGGCAAACGGAGCAGCATTCATGCACTATGGAGATACCACTGTTTTAAGCACGGCGACCGCTTCGGAGAAGCCGAGGGACGGAATTGATTTCTTCCCGCTTTCCGTAGAATTTGAAGAAAAAATGTATGCGGTCGGCAAGATTCCGGGAGGATTCAAGAAGAGAGAGGGCCGTGCTTCTGACAATGCGGTTCTTACTGCGCGTGTCATTGATCGCCCGATGCGTCCGCTGTTCCCCAAAGATTACCGAAATGACGTCACACTGAACAACCTGGTAATGAGTGTGGATCCGGACTGCAGACCGGAGCTGGTGGCGATGCTTGGCTCCGCAATTTCCACCTGCATTTCCGATATTCCGTTTGACGGCCCCTGTGCCATGACACAGGTGGGAATGATTGACGGCGAATTTATTATCAACCCGGGTCAGAAGGACTGGGATGAGGGTGATCTTCAGCTGACTGTGGCTTCTACCGCTCAGAAGGTAATCATGATCGAAGCCGGAGCCAATGAAATCAAAGAAGAGAAAATGATCGAGGCGATCTACCGTGCGCACGATGTGAACCTGACCATTATCGATTTCATCAACAAGATCGTTGCGGAAGTGGGCAAAGAGAAGCACAGCTATGAATCCAGCGCCGTTCCGGAAGAAGTGACCGCCAAGATCATGGAACTGGTTCCGCCTGCAGAAATGGAAGCTGCTGTCTTTACGGATGACAAGCAGACCCGTGATGCCAATATCCGTGAAATTACCGACCGTCTGGAAGAGACCTTTGCCGAGGATGAGGAAGTGCTTCCGTTTATTTCCGATGCGGTATACCAGTATCAGAAAAAGACCGTCCGCAAGATGATCCTGAAAGATCACAAGCGTCCGGACGGACGTGCCATTGATGAGATCCGTCCCCTGGCTGCAGAGGTGGATCTGATTCCCCGTGTCCATGGATCTGCCATGTTTACCAGAGGACAGACACAGATTTGCACGGTAACCACCCTGGCACCCCTTTCCGAATCCCAGCGCGTGGACGGACTGGATGAAAACATCACCTCCAAACGGTATCTGCATCAGTATAATTTCCCGTCTTATTCTGTGGGTGAAACAAAGCCCTCCCGCGGACCGGGACGCCGGGAAATCGGCCATGGCGCACTGGCAGAGCGGGCGCTTGTACCGGTGCTTCCGCCGGAAGAGGAATTCCCGTATGCCATCCGTCTGGTATCGGAGACCTTTGAGTCCAACGGCTCCACATCCCAGGCAAGTATCTGCGCCTCCACCATGTCCCTTATGGCAGCCGGCGTGCCGATCCGCAAACCGGTAGCCGGTATTTCCTGCGGTCTGGTCACCGGTGAAACCGATGATGATTATCTGGTGCTGACAGATATCCAGGGGCTGGAAGATTTCTTCGGCGATATGGACTTTAAGGTGGCCGGCACACATGACGGTATCACAGCCATCCAGATGGATATTAAAATCCATGGCCTGACCCGCCCCATTGTGGAGGAAGCCATTGCCCGTACCCGCGCCGCGCGTGAGTATATTCTGACCAATGTGATGGAGCCCTGCATCCGTGAGCCGCGGAAAGAACTCAGCCAGTATGCGCCCAAGATTATCACCATGCAGATCGATCCTTCCAAGATCGGTGATGTGGTCGGCAAACAGGGAAAAGTCATCAACGCGATTATTGATGAAACCGGTGTCAAGATCGATATCAATGATGACGGTGTCGTATCCATCTGCGGTGTGGATCCGGCAGGCATGGAACGGGCAAAAGAACTGATCCATATCATTGTGACCGATTTTGAAAAAGGCCAGATCCTGGAAGGAACGGTGGTTTCCATTAAGGAATTCGGCGCGTTCATTGAATTTGCTCCCGGCAAAGAAGGCCTGGTTCATATTTCCAAGATCGCGGATCATCGGATCAATCATGTGGAGGATGTCCTGACCCTGGGAGATCACGTGAAAGTGGTATGCCTGGGCAAGGATAAAATGGGACGGATCAGTTTCAGCATGAAAGACGTAAAATAGTCCCCCGGAAGATATTTCTGACAGAACAGAAGAAAGAAGGATAAGCGGGCATGTAAGTGTCCGCTTATCCGCGTAAGGGGAAAAACAGACAGACCGGAACACGAGAAGATCAGAAGGAGCGACCGCGCATGGGGAAAGGAGAGAAAAAGTGGAACTGAACGTGAAGCTGGAGGCTTTTGAGGGACCCCTTGACCTTCTTCTGCATCTGATTGAGAAAAACAAGGTGGATATCTATGATATTCCGATTGCGGTGATCGCCGACCAGTATCTGGACTATCTGGAACAGATGGATCGGGAAGACCTGGATTCCATGAGTTCCTTTCTTGTGATGGCTGCCACCCTGCTGGATATCAAGGCCCGTATGCTGCTTCCCGACAAGGAAGAAGAGGAGGGGGAAGAAGAGACGGATCCCAGGGCGGAACTGGTGGAACAGCTGCTGCAGTATAAGATGTATAAATACATGTCCATGGTATTGAAGGACCGTCAGCTGGACGCCGGAAAAGTGATCTACCGCCGCCGTCATCTGCCGGAAGCAGTGGTTTCCTATGAAGAGCCGCTGGATCTGGAGCAGCTGACTGCCGGCTATGATATGAACCGACTCCATGAGATTTTTCTCTCGGTAATGCGCAGGCAGGCGGATAAGATCGATCCGGTACGGTCCGGATTCGGCAGAATCCGCAAAGAAGAAGTATCCATCGAAGACCGGACAGATTTTCTGAAAAAGTACGCGGCTGCGCATCATCAGTTCAGTTTTCGGAATCTGCTGCAGAAGCAGCACTCCAAAGCAGAGGTGATTGTTACGTTTCTGGCAGTCCTGGAACTGATGAAATCCGGACTGATCGCAGTCCGTCAGGAGCATCTGTTTGATGATATTCTGATTGAATCAAAGGTTCCGGACGAAAGACGGAAGGAGGCGGATCATGAACCCCAAAGAGTGTGAGGCTGCCATTGAGGCCATATTGTTTTCCATGGGAGACTCTGTGTCGGCAGAGGCCCTGGCCCATGCAGCGGGCATCAGCCGGGAAGATGTGGTCCGCGTGGTTTCCGGCCTGAAGGATAAATACAGCCGGGCAGACAGCGGAATCCAGATCATCGAGCTGGACGGATCCTATCAGCTGTGCACCAAGCCGGAACTCTACGAATATCTGATACGGATCGCAAGACAGCCGAAACAGCAGATCCTGACGGATGTAATCCTGGAAACCCTGTCAATCATTGCATACAAACAGCCGGTTACCAGGGCGGAAATCGAGCGGATCCGGGGCGTGTCCTGCGCCCATTCCATCAATAAGCTTCTGGAATACGGTCTGATTAAGGAGCTGGGACGCCTGGACGCACCGGGCAAACCATTGCTGTTCGGCACCACAGAAGAATTTCTGCGCTGCTTCTCGGTACATTCCACCGATGACCTTCCGCAGATTTCCCAGGAAAAAATTGAGGAATTTAAGGAAGAAGCCGCAAGGGAAGCGCAGATCACGCTGGATATCTAGGAGGAATATGACAGAGGTACTTGTAGTCGGAGGAGGGGCCGCCGGAATGATGGCGGCGATTTCCGCCGCAGAAGCCGGGAACCGGGTGACCCTGCTGGAACATACGGAAAAAACCGGGAAAAAAATATATATTACCGGAAAAGGGCGCTGTAATGTGACCAATGCCTGTGAGACATCCGATTTCTTTTCCCATGTATCAAGAAATGAAAAGTTTCTCTACAGTGCGGTATACTCTTTTGACAATCAGGCAGTTATGCAGTGGTTTGAAGCACATGGGACGCCGCTGAAGACAGAACGGGGCGAACGGGTTTTTCCCCGGTCCGACCATGCTTCGGACATTATCAGGGCCCTGAACCGGGGACTGAAGGAAACGGGAGTGCAGGTCTGTCTGAACACAGAAGTGACAGAAATACTGACGGCGGACGGAAAGGTGTCCGGTGTGAGAATCCGCGATCCCCGGCGACAGAAAAAGGACCTGGCAGCCGAAGCAGTGATACTGGCCACCGGCGGCATGTCCTATCCTTCCACCGGATCTGACGGAAGCGGCTTCCGTCTGGTGAAAAAACTGGGACACAGGGTAACCGAGCTCCGGCCTTCCCTGGTTCCGATGGAAACGAAAGAACCCTACATCCGGGAACTCCAGGGACTTTCGCTGCGCAACGTAGAGCTGACAGTCTGGCAGAAAAACCGCTGCCTGTTTGAAGAGTTCGGCGAGCTGATGTTTACCCATTTCGGGATCACCGGACCGCTGGTGCTGCGGGCCTCCAGTCTTCTCCCGGACCGGGCGCTGAAAGAAGAGCTGTCATTTCGGATCAACCTGAAGCCGGCCCTGGATCGGGAAACCCTGGATCACAGGATTTTAAGAGATTTTTCCGGGCAGGCAAACAGAAAGTTCGGCAATTCCCTGAACCATCTGCTGCCTTCCAAACTGATTCCGGTGATCATCCGTCTTTCCGGGATTCCGGAAGACAAGAAAGTGAATGCCGTTACCCGGGAAGAGCGGCGCCGTCTGGCAGAACTGATCCAGGCTTTCCCCGGTACCATTACAGGCCTTCGCGGGTTTCGGGAGGCAATTGTTACCCGGGGCGGGGTATCGGTAAAAGAAGTGGATCCCTCCACGATGGAATCCCGCCTGGTACCCGGCTTGTATCTGACGGGGGAAATGCTGGACACGGATGCGGTTACCGGAGGATTTAATCTGCAGATTGCCTGGTCTACCGGACATCTTGCAGGAAGCAGTATAGCAGAAAGGAAGTAAGAATGGGCTTTAATATCGCAATCGACGGGCCTGCGGGCGCAGGCAAAAGTACAATCGCAAGAACGCTGGCAGAAGACCTGGGGTTTCTGTATGTGGATACCGGGGCGCTTTACCGCGCGCTGGCATACGATTTTCTGACTGCGGGTATCGCGGCGGATGACCGGGACGCGGTTCAGAAAGAATGCGGAAACGTGCGTGTGGCGCTGGCTTATGAGGACGGCAGACAGAAAGTGCTTCTGAACGGCAGGGATATCTCTGATAAAATCCGGGCGGAAGAAGTCGGAAAAATGGCTTCCGGTACCAGCGGTTATGATTTTGTAAGAAGCAAACTGCTGCGCACCCAGCAGGAAATCGCAGCTGCCAATGATGTGATTATGGACGGCAGGGATATCGGAACCTGCGTGCTTCCGGATGCTCAGCTCAAAATCTATCTGACGGCCAGTGTGCATACCAGAGGAATGCGCCGTTACAAAGAACTGGTGGAAAAGGGAGAAACCTGCAGTCTGGAAGAAATCGAACAGGATATCGCAGCCAGGGACCGGGCGGATATGACCCGGGAGATTTCCCCCTTAAAACAGGCAGAAGACGCAGTTCTCGTGGACTCATCGGATATGTCCATTGAGGAAGTGGTCACCTGCATCCGCGCGCTGGCGGAAAAAGCAGGACTTCAGACGGAGGGACAGGGAAAGGAATCCGTCAGGAAATGAGAGTCGAATTAGCGCAAAAGGCAGGATTCTGCTTCGGGGTAAAACGGGCCATGACAGCTGTGCGGGTACAGGCCGCGAAAACCGGAAAAAAAGTCTTTACCTACGGCCCCATGATTCACAATGCCCAGGTGGTAAAACGGCTGGAAGCCGCAGGCGTACAGGTGATTCACCGGCCGGAAGAGCTGGCGGGCAGACCGGATGCTGTGGTGATCATCAGGTCCCACGGGATTACCAGGAGAGAAAAAGAGGCGCTGGAACAGACGGGATGTGAAGTCATTGACGGAACCTGTCCCTTTGTCCGGAATATTCACCGGATTGTGCAGGAGGCAGACGCAGCCGGCCGGCAGGTGGTGATTATCGGCAATGCGGGGCATCCGGAAGTGGAAGGGATCTGCGGCTGGTGCGGCGACAGGGAACCGATTGTCCTCAGCAGCAGGGAAGAAGCGGAGAATTTTTCCTGTTCCGGAAACCGAAAACTGTGTGTTGTGGCACAAACAACAAGTAATTCCACAATTTTCAAAGAATTAGTTGAAATTATTGCCGAAAAAGGTTATGATATAGAAGTTCATAATACGATATGCTCTGCCACTCGGGAACGTCAGGACGCTGCCCGGAAGCTTTCGGAGAAGGCAGACGCTATGATTGTGATAGGTGATCCGTCCAGTTCCAATTCACGCAAGCTGAAGGAGATCTGTGCGGAGCACTGTGAGAATACTTACTTCATACAGACAAAAGCAGATTTGCGAGAGATTGACTTTGACTGTTTCGGCTACGTAGGTATTACTGCAGGGGCTTCGACCCCAAACTATATTATAGAGGAGGTTCAAAATTACATGTCAGAGAAAAGTTTTGAACAAATGCTTGATGAATTCGAATCATTTAAAACAATTAAGAACGGAGATGTAGTCGAAGGTACTGTCATTGCTGTAAAACCAGATGAAATAGCGTTAAATATCGGCTATAAATCAGACGGAATCATTTCTCGCAATGAATATTCCAATGATGCAAACCTTGATCTTACTACCGTTGTGAAGGAAGGAGATACCCTGGAAGCCAAAGTTGTCAAAGTAAATGACGGCGAAGGTCAGGTAATCCTTTCCAAAAAACGTCTGGATGCTGAAAAGTGCAGCGAAAAACTGCGGGAAGCAGCAGAAGCAGGCGAAGTTGTCAAAGGTGTTGTTACACAGGTACGTTCCGGCGGCCTGATCGCAGAAGCAGACGAAACCAAAGTATTTATTCCGGCCAGCCTGATTTCCGACATCTATGAGAAAGACCTGAACAAATATGACGGTCAGGAGATTGAGTTCATTATTACAGAGTTCAACCCGCGCAAGAGAAGAATCATCGGCGACCGCAAGCAGCTGATCCTGAAGGAGAAAGCTGAGAAGCAGAAAGAGCTTCTGGAGAAGATCCATGTAGGCGACGTGATGGAAGGTACCGTTAAGAATATTACAGATTTCGGTGCGTTCATTGATCTGGGCGGCGCAGACGGACTGCTTCATATTTCCGAGATGTCCTGGGGCCGTGTGGATAACCCGCGCAAGATTTACAAAAACGGCGACAAAGTGAAAGTCATGATCAAAGATATCCGTGACACCAAGATCGCCCTGAGCGCAAAATTCCCGGAGGAGAATCCGTGGAACAACGCAGCGGAGAAATTTGCGGCAGGCAATATTGTAACAGGTAAAGTAGCCCGTATGACAGACTTTGGTGCATTTGTAGAACTGACACCGGGTGTTGACGCGCTGCTGCATGTATCTCAGATTTCCAGAGATCATGTCAACAAACCGTCTGACGTACTTTCTGTAGGCCAGGAGATCGAAGCGAAGATCGTTGATTTCAACGAAGACGAGCGCAAGATCAGCTTAAGCATGAAAGCACTGATGAAAGACGAGCCGGAAGAAGCGGAAGAAGAGTAATCCGACTTCCTGTGGGAAAAAGAATGAGAGACAGTCCATTACGGACTGTCTCTTTTTGAATTTCTTACGATTATGTATCGGTTAAGGCTCCGGGTATTCAGACAGCCAGTGGCAGATGACCCGGTTCAAAAGATCTGTAAACGCCGGATCCGCATCGGCAGGAAGGCCGGCGATTCCGGACTGCAGGGATTCTTTCCAGGGGGTCAGATCGATATAGGTGTCTTTGTCCTTCAGGGAACGTTTCAAAAAGGAATCCTTCCGGAACCTCTTCAGCTGCAGGTAGTCCGTCTCTGTGGAAAGGAAACAGTTTTCCCGTGTTGCTTTGCTTCGATGGGCGGAATCCACATATTTTCCGATGCTTTTGTGAATTACGGTGTCTTCTTCCGGAAGATAGTAATAGTTTCTGTAATCCGGAAAATAGTGGCGCAGCACACCGTGATGCACCGGGAATTCCAGCAGGCCGTCGGTATTCTTCAAAAAAGCGCCGCCGGAGGCTTCGGTCAGAAGCTGAAGGGATACCGGCAGTTCATGGTCCAGGCGGATCCGCACAGAAAGCCTGGGGTGTTCCTCACGGGTCATGCCTGCTTCCGCGATCTGAAAGGCGCCCTGTTCCACCAGACGGTTGTATGCCAGCAGCGAGAGCAGGGGAAACAGGCCATAGACATCTTCCTGGTTGTGGATGCGCAGCAGATGGAGATCTTCCGGCTGATGCTGACGCGTATAGCGCCTGAATACGGGAATCAGGGCTCCGCCGTCCATGGTATCTTCCCGCTGCATCCCAAGGAACTGTTCAAAGGATTTCTGCCGGTATTCCCGCATTGGAAATATGCGCCGGATGCGCATCGCCTCCCGGTAGAGATCCAGGGAACGCAGATGGTCGATTCCGCAGGAAATGCCGTGGAAAGCAGATCGCCTGCGCAGAAACGGCAGGTCAAAGGTGGTGCCGTTAAAGGTCAGTACCTGGGAAAACCGGCGGCTGATTTGATTCAGCCGGGAGAGAATCTCCGCTTCTTCTTCCAGAGTTTCCGCAAAGAGCTGATGAACCTGAATACGGCCTTCGTCCTGATAGCCGAGACCGATACAGTATATCATGTTTTTATTTGGAGACAATCCGGTGGTTTCGATATCCAGAACCAGAAGATGATCGGTGATAAACTGCCGTGCAGGTGCCAAAATATCCCTTTTATTATAATTATATCTAAATTCTGTCATAATAAAACACCCATAAACTTTCTGAAGATTGCATTAAATTTAATTCCTATATTCTTTTTTTTTTGAGTATTATTTGTGCAATATGTGGTATAATACTACGGAAATATTGCTATTAAGTGTAACATTTCAAGAGAGAAAAAGAAAGAAGGGTTGAACGAAAATGAGTCTACGCACATTCAAGGGCGGGGTTCATCCATATGATGGCAAAGAGCTGTCCAAGGATCGGCCTGTGGTGGAATTCAAACCATCCGGCGACCTGGTATATCCTTTGTCCCAGCATATAGGTGCTCCGGCGAAGCCCGTTGTGAAAAAGGGAGATCAGATTCTGCGCGGACAGCTTATCGCAGAAGCAGGCGGATTTGTATCCGCTCCGATTTATGCATCAGCTTCCGGTACAGTCAAATCCATTGAAAAACATCGTGTTGCCGTAGGTGATATGGTGGATTCCATTATTGTGGAGAACGATGGACAGTTTACTGAGGCAGAATTCACTCCGGTGGAAGATCCATCCGCATTAACCAAAGAGGAAATCATCAAAAAAATTCAGGATGCCGGTATTGTCGGCATGGGCGGAGCAGGATTCCCTACTCATGTAAAACTTTCTCCGAAAGAACCGGACAAAATTGACTACATCATCGCCAACTGCGCCGAGTGCGAGCCGTATATCACCGCGGATTACAAGCGTATGATGGACTATCCGGAAAAACTGATTGACGGTATGCGTATCGTTCTTTCATTGTTTGACGGCGCAAAGGGCATCTTTGCGATTGAAGACAATAAGAAAGACGCCATCCTGAAACTTCAGGAAATGACGAAGAACGAACCGAAGATGGAAGTGATGGCGCTTCGCACCAAATATCCGCAGGGATCTGAGCGTCAGCTGATCTTTGCCACTACCGGAAGAGCGATTAATTCTACCATGCTCCCGGCAGATGCCGGCTGTATTGTAGACAATACAGAAACACTGGTGGCTATCCATCAGGCGGTAAAAGAAGGACGTCCTCTGATGGAACGTATGGTTACCATTACCGGTGACGCGATTGCGGAACCGGGCAACTTCCTTTGCCCTACCGGTACCAATTTCAATGAACTGATCGCCGCTGCCGGCGGATTCCGTCAGGAACCGGAAAAAGTGATTTCCGGCGGCCCTATGATGGGCTTTGCGGTTCTGACCACTGATTTCCCGGTTACCAAGACCTCCTCCGCGCTTCTGTGCATGTGCAAGGACCAGGTATCCGCATGCGAAACTTCCGCCTGCATTAACTGCGGCCGGTGTGTGGAAGTCTGTCCTTCACGGATTGTTCCGTCCCGGCTGGCGGATTATTCGGAAAATGACCGTCCGGAACTGTTTGAAGAATGGAATGGTCTGGAGTGTGTCGAGTGCGGCAGCTGCAGTTTCATCTGCCCGGCGAAGCGCAACCTGGCACAGTCAATCCGTGCCATGAAGAAATCCGTAATCGCTGAAAAGCGGAAGAAAAAAGCATAAGAGAAAGAGGTGGAATTTGTGAGTAACATGTATAATGTGGCGTCATCCCCGCATGTGAGAGCAAAAGACAATACACAACGGATTATGCTGTATGTCATCATTTCTCTTTTGCCTGCATCGGTTTTCGGTATTTTCAATTTTGGATACCGGGCGCTGATTCTTATTGTATTAACAATTGCAGCAGCAGTTGTATCCGAATGGATTTTTGATAAAATCACCCATCGGAAGAATACAGTCGGAGATCTTTCGGCTGTTGTAACCGGTTTGCTTCTCGCACTGAACTTCCCGAGCACGCTCCCCTGGTGGATTGCCCTGTTTGGCGGTGCGTTTGCAATCATTGTTGTAAAATGCCTGTTCGGCGGTCTGGGCCAGAACTTTATGAACCCGGCACTGGGTGCCCGGTGTTTCCTTCTGCTGTCCTTTACCAGCCAGATGAGCAATTTCCAGACCGATACCTATACCGGAGCCACTCCGCTGGCCCTGATCCGCAGCGGCGAATCTGTGAACACCCTGGATATGTTTCTGGGCAAAACCGCAGGTACCATCGGCGAGACTTCTGTCATCTGCCTGCTGATCGGCGCGGCGTTCCTGATCGCCATGGGAGTCATTGATCTTCGGATCCCGGCTTCCTATATTATTGCGTTTGTAGTATTTATCGTCCTGTTTGGCGGACACCTTACCACCGGTGATTTCGGAACTTTTGTAGTATCTGAGTTATGCGGCGGCGGCCTGATGCTGGGTGCATTCTTTATGGCGACAGACTATGTCACCTCGCCGATT